>JBBASH010000008.1:0-66714 GCA_040399305.1 Cyanobium sp.
CAGACCACGCCAGAGGCAAAAAGGTCAGACACCGCGTTGAGTCGGACTATTTTATCGTTACCCCTGCTGGGGCTGAACTCTTCAACGGGAATGCCTGTGGCTCGCAACTCTTGTAGCAGCGGCGCACCCGCCGCCTCACGGCACGGCTCACCCTGCTGGCCCTGGCGGTGTGCGGCGGCCTCATGGTGCTGCAAGGGGTGATCAGTGGTGACTGGCCCCGGGCCCTGTTGGCGGGCCTGGCCCTGGCCCTGGCCTTGCTGCCCAATGAGATTCCGGTGGTGTTGGCCCTGTTCCTGGCGCTCGGGGCGCTGCGGTTGGCGCGTCTGGGGGTGCTGGCCCGCTGGCCCGCGGCGGTGGAGAGCCTGGGCAGTGCCACGGTGCTCGCCGTCGACAAGACCGGCACCCTCACGGACAACCGCATGGCCGTGCAGCGACTGCTCACCTGGCCCGATCTCGACTCCTGGAGCCCCGACGAGGAGCTCGACGAACCCTGGCATGCCCTGGTGGAGATGGCGGTGCTGGCCAGCCGCGGCGATCCCGTGGATGCGATGGAACTGGCGATCCAGCGGCTGGCAGCGGAGCATCTGCAGGGAAGTGAACACCTTCACCCCGACTGGCCCTTAGAGCGCGAATATCCCCTCCAGGCCAACCTGCTGGTGGTGTCGCGCCTGTGGCGCGATGCCCAGGGCCAGGGCCGCCTGGCGGCCAAGGGGGCACCGGAGGCCATCGCGGACCTCTGCCACCTACAGCCGGAGGCCGCCCGGGGCCTCCAGCAGGCCGCCGATCGTCTGGCTGCTGAGGGGCTGCGGGTGCTGGCGGTGGCCCGGGGCCTGGAGGGCATCCCCCGCCATAGCGGCACCGAGGCCAGCGGCGATCCCCCGGCCGATCCCCATGACTTCCTGTTTGAGCCGGTGGGTTTCCTCGGTCTGGCGGATCCGCTGCGATCGGATGTTCCCCAGGCGATCGCCACCGCCCAGCGCGCCGGCGTGCGGGTGGTGATGATCACCGGCGACGGGCCGGTCACCGCCCGAGCGATCGCGGATCAGGCCGGGCTGCCGCCGGGACCGGTGCTCTGCGGTGCCGA
Organism: Cyanobium sp.; assembly: GCA_040399305.1. Taxonomy (GTDB): domain Bacteria; phylum Cyanobacteriota; class Cyanobacteriia; order PCC-6307; family Cyanobiaceae; genus Cyanobium. The sequence continues at coordinate 1,085 of JBBASH010000008.1, forward strand.
TCTGCCCGCCCAGGCCGGAGCGGTCGGCGAGACCAGCGGGGCTGACGCCGCTCTGTCGGCCTCGGTGGCGGCGGTTTCGGTGTTTGCCCGGGTGTTGCCCCAGCAGAAGCTTGAGCTGGTGCGGGCCCTGCAGGCCGGCGGTGCTGTGGTGGCCATGACCGGTGACGGGGTCAACGACGCGGCGGCTCTCAAGGCGGCCGACATCGGGGTGGCGATGGGCCGGCGGGGTACGGCCGTGGCGCGGGAGTCGGCGGACCTGGTGCTCCTGAACGATCGCTTCAGCGACCTGGTGGCCGCCCTGGCCCTAGGCCGCCGGGTCGACGCCAATCTGCAGCGGGCCCTGGCTTACACCCTCGCCATCCATCTGCCGATCGCCTTGCTGGCCCTGCTACCGCTGCTGTTGCCCGGTGTCGCCCTGATCCTGCTGCCGGTGCACATCGCCCTGCTGCATCTGGTGATCGACCCGGCCTGCACCGTGGTGTTCGAGGCGCTGCGGGGAGATCAGGATCTGATGGATTGCCCGCCTCGCTCGCCGGAGTCGCCCCTCCTTTCAGCCGCCACCCGGCGGCGGGCGCTGCTGCAGGGTGGCACCCTGGCGCTGGCTTCCCTGGCGCTGGTGTTCTGGCCCGGCTGCGATGCGGAAACCCGCCGCAGCCTGGTGTTTTCCCTGCTGTTGCTCGCCGGTGGTGGCTTGGTGGGCTTGGCCGGAGGGCCGCGTCACCCCCTCACCGCCGTTGGACCTGCCCTGGGACTGGGGTTGTGGCTGCTGCTGCTCCTGGTGCCGCCGCTGCGCCAAGCCCTGGCCCTGGCTCCCCTGCCCCCTACGTTGCTGCTGGTGCTGGCGGCTGTGACCGCGGTGACGCTTGCGGTGGCGTCCCTGGCTCGGGATGCTCCGGGGGTGGCGAGCCACGCCGCTGGCGTCCGCTGGACGGGGTGATGCCCTGAACGGCTGGGGCCCCCGGCGATCCCCCTCAGCCCACGGTGCCTAGGGGCAGCCAGCACCCTGCCGCCGCCAGCTTTTCCACGATCATGCTTCGCTCGCTGATCCGCCCCTGGGCATCGGCGTAGCGCTCGGCCTCATCGCGTCGCTCGAACAGGGGGCCCGCCACCTGATCGGGGGCGCTGCGCTCGGCTCCGTCCACGGCCCGCACCCGGTAACGGCCGCGGGCGGTTTCGCCATAGCTGCTTTCGCCGCAACTGCTTTCGCGACAGCTGCTTTCGCTGGGGGCGCTACTGCTCTCGGGGTGACTCATGCAGCCATTCTGATGCGGTTTTGCCTGCCCTTTGCTTTCTCTCGACTCTTTTCGCACTTCCCCTGCCAGGCATCCGAGGGCAGATCTTCCGATTCTCGCCGGGGGCTTGCAGGGCCTGGTTCTCAGGGCCCGTGGGCCAGGGCCGTGGCGATCATGGCGGCGCTCACCGGGATGCGTTCCAAGGCATCGGCATTATCGAGGAATGCCTCGAAGCTGGCGTAGCGCAGCAGGTGGGGGTCGGCGTCGCTGGAGGCCAGGAGCGCCTGCCAGTCGCCATCCCAGTCATCCTCCTCAGGACTCACGGCCCGATAGGCCAGGAGCGCCTCACCCGGGTCAGCGCCGTCGCCGATGCTTTCGCCTTGCCAGAGGGTTTCGAAGAAGGGGCCCATGGAGGAGTCGGATCCGGTCATGGCAGAAGGGGGCAGCGCGCTCAGTCTGCTGCGCCCTGCCCGGGGGGCCCACCCCGGCTCTTGTTCCGGGCCGCCATCGATTGACGGCCCGCCATGGTTGCTCGTTTGGCCCAGGTCAGCCCGCCGCCGGCACACCTTTGCCGAGCTCCAACAACTGGCGGTGGATGGCATGGCGGTGATGGTCTTGTTGGAGGCGCAGGGCCAGCTCCCGCCAGCGCAGCCAGTGCTCAGCCTGTTGGCCTTCCAGCTCCCTGCGCAGCACCGCCAGCCGGGATGATTTCAGAGCGCTTCCGCCACCGCCGAGGGTGAGGCTCAGGATCTGTAGATCGTGCAGCTCGCCGAGGTGCTCCTGGGCCTGACGGAGCTCCTGGATCCAGGCCCGCAGGGCGGGCCCGCACCAGTCCTCCAGGTGTTCGAGCGCATAGCGGGCGGCCTTGATGCGTTTGCGCAGATCGTGCAGGGCCTCCGCACTGGGATCCTCCACCCTCCAGCCGTCGTGGAGACATAACCCGGCGGTGAAGGGAGCCTGCCAGTCGTAGAGCCAGGCCGCCAGGGGACGGTCGCCCAGGGGGGTGAAGCGGGGCTGCTGCTGCCACTGATGCAGGCGGGCCAGGAGCTTGAGGTAGCGGGAGCTGTGCAGCGCCTCCTTCAGGGTGTCGAAGGCCTGGCTCCTGTCGCGGGCCAGGCGCTTCATCGGCTTCTCCAGCGCCTGCTGTTCGTCGCCAGGAAGCCTTGGCAGGAGCTGCTGCTGCAGCCTCAGCTGCAACACGTCGAGGTCGCGGCAAAGGCCTGTTCGTCTGGCCACGGCGGCGATGCGGCGGTCGGTCACGCTCTCCGGCAGCACCAGGGCTGGCCCGAACTGGGTCAGGGCGGTGCGCAGCCGCCGCAGACTCACCCGCAGCTGGTGCAGGGGCTCGGGGTCGTGGTCGGCCAGCACCTCGCCCTGCAGTTTCCCCAGCCGCCGGATCTGCCGCTGGATCAGCTCACGGGCGTAGTCGCCACTGGTGAGCACAGGACCGCCAAGCACAGGATCGAGCGGCGAAGGCTCAGCAGCGTCGCCAGCCGTGTCGTCAGCCGAGTCGTCCCCGACCTGGGCGTCCAGGCTGCTCGCGTCCTGCATCGCCGCTTCCCGCATCAAGGCCGTCATGGCTGGATCCCAAGACCTCGTTTGATCCGAGGCTAGGCAGATCTCAGGCTTGGTAAATCTCAGACGTCGCAGATCTCAGACTAAACCTTTAGGGGTGGGGCAATCCACCCAGATGGCTGGCGGGGAAAGCGTTAGGTTAAGAGGAGTGTGGTTCGGTCGGGTTCGCCCTAGATCCTCACCACCTTTCATCACCTCGATCAAGGTTTTATCACGATGAGCTTCGCCTTCCGCTATTTCCACCCCAATCCTGGATGGACCGCAACTCCTGCCGACAGCACTCCTACATCGGCAGCCTCGTTGAATGAAAGTGCTCTTGATCCGATCCCCACTCCGATTTCCACTCCGATTACGGACACGGTTGGAAAGCATTGCATCCTTGAGCTTTATGCCTGCGATTGCGCCAAGCTCGATGATGAAGACTTTGTTCGATCGGCCCTCAGTAATGCCGCTCTGCGGGCTGGTGCCACCCTGCTCAACCTGATCAGCCACCACTTCCAGCCCCACGGCGTCACCGGGCTGGCCCTGCTGGCTGAATCGCACATCTCTTTTCACAGCTGGCCCGAGTCGGGCTACGCCGCCGTGGATGTGTTCACCTGCGGAGACCACACCATGCCCGAAAGTGCCTGCCGCGTGTTGGTGGAGGAATTCGGAGCCCGCCGTCATCAATTGCGAAGTTTCCGCCGCGAAACGCCCGGCATGATCGCGGCCCTCGAACGCCAGCCCGCCGGTATGGATGGGCTTCAGGTGCCACTGCATTGAACGCCGTTGGGTTGAACGCAGTGCCTTGAACGGGGAAGTGGCACCCGAATTGTGCGTGGTAGCCAGAAGTGGTAGCCAGAAAACGATTCGCCGCGATGGCGAATCGTTTCACGATTGTGAATCCCCTCTGCGACTGCATGCCAGCACTGGCGATTCTCTTAACCCCAGGCCTGCAGTACCGCTATAGGTTGCCTGCAGCCTGCCCCTCTTCCCGATGGCCCGCATCAGCCTGTTGCCACCTTCCACGGTCCGCGCTGCCGCCCGGCGCTGGGGGGCGATGGCCGGCAGCCTGGCGGCGGCCATCGCCCTGACGGGCTGTGGAGGTTCCACCACCCTCAATGGCGCCGGGGCTTCGTTTCCCGCCTCGATCTACCAGCGCTGGTTCCAGGAGCTTGCTGGCCAGGGGGTGCGGGTGAATTACCAGTCGGTGGGATCGGGGGCTGGGGTGCGTCAGTTCCTGTCCCGCACGGTGGATTTCGCCGCCAGTGATGTGCCGATGAAGGCCGAGGAGATCGCCAAGCTGCCCCAGGGAGTGGTGCAGATCCCGATGACGGCCGGCGCCATCGCGGTGGCCTACAACCAAAAGGGCTGTGAGCTGAAGCTCAGCCAGGCCCAGCTGGTCGACATCTTCAGCGGCAAGATCAACAACTACAGCCAGCTCGGCTGCGCCGCCAAGCCGATCCGGGTGGTGCATCGCTCCGATGGCTCCGGCACCACCGCCAACTTCACGGCCCACCTGGCGGCGATCAGCCCGGCCTGGAAGGAATCGGTGGGGGCTGGCAAGACCGTGAAATGGCCCACCGGCATCGGCGCCAAGGGCAACGAGGGGGTGGCGGCCCAATTGCTGCAGGTGGAGGGGGGGATCGGCTATGTGGAGGAGGCATTCGTGAAGGAACCGCTTCAGTCCGCCGCCCTCACCAATGCATCGGGACAGGTGGTGAAACCCACCCTCGCCAGCGGCCAGGAGGCCCTGGCCTCGATCGATCTGGGCCCCGACCTGATCGGTTCCAATCCCAATCCACCGAAGGGCTATCCGATCGTGACCTTCAGCTGGATCCTGCTCTACAAGAGCGGCAATGGCGCCAAGCATGATGCCCTGAACAAGGTGTTCAGCTACACCCTCTCGGAACCGGCCCAGGCGATGGCGCCGAGCCTGGGATTCATCAGCCTGCCGCCGGATGTGGTGGTCAAGGCGAAGGCGGCGCTGGCCACGGTTCAGCCCTGATCGGCGGCTCGGCGAGCATGCCGGATCAGCGATCTGATCAGGACGCTGATCCGCCGGCCAGGGCAGGTTCTCTGCTCCGCCACCCCATGCTCCTTGCCTGCCACTCAGGGGCAGTGTTGGCTGCTGGTTTTGGGATTCACTGGCCAGCACTCGATGAGGATCTAAGCCGGGCCAGCCTGCTCCCTTCACTCCCCTGACCCAACCCGCTCACGCCAAAGACCCCGGACCAGCGAGCTCATGGCATTGGCGGCTCGGGCCGTGAGCAGTCCCGACAGGGCCGCCACCAGCACCGTGGCCATACTCGTGAGCTGCGCACCCTCCGGTCCGCCGACGCCCAGCACCATCGCCATGGCGGTGAACGGCAGGCGGTAACCGCCTGCGATGCCCGCAGCGGCTCCGGCGGCACCGGCCAGGTCTGCCGCGATCCCGAAGGGGGCCGCGAACACCCGGCCGCTCAGGTCACCGATCGCCAGAAACGGCACGAACACCCCGCCGCAGCCCCCCGCCAACACCGCCGCCGTGGTGGCGGCCGCCCGCAGCAGGGCCAGGGTCAGCAGGCGCAGCGGGGCGGGGTTGGTGGTTTCGGCCCAGACGATCGCCGCGCCCCCCGGCCCGAAAGCCGCCGCCGGGGTGGCCAGAACCCCGATCAGCAACGCCAGAACCAGCAGCGCCGCGCCGCCGATCAGCAGGCGCGTCAGCGGTCGGTCGCGCCAGCCCCGGGCCCAGTAGATCGCCTCACCGGTGAGGGCAGTGAGGGCTCCTGCCACCACGCCGATGCATAGGGTGGCCTCCACCGCTGAGAGAAAACCGGCGGGAGCAAGCCGGGGCACCACCAACCGGATCAGATTGAGCTGAAAGGCGGCATTCACCGCCCAGCCGCTGAGGCCGCCCGCCAGCATCGCGGCGGCCCGCGGCCCGCTCAGCGGAATCTGGCGGCGCGCCGCCAGCTCGGCCATGAAGAAACTGCCCACCAGCGGGATGCCGATCAGGGCCGACACGCTCGCCGCGCCGCCCCCGATCGCCAGGGGCCGGGCCAAGGTCCGCAGCGCCGGCACCGCGCTGCCCAGCCAGCTGCCCGTGGCCACGCCGATATGGGCCGCCGGCGATTCCGTGCCCATCGGCGCCCCCAACCCCACGGTGGCCAGGATCGCTAGCGCCCGCAGGGGCGCCAGGTTCCACGGGAACCGCTCCTCCACCCCCGACGCGTTGACCACATCGCCCGTCAGATCAGCGCGGGCGATGTCGTGGGGGAACGAGTACCAGGCCGCCAGCGAGCCGGGAGCCAAGCCAGGACGGGGCGTCTCGCGGGGTGCGATCGTCTGCACCGATTGGCCTCGGCCCAGGCCGAACAGGATCAGCACCGCCAGGCCCACGCCGAGCAGGGGCAGCAGCCGCAGCGCCGCGGGACCCAGGCCGGAGGCGGCGGCCAGCGACAGCTTGATCAGCTCAGTGAGCGCCACCGCCGCCAAAGAGCCGATCAGGCCGCCCAGCAGACCCGCCGCCGCCCAGGCGCCGATCGCCGTGTTCCGGGAATGCCCCTGCTCCATGGCCCTAGTCGCGCTTCGCCACTGCCGGCGCCGAGGCTTCGGCTGCTGGAATGGTGCTGGCGCTGCCATCGCGCAGGGACGCGTAGGTGGGGGAGAGGATTTCAATGCCGTGGGCTGCGCACTGATCCTGGATATTTTGATGCAGCTCCGAGTAGATCAGAACCATCAGATTGGGATTGGCGGTGTAGGCATTCAATTGATAGCTGATCGCATCATTGCCCAGGTTTGTCTGTAGCACAAACGGTGGCGGCTCCCGGAGGATGTGATCGCTGGCCAGGGCGGCAGCGATCAGGGTGGCGTGGGCCTGGCGCCAGGGCACGTCATAACCCAGGGTGATGGTGGTTTGCAGGATCAGGGCGCGGCTTAAATCACGGGCGGAGAGATTATAATTCACCACCTTGTTGCTCAACAGGGACGAATTGGGGATGGTGATGATCTGATTGGCCGGCGTGCAGATGCGCACCGCCAGAAAGTTTTTCTCGATGATGTCACCGATCACGTCACCCACACGGATATGGTCGCCGATGCGGAAGGCGCGGGTGTAGATCAGGATGATACCCCCGATCACATTGGAGATCGCCGATGTGGAGCCCAGCGAGAGCAGCAGGCCAAGAAAAACAGAAACACCCTGAAAGGCTGGCGAACTGAAACCCGGCAGAAAGGGAAAGGCCAGCACCGCCGCCAAGGCGAACACCAATGCCGACAACAAGTTAAATGTGGGCTTGCCCCATTCGGCATAAAAGCCGGGAATCACCAGGCTGCCCCGGTCCACCGCCATGAAGAAAGGCCGGAGAGCACGCAGCAAGGAGAAGGCCAGAAAGAGGATGATGGCAACGATGAAGAGATTGGGCAGATAGTTGCCGAACGCCGTGAGCACCAACTCCAGGGATCCGTAGAAATAACCGAGGATGTCTTCGCCGACAGCCCGGGTCCAGGGATAGAGGCGCAGAATGAAGGCGGCGAGATAAAAGAAGCCGAGCAACAGCAGCAGCAGCCGCAGCAGCGTCAGCACCTGCAGCCCGGCCTGGGCGATCGCGGGGGCAGAGACGATCTCCACCTGATTCAGCCGAATCGCCGGCACGCGCTTGGCGATCGTTCGCGCCAGCAGTGGAAACAGCCTGCCTGAAAGGCGGATCACCACAAAACAGAAGGCCAGGAAGCCAACGCTGGCGATCAGTGCGTAAAGGCTGTGCCGCAACAATTGACCGGGTTTGCGATCCTGGCGGTATTGGCGCAGGGCCGCCTTCATCTGTTGCAGGGATTGCTCGGCCAGCGCCTTGGCCGTTAGGCGGCTGGCCTGGGCATCGCGTTCATTGATGGTGAGCAGCACGTCCGGGCCGGCGCTGAGATACCAGAAATCGTCATCCACCCGTTGCTGAAAGGTGAGTGAGTCGATCGAACGGGCATCGTCCTGCGCGAAGCGCTTCAGCCGGCGGCTGATCGTCTCCGCCCGCTCCTGCAGCGAAAAGCCGGCGATCCCCCGCCGCAGGGTCAACACCTCCCGGCCGTCGAGCAGGATCGGCACGCCATCGATCGGAGGCTTGGCCTGGAGCTGATAGGCCAGCGGCTCCTGCTGGACTGGCGCCTGGAGCTGGACCTGCGCCAGGGCCGGCGTCTGGAAAAAGCCGTGAAGGAAAGCGCTGATCGTTAGCACAACAACGGCAACAATGACGGCCAGGGTTATGCGGGCTTGCGTGGCGGCTGGATGGGACATGCGCTGGCCAGACTCAGCCATCGCCACGTCTGTCGAGTGACATCGCCGGGCTGGCCGGGAGCCCCGATCCAGGCTTTCCACTTTCGCAAGCGCTGGCATTGGGCTTGGGCGGCCAGCCGATGAAAGGCCAACCGATCGTGGTCATCATGATGATGACGAGACTCAAGCTACGTTCAAGACAGTACTGAACTCCATGCCCAACGCTGATCAGTGGCCATGGGTTCAGTCATGCGCAACCCGCCGGCGATACAGCTCTAAGCCGGCCTGTTCGATATGGGCCCTAATGTTGACCAGGAATCGGGTGTTCTCCATAGCCGCTCACGCCGCCCGCTCCACCCCCCTGCTGCGGGCCGCCGCCGGCGCGAGTGGGCTGTTGCTGCGGCAGTGCTTCGATGCCGACACCGGCACTTACACCTATCTGCTGGCCGATGCGGCCAGCGCTGAAGGGGTGCTGATCGATCCGGTGTTCTCCCAGCACGGCCGGGATCTGGCCCTGATCCGGGAGCTGGGCATCACGTTGGTGGCCACGCTCGACACCCACGTGCATGCCGACCATGTGAGCGGAGCCTGGCTGCTGCAGCGCGCCACGGGTTGCGCGATCGGCCTGGCGGAGCGGGCCGGAGCGGAGAACGTGTCCCTGCCTCTGGTGGAGGGGGATCGGGTGTGCTTCGGTGCGCGCCATCTGATGGTGCTGGCCACCCCCGGCCATACCGATGGCTGCCTCACCTTTGTGCTCGATGACCAATCCTCCGCCTTCACCGGTGATGCCCTGCTGATCCGGGGCTGCGGCCGCTGCGATTTCCAGCAGGGGGATGCGCGCACCCTCTATCGCTCGATCACCAGCCGCATCTTCCCGCTGCCGGAGGCTTGCCAGCTCTATCCCGGCCACGACTACAGCGGCCGCACGGTGAGCTCCGTGGCGGAAGAAAAGGCCTTCAATGCCCGCCTCGGCGGCAGCGCCAACGAACGGGACTTCGTGGGCTACCTGGAGAACATGAAGCTGCCCCACCCGGGCCGGATTGCCGAGGCCCTGCCCGCCAATCTGCGCTGCGGGAGGCCGCTGCAGGAGAGCGACGCCGCCGCCGACAGCTGGGCGCCCGTGCAGCGCAGCTATGCCGGCCTGCCGGAGCTGGAGCCTGCCTGGGTTGCGGACCATCGCCACGCCCTCACCCTGGTAGATGTGCGCGGCACTGAGGAGTTCAAGGGTCCCGATGGTCACCTGGCCGGCAGCCTGCTGATTCCCCTGCCGGAGCTCCAGGAGCGGCTGGCGGAGATTCCCCAGGAGCGGCCCGTGGTGCTGCTCTGCCATTCCGGTTCCCGCTCAGCCCTGGCCACCCAGGTGTTGATCAAGGCCGGCCGGGAGCGCGTGGCAAATCTGCGGGGCGGCCTGCGGGCCTGGGAGGTGGAGGGGCTGGCCCTAGAGGGGGCTGATCGCTGCGACGAGTGAGCTCGGTTGGCTACTGGCTCACTGGGGAGGCCCGGGGCAGGGGGATCGCACCGGCTGCCTCGCTGATCTGCTGGGCAGCTGCCACCGCGAAGGGTTGGCGCGGGATGGTGGCCATGTCCAGGCGATTCAGCGCCACGCGGAGCTGGCAGAGCATCCGCAGGTCTGGCCCAATCATGATGGCTAGGGGGCTCGCCTTGGGCGGCTCAACCCTCCGGCCGGGCCTCCTGACCATGGTGGATCGCCACGGCCCGGTAGTCCGTCTTCGGGGCATCGGGCGGCAAGGTCGCGAGGTCCCGGTACATCGCCGCCGCCTGCTTGCCGGAGGTGAACGAGAGGAACTCTCCCTCCACCTCGAAGCGCCACCAGTGCCGCTCGCCGCCGGGCACATGGAGCAGGGTGCCCGCTTCGACCGGGTGCTCCTGATCGCCCACGCCAAACACCACCGGCCCTTTGATCACGAAGAAGGTTTCATCCCAGGGATGACAGTGGGGTGCTGGTCCGGTGCCGTTGGTGCCGCTGGTGTAGAAGGCCTCGAAGCACTGGGCCTGGTCGCCGCTGACCAGGGCCTGGATGTCAAAGCCGGCCACCCGCATCGGCGCGGCTCGATCCGCGGCTGAAACCATTCGTGCTGCTGCCATTCCGCTCCGGTGCCCTGGAACTCAGGCTAGGGGGGCTGTTGGATCGGCTCGCTCAGGCCCCGCTCGCCGGCTTCAACCCAGCCGCAGCGCCAGCACCACGGCCACCACCAACCCGGTGACCACGATGCCGCGGCGCAGCAGGGGCTCCGGGATTCGCCGGCCGTAGCGCCCGCCCAGCCAGCCACCCGCGGCGGTGCCCACGGCGATCAGGGCCGCCACCCGCCAGTCGACGCGGGTGAAGCCGATGAACACCAGGGCGGCTGTGGCATTCACGATCAGCACCAGGGCATTTTTGAAGCCATTCAGCCGCTGCAGGCCTTCATCGAGACCCACGGCCATCACGGCCAGCAGCAGCACCCCTTGGGCGGCCCCGAAGTAACCGCCATAAAGGCCCGCCAGATACACCCCGGCCAGCAGGGGAAGGCCGATGCCCTCCTGTCGCGGTCCTTGGCGCCGTTCGATCCATGCCCTGAGGCGGGGCTGCAGGGCCATCAGCAACGAGGCCAGGGCGATCAGCAGCGGCACCACGGCAGCGAACAGCTTCGCCGGCAGGGCCAGCAGCAGGATCGCGCCGCTCAGGCCCCCCAGCAGGGAGGCGGGCACCAGGGCCAGCAGGCGGGAGCGCTGGCCCGCCAGTAGGGGGCGGTAGGCCAGCACCCCGGCTGCGTTGCCTGGGATCAGGCCGAGGTTGTTGGACACGTTGGCCAGCACCGGCGGATAGCCGAGGGCCAGCAGGGTGGGGTAGGTGATCAGGGAGCCCCCCCCCACCAGCACGTTGAGGGCGCCGGCCAGAGCCGCCGCTCCGATGATCAGTGCCGCCTCCATCCAGCCCATCATGGTTAAACCCCAGGCTGACGCCCCATCCGGACGACCTTGCCACACAAGCTTGCAGGGCCCGCTCGATCGATCAGGTGCCACTGGCAACGGCGATCAGATCATCTTGATGATCAGCTGGTAGAAGCGCCCGAGAGCCACGGCGATCAGATCGAGCACCATGAAGGTGTGAATGGCCACCAGCATCCGCCCGTTCCGGGTCTTGCCGATCACCTCCGAGTGGCTGCGCCGCACGATGGACATCAGAGAGGCATGGTAGTAATCGAACATGCTGAGATGGTCGCCAGCATCGGCAACTTCAATCACCCCGCCAGGTTTTGACTGGCCCACCCAGTCGATGCGCCAGAAGATCCACCCCCAGGCCAGCACAAAGAATACCAGATAGGTGAGGAGCTGGCCAATCAGCAGCTGGGGCGACGCCGGTGGTGTGAGCAGGAGCAGGTTGATCTTCAGGAAATGAAAGATCAGATTGAAGGTGATGAAGGCTCCGGCAGTCATATCCAGCCAGAAGCGGGGAATGCGTCGTCGCAGCACCACGGCCAGCAACAACAGGCCGATGATGATCGTCGAGGGGCCCACGGCGATCCATCGATGCTGAAGCGCCAGAGCGTGATCAGAATCACCACCTCCTTCCACTGCTCGCGGGCATCGATCAAGGCCACATGCCCCTTGAACAGGTGCCCCCTGAATGGCCAAGGTCGCTTTGCGTTATTCCGTGGCGGTGCCTGATGGGTCCCTTCCGGCTTCTCTGATGGTTGGGCTGGGTGCTCTTGCTGGGTCGACGTCGTGGGGATCACGAGATTGGGAGGGCCGCCTGGGGCCGGATGGTTGGCGCGACCCTATCGCTCCTCTCGGGCCGAAGCCGATCCACCGCCACCGCCCGGACTGTGATCGCTGGATCGGTCGGCTCGCTCCCGACTCCCTGACAGCGGTGATCACCTCATGCAGGATGCGGGGGATGCGCGTTGCTCCCTGCGGCCCCCATGCTGAGCCCCTCCCGCGGCCCTGAGCGGCTGATCCGCATGGGTCAGTGGCTGATTGCCCTGCTCTTCGCCTACTTCCTGATCCAGGTGGGCTCCAGCCTGATCGCCGACCTCCCCCTGCTCGCCAAGGCACCGCAGCAGGAGCAGTTCCTCGATCGAGCCCGGCTGGAGCCGCTGGAGTCCGAACTGAAACCTCTCACCCAGGCGCGGGATGATCTCAAGAGCCGCCTCGAGGGGGTCAGGCAAAAGGAGGTGGAGGCGCGGGAGGCTTACGACACCGATAAGGCGAGTTTCGACAACTGGCGCTCTGCCCGCTCCGCCACCGAGCAGTCGGGCCAGAACCCGGAGGTGATCGCCCGGGTGCGCCAACTCGACACTCAGCTGGACCAGCAACGGCGGCTCAGTCGTGAACGACAGGGGCTGGAACAGCAGCTCGGCGACCTGCAGAGCCGGATCCGCGGTCCCCAGAGCCAGGTGCGCCAGCTCCAGTCCGAGGCCCAGGCCCGCTGGGAGAAGGCTCGCCAGGGGGCTGAAGTGCGGGCCTTTGTGGTTCGGCTGCTGTTCGTGGGACCCCTGCTGGCCTTGGCGATTTGGCAGTTCCGCCGCTTCCGCGGCACCGACCAGTGGCCCTTCGTCTGGGGCTTCCTGCTGTTCGGCCTGTTCGCCTTCTTCTTCGAGCTGGTGCCCTACCTGCCCAGCTTCGGGGCCTACATCCGCTACGGCGTGGGGGCTCTGCTCACTTTCCTCGGCGGCCGGGCCCTGATCCGCTGGCTGAACGCCTACCTGTTGCGCAAGCAGGCGGAGCAGGCTGCCCCCCAGCAGGAGCGCCAAAGCCAGATCCGCTACGAGACGGCGCTGCAGACGCTGGGCCGCAGCCAGTGCCCCAGCTGTGAACGCTCCCTGAGCCGCAGTGACGGCCAGCTGCCCAACTTCTGCATGCACTGCGGCCTGCAGATACACCGCGACTGCCCCCGCTGCAACCACCACCATCTGAGCTTTTTTCCCTACTGCCCCTCCTGCGGTTTGGCCGCCCCCACAGCGGAGAGCTGACCAGCTTGGGCGGGGTTAACGCTCGCTATCAGTGAATGGCATGGTTAGTTGGCGTCAGCAGATCTCACGGCACGTTTGATTCGGTATTCTTTTAACGAGACGCCGCTCATCACCTCTTCAATTGCAGTGCATGCTTCAAGGATATCCTGCAAGTAGGCAGATGGGTCACGCGCCATAGACCAACTTCTTTGTTCGATTGATCTCGTTGGCAATTACTTTGTTTTTCACAGCTCCCTGCATCACTAAATCAACGTCGGCTTCAAGGATGTTTCTAAAGGCCTCGCAAGCGTCAAGAAAGACGTGGAAGCGCTTTGTAATCTCCAATGGGCCAAACTCAACAAGAAGATCGATGTCGCTTTCCCCAGGCTTAAAGTCGTCTCTCAAAGCTGAACCAAAGACAAACAGCCTCTCAATCCCATATCGCTGGCAAGCTGCGGCGATCTCTTCAAGCTTCTCGCCAATGAGGACTGACATGACACACCTCCTCCGAACATTGAACCAGAAACCTAGGGAGGCCACCACGGGGGACGGCATCAAGACCTCCGGAACGTCAAACTAACGCTGCCCCTGAGTGGCATGCAGGGAGCTTGGGGTGGCGAAGCAGAAATCTAAAAGTGGCCTGTCCACTCGAGGGACTTGTTCGAAGGTGGTCTTCATCGACTGCAGCTGCCTGAGATGCAAACAGGCATCAGGACGTCGTCAAGCGTTCAACAGGGTCGGTGTTCATCACGTGCCGTCCCGACCTGTGAAAGCTTAAAGAAATGTTAACTTACAAGGGATAAGTTCTGGATTTGGGTTAATTAGGAGGTGAATAAGCTAGGAGCTGACAATGAGGAGATCAGTGCTTCAAGTATCCAGCCTATTGTTTGCCGGGCTGCTGGTGGGTACGGCGACGGCCCAGCCGGTGCCGCGGCCATTGCAGCCCACACCAGAGCTGGTGGAACGCAGCTTGCGCAGCGTAATCCAACGACAGTCCGCGCTTGACGGCAGCGAACGGGCAGACCCTGATCGCGTCATCTATGGCGTAGAAATACGAGAGTTTAAGCCTGTATCGTTCAGGGTGGTCAAAGAGCCTGCGACCGCGCGCCGGGCCAGTGTGACATTGAAAAAGCCGATTTCCCAGCTAGACAATGTGCCGCCTCGCCCTGCCATTCCTCAGGCAAAGATCAATCCGCTGGTGCGCAAGGCGATTGCCGGCAATCCGGATGCCCTCATCGAAGTGATTGTGGTGTTCAGCGATCCGGTGGGCATTCCGCGCTTTCCAGAGCCTGCCACCGGTGAACGCGGCGGCCGCGGCGAAGATCGCAAATATGGCGCCCGGCGTGCGGAGATCATCAAGGCAATTGAAGCGCGGCGCGCCGAGGATCGGGAGCCGCAACTGGTGCTGCGCAAAAGCGGCGCGGAGATCGTCGAGCGTTTCTGGCTGATCAACGCCTACACTGTGCAGATCCCGGCCAGTGCGATTGCCAAGCTGGTGCAGGAACGGCGCGTGCTGTCGGTCGATCCCACAGCCACCGATATTCCGCCGCCGCAGAACGCCAACACCACCGACGATGTGGACGATGGCCGTGCACTCATCCGATCTGATTTCTATTTCAACACCGGGCTAAATACGGGTTTCATCGGGCTGCTCGATACCGGGGTTCGCGATACGCATGCCGTGTTCGCATCGCCTGACAATCTAGATTTTCTGCGCGATTGCGTGGGCGGCGGGGCTGATTGCAACACAGGGGCCATCACCACCACCGATCCTTGGCCGCACGGCACGGCTTCGGCGGCGATCATTTCGGCCGGCAGCGGCGGCGGCGCGGCGTTTCGCGGTGTGACTGATATCACGCTGGATTCGTTCCGTATCTATGGTGCAGCTGATGGCACGCGCGGCGGGCTGAACGTGTCGGCGGCGGTTCGAGGGTTCCAGCGTGCGGTGGCGGTGGGCGATCGGGTGATCGTCGCCGAAATCCAGCTGCCCAGCACCAATGCCTTCGATGCGCTGGGGGTGGCGGCCGATGCGGCGTTCGATTCCGGTGCCGTGGTGGTATCGGCCAATGGCAATGATCCCGATGGCGGCACCAGCGTTTCGTCGCCAGCGATCGCGCACAAAGCGCTGGGGGTAGGCCGCACCGATCTGGGAGATGCCGGGCCGCATCCGGGCTCCCTGCGCGGGCCTGCGCCCGACAATCGCATCAAGCCCGATATCCACGCGCCCAGCAATACCGAAACCGCGCGCGGCAATGCCGACAACAGCTTTGCGCGCTTCAACGGCACATCGGGCGCAACCCCCTATGCCGCTGGCGCGGCTGCGCTGCTGCGCAACTGGTTGCGGCAGTTCGGTGCGATCGATCAGGGGCAGGTCTATGCCCAGATGATCATCTCCGGCCGGCGCAGCGGCGCGGTGAACAACACCAATGGCGCCGGCCTGCTGAGCTTGCCGATAAACGGCTGGGCCTGGTGGGGCAAAACCAGCGTGTCCAACCGGGAAACCATCGACATTCCGTTGAATGTCGGCGCCGGTCATGTGTTGTTCGATGCCGCCTTGTGGTGGCCAGAAGGGCTCGGAGGCTTTCTGGGCATTTTTGAGGAGCATAGCGACATCGACATCCGCCTGATTGACCCATCGGGGGCCACCCGAGCATCCAGCCTGATGGTGAACAGCATTTTCGAACGCGTGCAGATAAGCGGGCCGATCACGCCAGGCACCTGGACACTGCGCATTCACGGCTTCAACACGCATGCCGCCAACCGGCCGGTCTATTGGTCAGCGCATGTGAGCAGATCGCCGAATTGACGGGCAAGCAGTTGGATGGGAATCTGAATTGAGTAGTATAACCTCACGCCTTGTCGCCCCACGCCCGGCCAGTGGAAGTTGGCAGCGGCTGCTCGTAAGCCGGCCAGCGGCACAATGCGCGATAATCCGTCCATTGTTTACACCTCCCCCGATCATTTCGCGGCCGACTTGAGGACGGTTTTCAAACGTCTGCCGGTGGTGATCGCTCCGTCTGCCCTGTTGCCCAGCCGAACATGGCGATGACGCATGGTTTGCCGTTGCTGATCGCGCGCGACGGCAAGGGCGTTGCCCAGGCGTTCATGAACGTGTGCCGGCCGGTGACGCCGGTGACGTTGACCCCGGAAACCGGTCCAGAGTGAATGAGAGTCCTCAGCCGGCCAGACTTGGCTCGTGACTCCACACGTCTCCTGATGCTGAACTCCTTGCCGATCGCTGGATGTGAAGGTGCAGCACCCACAGGCCGCCCTCGACCATCCAGAGGCATAGGCCGGTCTCCATCGCCGAGATCAGCGGCGGGCAAGTAGTCCGGGACACATAGGGAGTAGCTTGGTGGTGTTTGTAAATTATAGTGCTTTGAGCAAGAGCCCAACGCTACAGATCAGAAGCGGGCGTAGATCTCAGCATAGAACTCAGCCTCAGCCCCCGTCTTCTGCATCTGGTTGTTAGCCAGGCCGCTACACAGCGAACATAGCCTGCAAAACACTGAGCACTTCCAGCAGCGTGTCATCAGCCAAAACACCCAAGCACTTAATCAACCGATCTCTATCGACGACCCTGAGCTGATCAACAACCACGTGCCCATTTTTATCTTCAAAGTGGCAGCGTACGCGAAAAGGGTATGGATGACCACCTGTTGTGAGCGGCGCGACGATAAAAGTGCGGAGATGGGCATTCAACTCATCCGGTGAAACGACAACGCATGGCCTCGTTTTCCTAATCTCTGATCCACGCGTGGGATTAAGGGAAACAAGATAGATATCACCCCGCGAGACGGCTTCATCTGTCACCATGACCACTCTTCGTCGTCAAAGCGAGTGCCAGTCATTTTATCGAGAAGACCATCTGGGTCGGATGCTGCAGCCGCTTCTGCCCAGCCGGCTCTTGGATGTGTCGAGGGTCGGATAGTCAGTACCCCAGGAGCTGCCTCGATTTCAACATCATCAGCAAGCCCCGCAACCTCAAGCAATGGCTTGCCGATCCGGATGCCGCGCGAGTTCCCGATTTTGACAAGTTTCGCCCGAACCATCGTGCCCTCAAGCATGCGTGATAACATTGTAGCCACTCATCCTGCCGTCGGCAATTCCCTCAGCTCTGTCGAACTCTTTATTGGGCGGTTCCGAGAACCACGCCCAGAATGTCCCCCTTTTCCTTGAACCACCCTGCGGCATCGGGCTGGGTACCCGCAAAACCATTGCAGTGCAGTGCAGTGTCCCTCAACAAAGGCCGCCAAACCATAGGCGTGGTTTGCGGGTCCGATAATCACCTGTTTGGCACGATACACAACCCAGATTGGATGACCACACCAGCAAGTAGCAAAATTGAAGTCGAAGCTGCGCATTCTGATTCATCCGATCCTTTGAACAAGCCGATCACCACCCCTACACTCCGGCCAAACAACCTGCTGCCGCGATGGCCCTCGAGCCCCTGTTGATCGCTCGGCCGGTCCCCGCCGGCGACACCCCGGGGTTGGTGGACGGGGTGTTGCTGCCTGCCCTCGCCAACCGCCACGGCCTCATCGCCGGCGCCACCGGCACCGGCAAGACGGTGACGCTGCAGCGGATCGTCGAGCAATTCAGCCGGATCGGCGTACCCACTTTGCTGGCCGACGTGAAGGGCGACCTCTCCGGCCTGGCCGCCGCAGGCCAGGAGAAGGCGGTGTTCAGCCAGCGGCGCGAACAGCTGGGGTTGGAGCCGGCCGCCTTCGCCGCCTGTCCGGTGGAGTTCTGGGATGTGCTGGGCGAGCAGGGCCATCCATTGCGGGCCACCATCTCCGAGTTGGGGCCGATCCTGCTGGCCCGCCTGCTCAACCTCAACGACACCCAGGCCGGGGTGCTCACGATCGCCTTCCGTCTCGCCGACGACCAGGGCCTGCTGCTGCTCGATCTCAAGGACCTGCAGGAACTGCTGCGCCACCTCGGCCAGAACGCTCGCACCTACCAGACCACCTACGGCAACATCTCGGCTGCCAGCGTCGGGGCGATCCAGCGGGCGCTGCTGGCCCTGGAGCAGCAGGGGGCCGATCGCTTCTTCGGCGAGCCCTCGCTCAACGTGTTGGACCTGCTCCAGACCGATGGCGACGGCCAGGGAGTTGTGAACATCCTGGCCGCCGACCAGCTGGTGCTCTCCCCCAAGCTCTACGCAACGGTGATGCTCTGGCTGCTCTCCCAGCTCTATGAGCAGCTGCCCGAGGTGGGCGATGCGGAGAAGCCAAAGCTGCTGGTGATCTTTGATGAAGCCCACCTGCTCTTTGATGGCGCCCCACAGGTGTTGCTGGAAAAGGTGGAGCAGGTGGTGCGGTTGATCCGCTCCAAAGGCGTAGGCCTCTACTTCTGTACCCAGAACCCGCTGGATTTGCCCCCAAAGGTGCTGGGCCAACTGAGCAACCGCGTGCAGCACGCCCTGCGGGCCTTCACCCCCCAGGAGCAGAAGGCCGTGAAGGCGGCCGCCACCACCTTCCGCCCCAACCCGCCCCTCGATGTGGAGGCGGCGATCGGCGAACTGGCGGTGGGCGAGGCCCTGGTGTCGTTTTTGGACGAGAAGGGCGCCCCCACGCCGGTGGAGCGGGCCTTGGTGGTGCCCCCCGAGAGCCTGGTGGGACCAATACCGGCCGAGGAGCGCAGCCGGCTGCGGCTGGCCTCGCCGCTGCACGACCACTACCGCGAAGCCCAGGACCGGGAATCGGCCTATGAATTGCTTCTTCAGCGGGCCACTGAGGCCGCCGCCGCCGCCGAAACCGCCAAGCGCGAGGCCGAGGCGGCCAAGCAGGCCGAAGCCCTGGCGAAGCAGGAAGCCACCGAGCAGCAGCGCCTGGAGCGGGCCGAGCAGCGCGCCCAGGAACGCGACACCGCTAGGGCCGCCGCCACTGCCGCCCGCGAGAAGGAGCGGCTGCTGCTGTCGTTGGCCGGGGAAGCCGGCAACCTGTTTGGCGGTCGCACGGGGCGGAGCATCGCCCGGGGGCTGATGGGGGGGATCCTGGGCCGGCGCTGAGCCGGGCTATCCCTGGCAGGATGCGCCGGTGTTGAAGCAGGGCATGGCCAGCGCTCCCATCCCGCCAGACGAGCTCGCCGCCCTCAAGGCGGTGGCCGAAGCCTTCGATCTACCGGCGGCGGTGGTGCGGATCGAGCCCCTCGGCAACGGCAATGTGAACGCCACCTACCGCGTGTACCTGGTGGGGGGGGAGCAGGTCGGCATCGTGCTGCAGCGCCTCAACACGGCCGTGTTCCGCCAACCACGCTTGGTGATGGCCAACATCGAGGCGGTGGCCGCCCACGTGGAGCGTCGCCTGGCCGAGGGCAATCCCGACCCCGCTGGTCGTGCCTGGCGGATGCCTGCGGTGCTGCGCCGGCGGGGCAGCGACGAACCCTGGCTGGAGCGCGATGGCCAGTTTTGGCGCATGATCAGCTTCCTGGAGGCCACCCGCAGCGTGGAGTCGATCGAGGGGCCTGAGCAGGCCCGCGAGATCGGTGCCGGCCTGGGCCTCTTCCATGCCCTGATCCACGACCTGCCCGCCGAGCAGCTGGCCGACACCCTGGAGGGGTTCCACATCACCCCCGCCTACCTGGCGCAGTACCAACGGGTGTTGGCCGAAAGCAGGGTGGAGCCTTGCGAGCGCTGCAGCGAGGCGATCGCCTTCGTGGCCGAGCGGGAACACCGCGCCGGCGTGCTGGAGGAGGCCCGGGCGGCCGGAAAGCTGCAGCTGCGGCCGATCCACGGCGATCCCAAGATCAACAACCTGCTGCTCTGTGAGCGCAGCGGTCAGGCGGTGGCCCTGATCGACCTCGACACCGTGAAGCCCGGCCTGGTGCACTACGACATCGGCGACTGTCTGCGTTCGGCCTGCAATCCCGCCGGCGAGGAAACCACCGACCTCGACGCCGTGCGCTTCGACCTCGACCTGGCCGAGGCCGTGCTGCAGGGCTATCTCGGGGTGGCCCGCGGTTTCCTCACGCCCGCCGACCTTGAGGCCATCCCGGATGCCATCGCCTTGCTGCCCTTCGAGCTGGGCCTGCGCTTCCTCACCGACCACCTGGCCGGTGACGTGTACTTCCACACCGAGCGCCCCGGCCACAACCTGGACCGCGCCCTGGTGCAGTTCCGCCTGGCCGCCAGTGTGGAGCGGCAGCGGGCGGCGATCGAGGCGCTGGTGGAGCGGCTTTGATGGATTCCGGTTCCCCCTCCAGCCCCCAAGCGCGCCAGCCCGTGCAGCACCCCTTCGCCCTGCGCTCCTTCGCGCCGTCGCCCGCTTCGCTCGCTCTGGCCGGCAGCGTGCACCGCGATGGCGATCGCCTCAGCCTTCGGTACCGGCTGGAGGACCCGGAGGGTCTGGTGCTGGTGCCCTCGGCCATCGCCGCGCCGCGCCGTTGTTACGACCTCTGGACCAGCACCTGTTTCGAGTTCTTCCTGGCCGAACCCGGCGCTGAGCCCTATTGGGAGGGAAATCTGGCGCCCAACGGTGACTGGAACCTTTTTCGGCTGAGTGGCTACCGCCAGGGCCTCGCTCCCGAATCGGCCATCAACGCGCTCCCCTTCGTGGTGGAGCGCGCAGGGGGCGGCCTTGATCTGATGGTGTCGCTGGATCTCGGCGCCCTGCCGCTGGCGGGCCGGCCCCTAGAGCTGGCGGTGACCGCCGTGGTGGAGCTGCGGGATGGGGAGATTCTTTATTGGGCCCTGGCCCATCCCGGCGAGCAGGCCGATTTCCACTGGCGGGAGGGGTTTGCACTGCGGGTGTGAGGGGGCTGGTCGCTGCCAGGCCAATCATGCAGAAACTGCATCGTTGGCGGTGGTAGGCAATCCGCCGCAGAATCAGAGCTAATGACAGCAGCCGACCCTCACTCCGTACCCGACGGCGCACCCCACTCTGGAGCGGCGAAGCGTTGGTTGCCCCTTCCCTTGTGGAGCGCCTCTGTCCCGGGATGAACAAGCGCAACCTCAGCGAAACCGAGATCTGCGATCGCTTCATCACGCCGGCGTTGCAGAAGGCGGGCTGGCTGCTGGAGCGGATGCGGCGGGAGTATTCGTTCACCGATGGCCGGATCATTGTGCGCGGGCGGCTGGTGAGCCGGGGCCGGCGCAAGCGGGCCGACTACCTGCTGGTGTACGAGGGCGTGCCGCTGGCGGTGATCGAGGCGAAAGACAACAGCCATGCGATCGGCGATGGCCTGCAGCAGGCCCTGGCCTATGCCGAGGCCCTGAACACGCCATTCGTGTTCGCCTCCAACGGCGATGGCTTTGTTTTTCACGACCGCACCGGCCAGAGCGAACAGCGCGAAACCACCCTGGCCCTGGAGGCGTTCCCCAGTCCCGAGGGGCTCTGGCGCCGTTACAGCCTGTGGAAGGGCTTCACGACTGAGCAGGAGAAGGTGGTGCTGCAGCCCTATTACGACGGCGGCACCAGAAAAGACCCCCGCTACTACCAGATCAATGCCATCCAGTCCACGGTGGAGGCAATCACCAAGGGGCAACAGAGAATTTTGCTGGTGATGGCCACCGGCACGGGCAAAACCTTCACCGCCTTTCAGATCATCTGGAGGCTGTGGAAGGCGGGGCAAAAGAAACGCATCCTGTTTCTCGCTGATCGCAACGTGCTGGTGAACCAGACGATGGTGAACGACTTCCGGCCATTCGGGCCGGCGATGGCAAAGCTGAGCACGGCCGCCAAAACGATCGAGCGGGCCGATGGCACGCTGGAAACAATTGCGTTGGCGTTGAACAAGCAGCGCCGCATCGATACCTCCTATGAGGTCTATCTGGGGCTCTACCAAGCGCTCACTGGGCCGGAGGAGCGCCAGAAGCTCTACAAGGAGTTTTCGCCTGGCTTCTTTGATCTGATCGTGGTGGATGAATGCCACCGTGGCAGCGCGGCGGAGGATTCAGCTTGGCGCGAGATCCTCACCTATTTCAACGCCGCTACCCAGATCGGCCTGACGGCCACGCCAAAGGAAACCAAGTATGTATCCAACATTGAGTATTTCGGTGAACCGCTCTATACCTATTCGCTCAAGCAGGGCATCCGCGATGGCTTCCTGGCACCCTACAAGGTGATCCGCGTGCATCTCGATCTGGATGTGGAAGGCTATCGCCCGAAGCCTGGGGAGGTGGATGATCGCGGCATTGAGATCGAGGATCGCCTCTACAACCAGAAGGATTTCGATCGCAACCTGGTGATCGATGAGCGCACCCTGCGGGTGGCAAAATGGATCAGCGATTACCTCAAGGCCAGCGGTGATCGCATGCAGAAAACGATCGTGTTCTGTGTGGACACCGAGCACGCCCTGATGATGCGCCAGGCGCTGATCAATGAAAACCAGGATCTGGTGGCGGCCAACGGCCGCTATGTGATGCGCATCACCGGCAACGATGAGGAGGGCATGAAGGCCCTCGATGACTTCATCGATCCGATGAATCCCTATCCGGTGCTGGTCACCACCTCCCGGTTGCTGTCCACCGGCGTGGATGCCCAAACCTGCCGGCTGATCGTGCTTGATCGCGAAGTGGGCTCGATGACCGAGTTCAAGCAGATCGTCGGGCGGGGTACCCGTGTCCATGCCGACAGTCAGAAGTTTTACTTCACCCTGGTGGATTTCCGCAAAGCCAGCAACCACTTCGCCGATCCCGATTTCGATGGCGAGCCGGTACAGATCTACGAGCCAGGCGAGGGCGATGATCCGCTGCCGCCGGAGGACGCGGATCCCCCCCGGCTGGAAGACGATGAACTCTGGCCGGAAGCCGAAGAGGACGGCGAGGGCGAAACGCCGCTTCTGGGCGACGGCGAGGATGCGGAGTTTCCAGATCCTTTGGCCCCCGTGCCACCGGGTGAACGCCGCCAGAAGTACTACATCAAGGGCAAGCCGGTGCGGGTGCTCACCGAGCGGATCGAATACCTCGATGAAAACGGCAAGCTGGTCACCGAATCTCTGCGCGATTACAGCCGCCGCACCGTGCGTGAGCAGTACGCCAGCCTCGATGCCTTCCTGCGCCGCTGGCGGGGGGAGGAGCGCAAGGCCACGATCATCCAGGAGCTGGCCGAGGAGGGCTTGCTGCTGGAGCCGCTGCAGGAGGAGCTGGGCCTGGAGCTCGATCCCTTCGATCTGATCTGCCACATCGCCTACGACCAGCCGCCGCTAACCCGCCGCGAGCGGGCGGCGCGGGTGCAGAAACAGGATGGGTTCAGTCGCTATGGGCCCCAGGCGCGGGCGGTGCTGGAGGCGTTGCTGGAGAAATACCAGCACGAAGGCACGATCGACGACCTGGCGGATGTGAAGATCCTTCAGATTCCGCCGTTCAGCGCCATGGGCACCCAGATCGAGCTCGTGCGCCACTTCGGCGGCAAAAAGGCCGATTTCGAGCAGGCGGTGCACGATCTCCAGAGCGCCCTCTACGCGGAGGCCGCCTGAGATGTCGGCCCGGACTGCGGTGAAGGCGATCCAGGACATCATGCGCAAGGACGTGGGCGTCGATGGCGATGCCCAGCGCCTCTCGCAGTTGTGCTGGCTGTTTTTCCTCAAGATCATCGACGACCAGGACCAGGCCCTGGAGATCACCGAAGACAACTACCGCTCTCCGATTCTGGAGCACCTGCAATGGCGCAGCTGGGCCGCCGATGAAGAGGGCATCACGGGGGATGGCCTGCTGGAGTTCATCAACCAGGAGCTTTTTCCTTATCTCAAGGAGATGCCGCTCAAGGGCTCACACCCCAACCGGGCCCAGATGGTTCGAGAGGTGTTTGCCGATGCCTACAACTACATGAAATCGGGTCAGCTGCTGCGGCAGGTGATCAACAAGGTGAATGGTATTGATTTCAATAACCTCGCTGACCGTAAGCATTTTGGCGATGTGTACGAGCAGCTGCTCAACGATTTGCAGAGTGCCGGCAATGCCGGCGAGTACTACACGCCGAGAGGCGTGACCAGCTTTATGGTCGATCGCATCGATCCCAGACCCGGCGAGTTGCTGCTGGACACCTCGGGGGGAACCGGCGGCTTCGTCACCTGCTCGATTCGCCACATGCGCGAGCGTTATGTGAAGACGCTTGCCGATGAGCAGGCGATGCAGGCCTCCCTGCGGCTTATCGAGAAGAAGCCCATTCCCTACATGCTGTGCATCACCAACATGCTGCTGCATGGCATCGAAGATCCCAGCTTCGTGCGGCGTGACAATACCTTGGCCAGGCCCTATCGCGATTATGGGCCGGCCGATCAGGTGAACGTGATCGTCACCAATCCACCCTTCGGCGGCCAGGAGGAAGACGGCATTCAGGATAACTTTCCGGCCCAGTTCCGCACCCGCGAAACCGCCGATCTGTTCCTGGCGTTGTTCATGCGCTTGCTGAAGCCCGGCGGCCGGGCCGCGATTGTGTTGCCGGATGGCACCCTATTTGGCGAGGGCGTGAAAACCAGGCTGAAGGAGCGCCTGCTGGCCGAATGCAACCTGCACACGATCGTGCGGCTGCCCAATTCAGTGTTCCGCCCCTACGCCAGCATCGGCACCAATTTGCTGTTTTTTGAAAAGGGATCCCCCACCCAGGAGATCTGGTACTACGAGCACCGCGTGCCCGAGGGCCAGAAGGCCTACTCGATGACCCGCCCGATCAAACAAGAGCATTTTGCCGACTGTGTGGCCTGGTGGGGCGGCCCCAGCCGCGAGGGCCGCGCCGAAGCCGAGCAGGCCTGGCGCGTGCCGATCGATCAGATCAAGGAACGCAGCTACAACCTCGACCTCAAGAACCCCCACACCGTGGCCGAAGACCATGGCGATCCCGAGGAGCTGCTGGCCAGCCTGCAGGCGGCGGAGCAGAAAGCCGCCGAGCTGCGCGACCAGCTCAAGGTGATCCTGGCGGAGGCGCTGTTGCGATGAATGCCGAGCGTTTGCTGGCCCATTTCGAGCGAATTAGCGAGGCGCCGGACGCGATTGCGCGGATGCGGCGGTTCATTCTGGATCTGGCGGTGCGCGGGAAGCTGGTGGAGCAGGATCCGGAGGATGAGCCGGTTGAGGATCTGCTTCAGCGGATTGCAGTCGAGAAGACCAGTCGTAGATCGGCAAGGGCAAGGAGTACGCCTGATGAACGAGTTGAGGGTTGGTGTTCCATCCCTGCCAGTTGGAACTTCGTTCGTCTCGATAAAGTCTGCACTGTCATCATGGGTTCAAGCCCTCCGGGATCTACATACAACAAAACTGGAGATGGAGTTCCTCTTATTAACGGTCCAGTCGAATTTACCCCAGGCCCTTTCGGCCGGACGACAATTAATCAATATACAACTGATCCTTCAGCCTTTTGTGAAGAGGGCGACTTTCTAGTCTGTGTACGTGGATCCACCACTGGTCGTACGAATATCGCTGCATTTAGGGCATGCATTGGGCGAGGAGTAGCAGCAATCCAGCCAATGTTTGAAGACAAGTTTATACGGCTTGCCATTCGAGTACGCCAAGAAGCAATTCTCCAAATGGGGAGGGGCATTGCGTTCCCCAGCATCAGCCGTGAACAACTATCTGGCCTCCCTGTTCCCCTCCCACCCCTCGCCGAACAGCACCGCATCGTCGCCAAGGTGGACGAACTGATGGCCCTCTGCGACCAGCTGGAGGCCGCCCGGCAAGAGCGCGAGCAGGGCCGCGAGCGCCTGATGGCCGCCACCCTCCAGCGCCTCAACCAACCCGCCGCAAACCACGCCAGCTTCCGCCAAGACGCCAGCTTTGCCCTGCAGGTGCTGCCCTCCCTCACCACCACCCCGGCCCAGATCAAGCAGCTGCGCCAGACGATCCTGAACTTGGCGGTGCGGGGGAAGCTGGTGGAGCAGGAGAGGAGTGCCGACGAGTGGTGTCAGTTCCTTGAGGCAATCAAGGCGGATCAGCTGAAAGCGTTAAGAGTAAAAAGAATCAAGCCAAAGGTCGCAGCATTGTCGTCATTGTCAGATGAGATGCTAATCGAAAATTCATCTCGCATTGAGAATGTCAGTCTGGCGAGCGTCATTGTTTTTGGCCCGCAAAACGGAATCTCCCCGCCTGAAGTCAGTGACACGAGCGCTCCGAAAGCACTGACGTTGTCGGCAACAACTTCAGGGGTTTTCAATCCCAAGTGCTTTAAGCACATAAGCCTTGGGGCCGAAGCCTGCGAGCCCTATTGGCTCTCGTCGGGTGATTTGCTCTTCCAGCGGGGGAATACCCGCGAATACGTTGGCATGGCTGCAGTCTATGACGGCCCAGGCCAGTCTTTCGTTTATCCAGACTTGATGATTAGGGTTCGCATATCAAAGCAGGTCAGCCTGAGATATGTGCACATGGTTTTGGTTTCTCCGGATCTACGTGCCTATCTCACCAGCAATGCCACTGGCTCATCTGAGACAATGCCAAAGATTAATCAGGAGGTCTTGTTGAATGCTCCCATTCCCCTCCCACCCCTCGCCGAACAACACCGCATCGTCGCCAAGGTGGACGAACTCATGGCCCTCTGCGACCAGCTGGAGCAGCAGCTCAGCCAGGCCGATCAGCAGCGCAGGCGGTTGCTGGAGGCGGTGTTGGCGGAGGCGTTGCAGTCTTCTAAGCCGGCACTAGGCTCAGAGTCGAGAGTCTGATCATGCTCAATCGCATCCACGTTCGGGGATTCAAATCGCTTCGCGATGCCACCGTGGAGCTCGCGCCTCTGGTGGTGCTGTTCGGCCCCAATGCGGCTGGCAAGAGCAATCTCCTCGAAGCGCTCTTGCTGCTCTCACGTTTGGTGGGAGAGCGCACCCTCAGCGAAGCCTTTGCCGAAGGGATTCGTGGCTATCCCCTGGAAGCATTCACGCTGGCGGATGGGGGACTGGAGCAACTCCTCCATGGCCCCTTGCCTCACTTGCGGCTGGAAGTAGAAATGAGCACGCCGTTGCCAGCGGCAAGCCGCAGGCGGCTTGACATTCTCTCCTATCAGGTGGAGGTGGCGATTGATCCCCATTCCGGCAGGCTCTCTGTTCAGGATGAAAGGCTGGAGGATTTAACGGCAAACCACAAGCCACGCCATCGCAATCCCTGCCTGGAAAAAATGGCACGTGAGCGGGATGGAATCACCACCGATGTCCTAGCCATCAGACGCCAAGGTTCTCCTAGCCATCCCTATGAGGAAAGTGTTGGCCTTCCCCATACCATTGTTTCCAATCGTCAGTTCACCGGGGCTGAGCGCTACCCACTGTTCGATCAGCTGCACCAGGAAATCGGCACGTGGCGCATCCTCTACCTTGATCCGATCAAGTCCATGCGGGACCCCCAACCCCCGCGCGATGTGAATGACATCGGTAGCCGTGGCGAATGGCTCGTTCCCTATCTGCACCGCCTCAAGTATCAGCAGCCTCAGGCCTTTGATGCGGTGAAGCGTGTGATCGCGATGGCAATTCCCACCATCACGGCGCTGCGAACCGACCTCAATGAGAAGCGCGGTGAACTGGAGCTGAGCATTCAGATGGATGGCCTCTGGCTTCCTTCCCGTGTCGTGTCGGAAGGCACTCTGCGTCTGCTGGCTCTTTGTGCCATGGCTGCCAATCCCTTTCAGAAGGGTCTCGTGGCCTTTGAAGAGCCGGAAAATGGCGTTCACCCTCGCCGCATCGAGGTGGTCACCCGGCTTCTGGCGCGTGCCTCCCGCAGCCAGCAGGTGATTGTCACCACCCATTCGCCCCAAGTGGTGGTGGAGATGGTGCGCATGATTCGCGATGGTGAACTCGAGGCCAAAAATGTTCGCCTGATTCGTTGTGCAACAACCGCAGCCGGATCCACCTATCAACCCTTCGATTCGCTTGGACCCCTCTTGGATGACAACGACATCACGGAGGGTTTGTCCACCAGCGATGATGCCCGGGTCCTTCAGGCCATGACGATCGGAGGTTGGTTGGATGGCTGATCGCCTGGTCATCGATGTCTTTTGTGAAGACAGTGGCCATGAAACCTTCCTGCGAAATCTGATCAAAGTCCTTGCCAGCTCCGTCGCACTCTCCACCCCTGAGTTGCGTCTTCATTCCGCCCGCGGCGGCCATGGGCGTGCTATCGCTTCCCTAAAAGCCTGGCAGCGAGCGGTTCGCGTGGGCCATCAACTCCGTGGCGATGCCTTGTTGGTGATGATCGACGCCAACAGCACCGGATGGCGGCCCATGCTGAGGCAGATTCTTGATGCTGTTGATGCATCGCTCTATCCCAGTGTGCTGATTGCCTGCCCTGATCCCCATGTCGAAGTTTGGTGCACGGCTGATCCAGAGGCATTTCAATCATTGTTCAGCACTCCTGTTCCACAGCCGCCCTCACGATCAGGCCGTCTTGTCTACAAGCGATGGCTCAGTGATGCCTTGGAGCAGGCTGGCGTGCCTGTGCTCACTGACCCCATGGCGATCTGCCTTGACCTTCTTCCTGTAATGGATATGAACAAGGCTTGTCGCAATGACGCGGCGCTCAATCATCTTGTTTCAGAGCTCCGCGCTTGGCTTATCCGCAATCGCCCTTTATCTTAAGGATTTTCAGAAAGTCTCTGCCATCTTTCAATGGTCATCAATTCTCATCTGTTCAATCGTGTCTTCGATAAGGCCGATCACGCTTTGAGTGAGCTCAGCAGATGTCCAATCCAATTGCTGACTGAGGCCGATCTCCAGTCTCATCTCTTCATGGCATTGCATGAGGCGCTGCGAGATGAGCCTGATTCCAATCAAATTGGGCTTCACTGCCAGCCTCGCTTTTTCCCTTCATCGCATGATCGGTCAGGAAAGCGATATCCCGATCTATGTATTCTAGATCGCCGCTGCTATTTTCTTGCCTCCCGAAACGTTTCCAGCAAGGGCTTTCAAATTCACGGGCCTAGCATTCAAATTGAGATCAAGCTGCGCCGATTGAATTATCGGGGTGAACAGCCTGCAGATTGGATTAAAGATCTTATAAAGCTTGCCAGTTGGCGCGATTCCTGGTATGGCCAGAACCCTCCTGAGGCGTCATCAGTAGGCCAATTCTTTCCACTTTTTATTGTTTTTAGCCATTCACAAATTTGTCAGTCCAGTGAGTGGGATGTACTGCAAAAAGCAGCTGAAATGCTGCAAATCAGCGTGATTGCTTGCGACGAGAACCGGATCTGGCGCCATCATCATAGCTTCGAATAACAGTCTATTTCTATAGCCTCGCTGGCCATCACTGAGGCCGAACGAATGTGTGATTCGATCGATACCTTCTTTGTCTCGGTGATCGTCCTTCACGGCCCCTCCACCAGCTTCTGAAGAAAGGCCTCATCCACCGCGCCGGACACAGCCTCGCCATTCACCACGAAGAAGGGGGTGCCCTCCAGGCCGAGCCGATCGGCCAGCTCCTGGTCGCGGTTGATCGCCTCCAGGCTGGCGGGGCCTTGGCGGTCGCTGTTGAAGCGCTTCAGGTCTAGGCCCTGGTTGCGGGCGATCTCCAGATAGAGGGGCTCACCCAGGCGTTCCTGGGCGGCGAAGAGGGCATCGTGGAACTCCCAGAATTTGCCCTGCTGCTGGGCGGCCCAGGCGGCCCGGGCCGAGGGGAGCGCTTCGGGGTGGATTCGCTCGAGCGGATAGAACTTGTAGGTGAGGCTGAGTTTGCTGCTGTTTTTGGCCAGGAACGTCCGCAGGGTGCTGCTGGCGCCGGCGCAGTAGGGGCACTGGAAATCGGAGAACTCGATCAGCCGCACCTTGCCCTGGCCCAGGGTGGGTGAGCTGCCGATCGCGGCGGCCGGGTTGCGTTGCAGCTCGGCGAGGGCCCCTTCGCGGGCCTGCTTCTTCTTCTCTTCCAGCCGGCGCAGCTGGGTCTGCAGGGCCTCGATCACCGCCTCGGGATGGCGCTTCAGCACGTCCAGCACCCGCGCATCGAAATCCGCGCTCACGGCCGGCAGCGCAGCTGGCGCCGTGGTGGCAGAGGCTCCGGGAGCCGCGGCGACGGGGAGGGCGCGGGCGCCCAGGCTGAGCAGCAGCACCAGTAGCAGAGCCAGACTTCGGCCCAGGCTGCTCCAGCGGCTGCGATGCCGGCCAGCTCTTGGTTCGACAGCGTGAGGGAACAGCACAGGCTGGGTTCCGATGCCCGGATGGGGGGACGATCCCGGCAGCTTCAAGGCCTTCAGGCAGGGGATGGCCCCACTCTCGGCCGTCGGAGGGAGCATGCGCCAGCCGACTCGTGAAAACGCCCAGGGTTGTGATGGTGGCCGCTGCTGGAATCCCGCATGCCCGCTGCCGCGAAACAAGTCGGGTGGCCGGCGGGTGTTGCGCAGCCGTGTCGCGCGCAACACCGCTGCGATGCTCCCGTGCACTCCTCCCGCCACCGGTGATGGGAGAGGCTAGGTAACTGCCCGCTCCCGCCGATGGCCGCCGCAACCCGATCGAGCGCCGCCCTGGTGCTGCGCCGCATGGCCTCTGATGCGTCCGACGCGGAGCATGAATCCAGCGCGACGGGCAACGCCACCGCAGACCGGGGCTTCGGGGGTGGATCCAGCCGGCGGGCCGCTTCCGGGGGCCGTGGCGCCCGGGGCCGCAAGCCCGGCGCCTTTGGGCCGCAGGAGGGCAGCGGATCCCACGGGCGCCGCAAACGGGGCAGCGGCCTCAGTGCCGCCGATCGCTCGCCGCTCGGCAAGGCCCCCGATCTTGAAGCGATCATTGCCCGTCAGCGCCTGGGTCTGCCCCTGGCCGGACGCCTGCGGGAGGCGGATGTCACCCGGGCCTGGAAACTCGCCGCCGCCGACCACCACCCCGACCGAGGCGGCCGGCACGACACCATGCAGGCGGTGAACATCGCCCGCGACCTGCTGCTGGGCCGTGGGGTGGACTGAGTCGATCGGCTAGCAACCATTGGCTGGGAGGATCGAATTCCCCGCCCCCGGCTCCCATGCTTGAACGTGCCGCCCTGCTGGGCAGCTGGCAGCTCTGGGCCGGCCTCTCGGCCCTGTTCGCTGCCATCACCTCCCTGCTGGCCAAGCTGGGGGTGGAGGGGATCAGCAGCAACCTGGCCACCTTCCTGCGCACCGTGGTGGTGCTGGTGTTGCTGGCGGGCGTGGTGCTGGTGGGTGGGGATCTGCGTCCCTGGCCTGATCTGCCGCGACGCAGCCTGATCTTTCTGGTGCTCTCCGGCCTGGCCACTGGCGTGTCCTGGCTCTGCTGGTTCCGGGCCCTGCAGCTCGGTCCGGTGTCGCGGGTGGCGCCGATCGACAAGGTCAGCGTGGTGCTGGTGGCCGTGCTGGGGGTGACCCTGCTGGGGGAGAGCCTCGATCCGCGCCAGTGGATCGGCGTGGCGCTGATGGGGGTCGGGGCCGTGCTTCTGGCACTGCGTTGAGGCCCATTGCTGTGTGCCGCCTTGCCGGTCCTGCGCTGATGGTTGCTTTGCCAGCCCGGCCAGAAGGGCTGTTCGGCTTCGCACCTGCGTCGAGGGCTTCCCCTGGTCTTTCCCGCGCTGAAGGCTGGCCGGGCACCCGTGGAATCCCTCCACCGGTGAGTCTCTGGGCACTGAAGTGGGAAGCCGGAGACCTTGCTGATGAGCCCCTTAGCCTTCCCTCACCTGCGTGATGCCATCGGCGCCATGCCTGCCGACCTCCGTTTCGCCCTCCGCCAGCTTGGGTTGTGTTCCCTGGTGGCCCCCAGCCGTGGCCTTCCCCAGGCGCTCCGATCGGCAGCCTCCAGCCTGATGGCGGCCACCGCCCTTGTGGCGCCATCCATGGTGCTGATGTTGGCCGTTCCCCTGCTGGGTTCCCCGGCGCTGGCCTCGAGCCCGGCGGCCTGGGCTGCCTACGACGCCCGGGTGCGCGCCGCCTGCAGGGCCGCCACCACCCTGGTGGGGGCGGTGGAACGCGGTGATCGGTTGGACCTGCCTGGTCCAGCCCTGAGCGTGTTCCTGTTGGAGGGGCGCTACCGCCAGGCCCATCTGCAGGGCCAGCGGGGCCTTGAGCTCTGTGTCTTTGAGCAGTCCACCGGTCGGGCCAGCGTGGTGGGCGCCGATCGGCTCGATGGGCCAGGGGCCAGTTCGCCCTCGGGCTCTCGGTCGGCGGATCGCGAACCGTTGATGGCGCCCGCCAAGCCCTGAGTCCTTGCACCCCTCAGTGGGCAGAAGCTTTCAACAGCAGAAATGCGATCGTTTTACCGATCGTCAATCGTGATGCCGAGGTGCAGAACCTCAGCAATAGGGAGTGCTGTGCGGAAATGGGCCGGCTGGGCGCCTCGGGCCGTTTCAGCGCTCTCCTAAGACTCAGCCCCTCCCATCCGGCCCGCTCCGGTGAGCTGCCCGACCCTGGCCAGCAGCTGGATCACGGCGGTGTCATCCAGCTGCTCGAAGCGCTCGTACCACGGCCCCACCGCCTGCAGATCCGGCACCACCGCCAGAATCTCCAGCCGCTCCACCAACGCTTCGAGTTCCGGCACCAGCCTCCGATCGACCACCGGCACCGCCAGGCCCAAGGAGGCGGGACCCAATCGGCGCAGTGACAGCAGGGCGGCCCTGGCCGTGAGGCCGGTGGCGATGCCGTCGTCCACCACCACCAGATGGAGTCCGGCCAGGCTGCGGGGATCGGGGTCGCCGTAGCGGCTCTGTCGGCGCAGGAGTTCGGCCTGCTGCTGGCGCACCAACTGGGCGAGCTGCTGGTGACTGAGGCCGGGGGCCTGGTGCTCTGGTGGCCCCCACAGCACCAGGCCGCCGGGGGCCACCGCTCCGATCGCCACCTCCGGCCAGCTGGGATCTGTGATCTTGCGCACCGCCCAAGTGGCCAGGGGCAAGGCCAGGACATCCGCCATCGCCGCCCCCACCGCCACCCCGCCCCGGGGCAGTCCGATCAGAAGGGTGTCGTTCCGGCCCCTGATGTCGGCCCAGCGCTCGGCGAGCTCGTGGCCCGCCACCGTGCGATCTCTCCAAAGGGGCGGGTTTGGCTGCATGGCGTTCCCCCGGGCCCCTCGTCTCCCATGCTGATGGGGCTTTCGGCGGGCGGGCCGGGCCGGAGCCGCAGCGAGCAGATCGGCGGCGCCGGTGCTGAGCCCGGGTAAGCAGATCGGCGCCGCCGATGCTGAGCCGCAACGATTTCTGCCGGTTCCAGGCGATCCCCCAGACCGTCCGCACGTGCGCGGGCTGAGCTGGATGACCGCAGCCAGAATCAGCTGAGATCCCGCTTCAGAACCACATAGAGATAGTCGGGAGATTTGTAACGACTTGGCAGGCAGATGTGAAGTTGTTCCAGACGACTCCAACACACCGTGCGGCGGATGGCGTCCATGCTGCGGCCCTCCTTGAGCAGTAGGCGCATGGCCTTGCAGTAGAGGGAGTATTTGGCCTCAAGCTCCCCGATTGTGGGGGGATCGGCAGGGGATGCCGTCATGGGAGGGAGGGTGCCCGGGGGATGCGGGGGCACGGCTTCTAGCCTACGGGGCGGCCAGCACCCCCTCCCCCAATACGGCCGCTTGGGCGTGGCTGAGCCGGCCGGCTCGGTGCAGCACCGCCGTGATCCTGCCGATGTCGAGCACGGCATGGCAGCGATAGCCCGCCTGCTCCAGGCGCTGGCGGGCGCTGCGGTCGGCGGCGCCGCCATGGTCGATGAACACCACCACGTTCTCCACCACCAGCCCTGAACTTTCCAGCTTGCCGATCCCTTCCAGCACACTTCCCCCGGTGATCAGGATGTCATCGACCACCACCACCCGATCCCCCTCAACAAAATCACCCTCGATCAGGCGACGGGCCCCATGGGCCTTCACCTCTTTGCGGGGATAGATGAGCGGTTTGTGGAGCTGTAGCGAGAGGCCGGTTGCCGTGGGAAGGGCGCCATAGGGAATGCCTGCGATGCGATCGAAACGCAGACCCTCCAGCAGGGTTGCATAGGCATGCAGCACGCGGTGGAACAGATTGGGATCGGAGATGATCTGGCGCAGATCGATGTAGTAATTGAACACGGCGCCCGAGGCCTGCACATAGTCGCCGAACAGCAAACAGCCGATGTCGAAGAGATCGAGGATCAGCTGATCCATGGCGTTGGGTTCGGCAGTGGCCTGGCCCAATCCAGCGACAGCCGCCGGATTGGCGGCGGCGACGCCCGGGGCCGGTCTGCGGGGTGCTGGCAGCCACAGGCTGCAGGCCTCCCCTTCCCGCGGGCGCCGCTCGAGCCAGCGATCCCTCCGCTCGCCGATGCGGCGCTTGAGCCGCTCGGCCCGCTCCGCCATGTCGTCCTCCACCAGCAGGTTCTGGGGCAGGGGCAGCAGCAACCCATCGGCGGCCGGGCTGAGGCCCGCCTCCAGTAGGGCATCGAGCCGGTCCTCCTCTCCCCAGAGGCTGCGCAGGATCAGGAAGCGTTCCGGTGCCTCCTGCCGCACCCGGG
Organism: Cyanobium sp.; assembly: GCA_040399305.1. Classification (GTDB taxonomy): domain Bacteria; phylum Cyanobacteriota; class Cyanobacteriia; order PCC-6307; family Cyanobiaceae; genus Cyanobium. The sequence continues at coordinate 35,382 of JBBASH010000008.1, forward strand.
CCAGCACCGCCGGGTCGCTGGTGCCCACCTCCAGCAGCAGTTGATCCGGCGTCCCCCAGCGCTGGCACTCCTGCACGATGCGGATGTAGAGGGGGTCGCTCTCGTTGGGGTGGTGCTGCAGGATCCTGGCGGCGGGGTTGGAGCTGTGGCAGGTGACCACCACCGCCTTGTCGGGGTAGAGCAGGAAGGGCGCGGCGATGTCCTGACCCGCCAGTGGCGATAGGGTCACGGCGTCGGCGCCGAGGTCGCGGAAGAGATAGGAGGCCAGGGCCGAGGAGCTGTTCAGATCGCCGTGCTTGGCATCCACGATCAGGGGGATGCCAAGCGGCACCAGCTCCCGCACCTCTCGCAGCAGCTCCAGGCCCACCGGCCCGAGCGATTGGTAGAAGCCCAGGCTGGGTTTGTAGGCGCAGACGTGGTCGGCGGTGGCCTCGATCACCGCCTTGATCCAGTGGCGCGCCTGCGACAGGAAGGAGCGCCCGCCCATGCCGCGGCGGTGCGCCCAGCTCTGCAGCATCTCGGGATTGGGGTCGAGACCGGTCACCAGCAGCGACTGGCGCTCGGCGATGGCGTCGGTGAGCTGAATGAAGAAGCCCATCGCGCGGGGTTCGCTGGGCCCGTGCTACTCCCTGCCCCCGGGTCAGCGCGAGGGCGAGACACAGCTTTTAGTGAAAGGGCCTTTCGGGGGGCTCCGAAGTCCGCGGCGGCGGCCAGCCAGTCGTTGGTTGGCCAGCTCAGCCCGGCAGGACCTCCCGGTACTCCGGTTCCCAGCGGCAGTCCGCTAGCCGCTGGCGGGCTTCGGCGGGGGTACCTGCCCGGCTGGCCAGGCCCTCCGCCACCGCGGCGAGGGCCACCGCATCCGCCACCGCTTCGGACACCGCCCGCACCTGGGACAGGGGGGGCATCAGGGCCGCTTCCGGATCGGTCGAGGCTGGAATGGCGGCGGCCAAGGCTTCGATGCTGGCGTCGATCATCGCCTCGCTCACCTGGGTTGCCCCCACCGCCATGGCGGCGAAGCCCAGGCCCGGGAACACGAAGCAGTTGTTGCACTGGCCGATCAGCCGTTCCCCGGTGGCGGTGGCCACGGGCCGGAAGGGGCTGCCGGTGGCCAGCAGGGCCCGGCCGCCGCTCCAGCGCAGCAGGTTTTCCGGGGTGACCTCCGCGAGGGGGGTGGGATTGGAGAGCGGCAGCACGATCGGCCGCTCCACCCCCCGGCAGAGGGCTTCCACCACCGCCTGGTCGAAGGCGCCGGTGCGGGTGGAGGTGCCGATCAGCACGCCGGGCCTCACCGCCTCGACCACCGCCGGCAGCCCCGGACCATGGCTGGCATCCCCAGCCGGCAGGCCCAGGGCGGCCAGCTCGGCGGCGCTCTTCACCCAGGGCGCCACGGCCTCGCTGCGCTCGGAGAGCCCTTCGTGCACCAGGCCATGGCGGTCGATGGCCCAGATGCGGGCGGCCGCTTCCTGGGGCGATAGACCCGCCTTCTCCAGCAGGCGCTGCAGCCGCTTGGCGATGCCGCAGCCGGCGCTGCCGGCCCCGAAGATCACGATCCGCTCCCCGACCAGGGACCGCCCCAGGCCCCGCAGGCCCGACAGGATCGCGGCGGCCGCCACGCCGCTCGTGCCCTGGATGTCGTCGTTGAAGCTGGCGATGCGCTGCCGGAAGTGATCGAGCACGCGGCGGGCGTTGGGGGCGCCGAAGTCTTCCCAGTGCACCAATGCGCCCGGGCAGACCTGCTCCACTGCGCTGATGAAGGCCTCGAGGAAGGCGTCGTAGGCGGCGCCCTGCAGCCGGGGCTGCTGCAGCCCCGGATAGGCGGGATCGCTGAGCAGATCGGGCCGATCGGTGCCCACATCCAGCATCACCGGCAGCCCCGCCGCCGGATCCAGCCCGGCGCAGAGGGTGTAGACGGCCAGCTTCCCCTGGCAGATGTGGATGCCGCCCACCCCTTGGTCGCCGATGCCGAGGATGCCCTGGGCATCGGTCACCAGCAGCAGCTGGGGGGGCCGGTCGCCGCAGGCCTGGCGCAGCAGTTCCACCAGCCGCTCCTGCTGGGGCGCCGCCAGGTACACCCCCTGGCTGGGGCTGCGGTAAGTGGTGCTCGCCTGCTGGATCGCCCGGCCCACCGTGGGGGTGTAGACGATCGGCATCACCAGCTCGATGTGGTCGGCCAGGAAGCGGTGGAACAGGGTGAGGTTTCGTTCCCGCAGGCTCTGGGCGTAGGCGTAGCGCTCTAGATCGCTGCCCATCACCTCAAAGGCCCGCCGGCAGCGCTCCACCTGCTCAGCGAGGCTTTCCTCCTGCCAGGGCAGCAGGGCTTCGAGCCCAAGGGCCTGGCGTTCCGCGCGGCTGAAGGCGGTGCCCTTGTTCAGCAGCGGCTCATTGAGCAGGGCCTCCCCCCGCAGGAGGGTGTGCAGGGGGGGCAGCGCGAGGCTGGGCGCCGGTGGTGAATCGGCCAAGACGGAGGGCAGGGGATTCGGGCTTCGACACTACCGGGAGTGCCCTGACACCACCTATCGCCGCCTGAACCGCTCGCCACTCCTGGGGGCGGCTTTGCCCGTCCAGACCTGGCCTGGTGGACGTCGCCTGAGCGCTCAGACCGCCAGCAGCCGCCAGGGCAGCACGGCCCCAGCGTGGAAGGGCACCAGGCTGGTGGCCACCCCTGCGGCATCGTTGGCGTGGATCCGTGGGGGCACGGTGTGCGCCTCCCGCACCAGGGTGATCGATCCGGCGTTGACGGGCAGGCCATAGAAACGCGGACCGTGCTCGCTGGCGAAGGCCTCCAGCCGCCCTAGCTGGCCCTCGGCCTCGAACACCATGGCGTAGCTCTCGATCGCGAAGGGGGCGTTGTAGATGCCGGCGCAGCCGCAGGCCGCCTCCTTGGCCTGGCGCGGATGGGGGGCCGAATCGGTGCCCAAGAAGAACTTCGGATTCCCCGAGGTGGCCGCGGCCACCAGGGCGAGGCGATGGCGTTCTCGCTTGGCCACCGGCAGGCAGTAAAAATCCGGCCGGAGACCGCCCTGGAAGATCGCGTTGCGGTTGATGTGCAGGTGGTGGGGCGTGATCGTGGCCGCCAGGTTGGGGCCGGCGTTGCGCACGAAGTCGGCAGCCTCGGCGGTGGTGATGTGCTCCAGCACCACCTTCAGCCCCGGATGGCGGCGCAGCAGGGGCTCCAGGTGCCGCTCGATGAACACCGCCTCGCGATCGAAGATGTCGATCTCCGAGTCGGTGACCTCCCCGTGGATGAGCAGGGGCAGGCCGATTCGCTCCAGGGTTTCGAACACGGCGGTGAGCTTCGCCAGGTCGCTCACGCCGGCCGCCGAATTGGTGGTGGCGTTGGCGGGGTAGAGCTTGCAGGCGCTGAACACCCCTTCGGCTTGGCCCCGCGCTAGCTCTGCCGGCTCGATCGTGTCGGTGAGATAGGCCGTCATTAAGGGAGTGAAGCTCAGCTCGCTTGGCACCGCGGCGCGGATGCGCTCCCGGTAGGCCACCGCCGCCGCCACGGTGGTGATCGGCGGAGCGAGGTTGGGCATCACGATCGCCCGGGCGAACTGGCGCGCCGTGGCCGGCGCCACCGCCTGGAGCAGGGGGCCATCGCGCAGGTGCACGTGCCAGTCGTCGGGACGCCGCAGGGTGATGGTCCGCGCTGGCTCGGCAAACCCTTCCGCTCCCGCTGGGTTCTCGGAGCCGACTTCGCCTACTCCGGCGGCCTCCGCCGCAGCGTTGGCGTCCGGCATCACGCCACTGGTGCGGGCTGGCTCAGTGGGAAAAGGGTCGGTGGCCATCGGCAGGGGGAGAGGGGCGGTGTCGGGGGAGGTGGGGTGAGGCGGCGAACGGCACTGCCAGCCGCTCAGCAGGCGGCTCAGCTGGCGGGGGGATGGTGCCCCCGGTCGCTGGCCACCAGGTAGCCGCTCAGGGCCAGCAGCAACACCGCCAGGCAAAAGAGCGCCAGGGTGGGGCCATCGTTGATCGGCAGGGTGAGCATGGCCTTGAAGGCCGACACGATCAGCGCCACCACCAACACCTTCACCAGCTTCTCCTTGAGCTGATCAAGGCTGGTGATCTCCAGAAGGCCGCTGCGCATGCGGGGATTGCCTTGGTGGCCCTCGTCGATCGGGGAGATCAGCAGTTCGTAGACGCCGTAGCCAAAGATCAGCAGGGCGATGCCGATCAGATAAAGATCGATGCCGGTCACCACAGCGCCCAGCAGTTTGGCCATGTAGCCCTTCTCAACGGCATCCGCGGCATGGCTGAGGCCGAGGATCGCCTTGCCGATCTCCAGGGTGCCGAGCACGAAGGTCACTCCCGTGCTGGCCAGGCTCATGATCACCGGCAGGATGGCGATCAACCGCAGCTTCCAGAGAAAGCGCTCGAACACGGCTTCCACCCGGTCCTGCAGGCGGGGCCTGCCGCGATGGCCTCCCGATGGGGGATCGCCAGCGGGGGGAGCAGGAGCATGGGAAGGATTGGGTTGCACGGCGCCGACTTGGGTTGTCCCCCATTGTTCTCCGCAGCGGCGGCCTCTGGGGATGCCAATCCTGGAGAACTGCCGCCACCGGCCTCGGCTGGTCTGCACACCGTTTCGCCGGCTTACCGGCCCGCCCTGCTCACCGGTTTGGCTGATTACCAGCCCGCCCGAGGTGGTGAGCGGGACGGCGCGGTCTTGATCCGGCTGCGGGCCGCGCCTCTGAGGGGCTTCAGCGGGGAGCAGCTGCGCCGGCTCTTACTCGCTGATGCTCCAGGTAGCCCACCGTGATGTCGTCCGGATCGGTCTGGAGGTAGAGGTAGCCGGTGCCATCGGCCAGCACCACGGCGCGGTAGTTGTAGGCCACTCCGAGTGAATCGGTCTGCTTCACCGTGGCCAGGCAGTCGGCGCCCACCGTGATCGTGCCGCTGTAGGTGGCCTCCTCGATGCGGGGGCCATAGCTGGAGATGGCGATGCCCAGCACGCTGCCGGCGCGCCACCGCTCGTTCTGGATCACGGCATTCGGCTTCCAAAGGCCATTCTTCCAACTGCGGCCCTGCTGCATGCTCAGCACGCTGCCATCAAGGAGGGCCGCGCTGCAGACTCCGCTTCCCTGCGCAAACCAGCGGGACACCACGACCACATCGGGCAGGGTGCCGAGCGAGTAGCGGGGGCTCCCGGACGAATCCAGCACGGCCTGGCTGGTGCTGGTGTGGCTGTCATAGGTGCGCTCGATGCCAGCGCGGCAAAGCGAGAGGGAGCGGTAGCGGCCGGTGTAGGCCATCTCCCGGTAGGTGCGGCCGCGGCGTTCCAGTCGGATGCCGCTGATGCTCCCATCGGGGTTCCAGGTTTCCTGAAGGATCCGCGCCACCGGGTCCTGCTGGGCCACGCCATCCCCCATCACCAGGTAGCGGCCGGCTCGAGGCGCGGCGCACTGGACCGGCGTGGCGGGTTTCGCCAGCAGCGTGGTGGCCGGCTGCGCAGGCCGGGCGGCCGTTGGGGCTCCCGGAACCGCCCCGGCTGCTCCTGGAGCCAGGCTGAGCATCGCCAATAGGCCCGGCAGGGCCGCCGGGTTCAACCGTCGCTGGTTGCGGGTGCGCGGAGCTCTGGTGGCGTCGGCTGGGGGCATGGAAGAGGGGAGACCGGGGAGCATGGCTGACAAATCGGTCAGAGCGCGTTCTAGCTGTTGATCAGGATGGAGTCCGCCGCCTGGCCCACCAGCCGAGCAGGAACACCAGGGCCATGGCGCCGTAGCCCAGGGCCCAGGAGGCTCCGTGGCCCCAGCCCGGATCGAGCACCGTGTCGGCCGGGGTGAAGCGCCAGGCATGGAGCAGGCCCACCCAGGAGCCCGCCGCCGCGATCAAGGCGCAGGCGGCGGCGGCCCGGAAGCGCTGTTCGATCACGTACACAAGCATGGCCGCCAGGAGCATGGCTGCCACGATCTGGCCCTGCTCTAGCGCGAAGGCACCGGAGGCCCACACATCGGCCTGTTCCAGGGGGGGCAGCAGGGCCGCGCTGAATGGATGGGCGGGGGTGCCGGCGCCTCCGGCCCGCAGGCCCGCCTTGAGCAGCAGCGATCCCCAGCCCGCCAGGCCCGGCAGCAGGCCGAGGGCCACGGCGGGCGCATGGGCCGAAGGGGTGGCCTGGAACGCCTGGGCGGCGATCACCAGGGCGATGTAGAGCACGATCGCCATGCCGGCCTCGATCGGGATCAGCTGGCCCAGCACCCCGAACAGGCCCAGCAGACAGGCCAGACCCATCACCACCCCATTGAGCCAGGAGTAGCCGATCCGGGCTCCCATGCCCTTCCAGCCCGGATGGCCGATGTAGATGGTGGTGGGGAAGCAGGAGCCGAGCACGGCCGCGGCGATCGTGCCGAGGCCGTTGATCAGCAGCGAACTCTTCACCGGATAGGCATCGCCGGCCGATTCGGCGCTCTCAAGGTTCTGGAGCGAGCCCAGCACGTTGAACAGACCCATCGGGATCGTGACCCCCAGCCAAGGCACCAACTGCTGGCGACCGGCCCAGAGCTCCCCAAGCTGGGGCACCGGCAGGTGCAGGCCCACCTGGCCGACGTTGCTCTGCCAGGTGGCGGGATCGATCTTGATCAGACCGGTGGCCCAGGCCAGGGCCACCCCCACCAGCACCGCCAGCAGTCCCCCCGGTAGGGGCAGCCGGACGGCGCCGAAGTAGGCCACCAGGATCACCGCCAGCACCGCCAGTCCCACCACGGGCACGGCATAGGTGCGCAGCAGGAAGCCCAGCCCGATGTAGCCCAGGGCGATGCCCGCCAGGGTGGCCAGCAGGGCGGCCCGGGGCAGCCAGCGCCGCAGCCCACCCACCACGAACGCGCCCCCTGCTTCGATCAGCCCGGAGCCAAGGCAGGCGATTAGGCCGGCCTGCCAGGAGAGGCGCACCGCCGTGGCTGCATCGGCCCCCTGGCCTAGGGCCCCCAGCTTCACCGGCAGCATCACCAGGAACACGTAGGCGAACAGGCTCACCGTGTTGATGCCGTAGGGCAGGGCGGTTCGATCGGCCCGCCCCTCGGCCCGGCCGAGCCGGTGGGCCTGCACCGCATAGGCCACGTTGCCCACCACCAGGCTGATGCCGGTGGCCGGCAGGATCGCCCCGAAGATCAGCGCATCGGGATAGCCCAACACCCCGCGGCAGAGCGACACGATCAGCAGGATCTGGATCAGGTTGTCCAGCGCTAATCCCAGGAAGCCATCGAGGTCGCCGCGCACCCACCAGCGGGGTGTGGCAGGCAGAAGCGAGGGAGCGGAGGCAGCGGTCACGGGGACAACGCGAAGGCTGTTTGGTGAACATTGTATAACCATATCCGGTTGTTTGAACCTGTTGCAGCCGGTAAAATCTTTGTGGCCAAAATGATAGTGAAGCCGGATGATTGCCTGTGTTTGGAACTGCGCGCCTCTGCCTCGCTGTTCAGAAGCCTTGCTGGGTCGCTGATCATTGCAGCGACAGCCCTGCCGTGCCAGTTTTGGTGCTCCGCCGCCGTGGTTCCCTGCGCTGAGCTTGCCAAGGGATCGAAGGCCTGAATCAAAGGCCTGAATCGAAGCGCTGAAGGGATGAAACGGTTGCCGCAGCAGGCTCAGCCCAGCCGATCGGTGAACAGAATACCCGCCAGGTGATCGCATTCGTGCTGCACCACGCGGGCATGGAACCCTTCCACCTCCCGCACCACTGGTTCACCGCTGGGGGTGAAGGCGGCGTAGCGCACCCGCCGTCAGCGGGGCACCGCAGCCCGCAGCCCTGGCACGCTCAAGCAGCCCTCCATGCCGGCTTCCAGCTCCGGATCCAGGGGGGTGACCTCCGGATTCACCAGCACCGTTTCCGCAATCGGGGGTGCCTGGGGGTAGCGCGGATTGCGGCTGATGCCGAAGACCACCACTCGCAGGGGAACCCCGATCTGGGGCGCGGCCAGACCGGCGCCATCGCGGGCGGCCATGGTGTCGCGCAGGTCCTGCACAAGCGCCAACAGGACCTCGCCGCCGAACTGACTCTGGGGCACGGCCCGGCTCGGCTGGCGCAGCCGTGGATCGCCGCTGAGCAGGACATCACGCACGGCCATGACGAGGTTGCGGCTGACCGGCAGCCCGATCCGGTGATAATCCTGCCAGCTTCGTTTCAGGATGGGTTCCCTTCACGCTCCAGGGTCAGATCCCGGATCCCCGGAGAGCGCGCCCTCTGGGGGTGGCACCCCAGCCACCCGGGTTGTGGTGCTCTGCTGCGACGGCCTCTACCAGCGCTGGCTGGTGCAGCGGGCCAGTCAGATGTTCGATCTGGTGGGGGTGGTGCTGCAACATCCGCCCGCCTCCGCCCGACAGGGCCGCCTGGCCCGGCTGAAGCGCTACCGCGATCCGAGGGCCTTGCTGCGGCAGATCCAGGCGCGGCGGGCCCTGCCGCCCTTTGAACGGCTGGGCCGCGCCTTGCAGGATCGCCTGTTCCGCCCCCAGGGGAAGGAACCCTCCATTCCGCCCAGCGTGCCGCTGCTTCAGACCGATGCCATCAATGGACCGGAGACGGTGGCCTTTCTGGAGCGCCTCGCCCCCGACCTCGTGCTGGTGAATGGCACCCAGCTCCTGCGGGAACCGGTGCTGGCCCTGAAGCCGCTCCTGCGCCACGGGATTGTGAACCTCCACACCGGCCTATCCCCCTATTCCCGCGGCGCCAACTGCAACCTCTACATGATCCTTGAAGGTCACCCGGAACTGGTGGGGGTCACGGTTCACCACATCGATCCCGGCATCGACAGCGGTGACATCATTCGCTCCGCTCAAGTGCCGCTGGAGCCCGGCGATAATTTCGAGACCATCGACGTGCGCAGCTTCCACGTGGGCATCGAATTGCTGCTCGCGGGGGCCCGGGAGCTGGTGGAGGGGAGGGCGGCGCGGGTACCCCAGTGGGAGAAGGGCAAACTCTTCCTGCAGCGCACCGGCTACCGCTACGAACCCTGGCAGCGGCTGGAGGCGAACCGCAGGCTGGAAGGAGGGCTGCTGGCCGAGTACCTCGCCGATCGTGAGGCACGTGATGCCGCGGTGCGGCTGGTGGGCGCCACTGGGGGGCAAGGCTGATGGCAGCTCCACTGCGGCGGGTGGCGAATCGCGCCAAGGACCTGCTCTTTCTGCCCCCGTTCGATCCCTATTGGCGCCGGCGGCTGAACGGCAAGGTGCTCTGTCTGCTTTATCACCGCGTTGACCATCCTGGTCGGGTCCCCTTTCTCGACCGTTTCGGCGTACCGCCGATCCCACCGAGAACCCTGCTCAATGAACTCAGTTTTCTGAAGAAGCAGGGGGCCCACTTCCTCACCTTCTCGGATCTGCGGCACGGCTATTTTCCGCGTCGCAATCAATTTGGTGTGATTGTCAGCTTCGATGATTGCCTGCGCGATATGTACACCAGTGCTACCGGTGTGCTCGAGTGGCTCGATATCTGTGGTGTGCTTTTTCAGTCCACCGCTCTGATCGATGCTCCCTCGCTGATCTGGGAACATAGCCTCTATTGGCATGCCCATGATCCCGATTTGGCCCAGGCCCTTGAGGCCCTCGCCCATGAGCGGCTTCCGGCCAGTCGGGGGCTGGTCGGCGATGCCCTGGTGGCCCACCTGCGCCAGGCCGAACCGATGGCCGCGGTGGAGGAGCTGCTGGCCGAGGCCACGGCCCGCGCCGGGGCTGGCGAGGAACTGGCCCGCCTGGCCCGGGAGCTTTATCCCAACGCGGCCGACCTCCAGGCCGCCCGCCGCGCAGGCCACGAAATCGGCAGCCACGGCCATCACCACTATCCCCGCCAGTGCCTCGATCACGAAGCCTTTGAGGCCGAGCTGATCCGCTCCCGCCAGGAGATTGAACGGGTGATGGGCAAAGCCCCGCGGTCCTTCTCCTACCCCTTCAACAGCTACCAGAGCGGCGACGCCGAACTCTGCTCCCGCCACTACATGCAGGTGGCCACGGTGGATGCCCAACCGATCACCCTCGACACCCCCAGCCTGGCGATTCCCCGTTTCACCTGGCCCGGCCCCCTGCGCAACCAGCTCCATTTCCGCCGCTGGCTCTGGACCGGCCATCTCTGATCCCTGTCCTGGCTGTGTCGCCTGGCACCGGCAGGGAGCGGCGATCCCCACCTCCGGCCTGGCGGTGCTGGCCATAGGGTTGTTTCTGGCTGCTGGACCGTTCCCACACGCGATGTTGTTGCCACCGGGCCTGCTTGAGCTTTCCCCGGGTCTGGAAACCCTGCGCGACTGGCTGGTGCGCTGGGGCTACGGCGTGATCTTCGGCGCGATGCTCCTGGAGAACGCCGGTCTGCCCCTGCCGGGTGAAACCGTGACCCTGCTTGGGGGCTACGCGGCCGGCAGTGGCCAGCTCCATCCGCTCGGGGTGATGGCCGCCGCCGCCAGCGGGGCCGTGCTGGGCGACAACATCGGCTATTGGGTGGGCCGCCGGGCCGGCTGGGGGCTGATTCTGCGGGTGGGCGGCTGGCTGGGCCAGGGCCCCGCCGAGCTCGACAAGCTGCGCGAGCGCTTCTTGAGGCATGCCGGCAAATCGGTGCTGCTGGGCCGTTTTGTGGCGGTGCTGCGGGTGATCGCGGGCCCAATGGCCGGTGCGGTGGGCATGCCCTACGGCCGCTTCTTTCTCTGCAATCTCGTCGGTGCCTTGCTGTGGTCCTCCACCATGGTGAGCTTGGCCTGGCTCGGTGGACGCTGGATTCCCCTCGATCGCATGGTGGAGGGGGTGGTGCAGTTCGGCCTCGGAGCCCTGGCGGTGGTGGCGACGCTGCTGCTGGTGCCGAGGCTGATCAGCCGTCTGGAAGCCCTCACGCCGGCTCAGCCCCGTAGCCAGTCACTTCCGAGCTCGTTGCCGGGTCAACCGCCCGTCGGGATGGGTTCGGAGTCTCGCTCCCATGAGGAGCCGACCGATTAAGCCGATCGGCGGCTGAACATTTCGCGCTAATGCGAACTGGCACGGGCATTCAAGGGGCCATCGGCCATCATGGGCCCGGCCGCTTCGCCTTCTCGCATGCGCTATCTGCGCTATCTCTACTTTCCTCTGGCCTGCTGCGCCGCAGGGTTGGCCATCGTGCTCGGGCTGCAGGGCCTGACGGCCGCCTGGATCACCCTGGTGCTGTTGCTGCTGGAGATCTCCCTCTCCTTCGACAACGCCGTGGTGAATGCCCGCGTGCTGGATCAGCTCACGCCGGGCCAGCAGCGGTTCTTTCTCACCTGGGGTCTGGTGATTCCGGTGTTCGGCGTGCGCTTCGCCGGCCCGTTGCTGATGGTGGCCCTGGCTGGAGGCGTGGGAGTGCGCCAGGCCCTCGATGCGGCCCTGCATGACCCGGCCCGCTACCGGGAGCTGCTCGATCTGGCGGAGCCGCGCATTTTGGCCTTCGGCGGCATGTTTCTGCTGATGGTGTTTCTCCGCTATTTCTTCGACGAAGCCAAGACCCTTCATTGGGTCAAGCCGCTGGAGCGCCGTCTCAGTGCCGCCGGTCGGATTGAATCCCTGGAGATCGCCCTCGCTTTGATTGTGCTGCTGGCGGTGGATCTGGCGCTTCCAGGAGCGCAGCGGGCCGATGTGCTGATCGCCGGCGTGATCGGCCTGGTGCTGCAGCTGTTGAGCACCTCGCTGGCGGAGGCGTTCGGGGATGAGGAGCAGGCCGGAGCCCGTTTGGCTGCCGGGGGCGGGCTGGCCAGCCTCCTCTATCTGGAGTTGCTGGATGCCTCCTTCAGCCTCGATGGCACGATCGGCGCCTTCGCGATCACCTCCAACCTGGGCCTGATCCTCACCGGACTGGGCCTCGGCGCCCTCTTCATCCGCTCCCTCACCCTGATGCTGAGCCGGGAGAAGGCCCTCGACAAGCTGATCTTTCTGGAGCACGGCGCCCACTACGCCATCGGCGCCTTGGGGCTTGTGATGCTGGGAGGCATCCTGCTGCGCCAGCACCATCTCCATGTGCCCGAGTGGCTCACCGGCGTGATCGGCCTGTTGCTGCTGCTGCTGTCGTTCGCGGATTCCTTGCGCCACTCCCGCCGGGCCTGATCGGGCCTGCCAGCGCAGGCTCGCACCAGGCCGTTAGAGATAGAAGCCCACCGTGGTCACCACCCGGGTTCCCTGTTCCCGCAGGGCCTCGCGCAGCAGGATGGTGCTCTGGTTATGAAGCAGGTTCTCCCAGCGGTGCTGGGTCACGAACACCGGCAGCACGATCATGCAAAAGCGGTTGCGGTCCTTGCGGTGTTCCAGCTCGAACTGCTTCACGAAATCCACCACCGGATCCACCAGGGAGCGGTAGGGGGAATCCAGCACCACTAGGCGCACGTCGGGAACCTGGCGCTCCCACTGATTGATGAAGGCCTGGGTGCGGTCGCCGCCGAGGTCGACATGGACGGCCACGAGATCGCTGGCCACGGTGCGGGCGAAGCGGATCGCTTCGAAGCTCCCCCGGTGCAGCTGGCCCACCAACACCACCGTGGGCATGCCGCCGGTTGCAGGCGGCGCCGGCAGTTTGAGCAGTTTGTCGCTCGACATCCGCAGGCGCCGGGCCACGTAGTCGTAGTGGTTGCGGATTCTCAGGAACAGGGTGATCAGCAGCGGGATCGCCAACAGCACCAGCCAGGCGCCGTAGGTGAACTTGCTGTAGAGCAGCACCAGACTCACCACCGCGGTGATGGCCGCCCCGACCCCATTCACCAGGGCCTTGCCCAGCCAGCCCTGACCCTTTCCCTTCCACCAGTGCACCACCATGCCGGCCTGGGAGAGGGTGAAGCTGATGAACACCCCCACCGCATAGAGGGGGATCAAGCGGGTCACACTGGCGTTGAAGATCACCAGCAGCAGGGCGGCACAGCCGCTGAGGGCGAAGATGCCGTTGCTGAACACCAGTCGGTCCCCCAGGGAGGCCAGCTGGCGGGGCAGGAAGCCGTCCTGGGCCAGGAAGGCCGCCAAGCGCGGGAAATCGGCGTAGGCGGTATTGGCGGCCAGCAGCAGGATCAGCAGGGTGGCCAGCTGCAGCACGGCCAGAAGCACGCCATTGCCGAAGATCAGCTGACCCAGCTGGTACAGCAGGGTGGGGCCGTTCTCGGCGTAGACGATGCCGGTGTGGTGGGCTAGGGCGCTGATCCCGCCAAACATCGTGGCCAGCAGCAGCACCATCACGGTCAGCACCTTGCGGGCATTGCGCCACTCCACCGGCCGAAAGGCCGCAACGCTGTCGCTAATCGCCTCGATGCCGGTGAGGGCGGCGCAGCCGGAGCTAAAGGCCCGCATCAGCAGCACAGGTCCGATCGCCATCAGATGACCGCCCTCCGCCTCCAGGGTCGGCGCCAATAATCGGGTCTGCTCTTCCGGGCCAATGGTGGGCAGGGTGCCACCGAGGAATTTGACGGCTCCGGCCACCAGCATCACCACCACCACCCCCATAAAGAGGTAGGTGGGGAAGCTGAGCAGCTTGGCGCTGGAGCTCACGCCGCGCAGGTTGGCCACCATCACCAGCAGCACCGCCACCAGGCAGAGGGGCACGCGGTAGGTGTCGAGGGCCGGGAAATAGGAGGTGAGGGCCGCGATGCCGGCGGCCACGCTCACGGCAACGGTGAGCACGTAGTCGATCGAGAGGGAAGCGCCCGCCACCAGGCCGGGGATCTTGCCAAGGTTGTCCTGCGAGACCCGGTAGGAGCCGCCGCCGAGGGGGTAGGCCTTGATCGTCTGCCGGTAGCTCGTGGCCACGATCAGCATCAGGCCGATGATCAGGCCCGTGATCGGCAGGGTGAGGCCCAGGGCGGCGCTGCCCGCCATTCCCAGCACCAGCACGATCTCCTGGGTGGCGTAGGCCACCGATGAGAGTGCATCGGAGCTGAGGATCGCCAGCGCCTCCATATTGCTGAAGCGCTCCTCGTGGTGGGCGCTGGTGGGCAGCGGAGAGCCGATTAGCACCCTGCGGAGGTTGTCGAGCCTGGAGATGATCGGCATGCCGGGAGGACGTGCGCAGGGGATCGGACAGCAAAACCTAAATCGGCACTCCCATGGTTACTGTTTTGCCCATCTCAGATCGCTTGCACCTTGACCGTTTCTCTCCCTACCCCCCAGGCCGCTGAGTCCGGGCTCGGCCGACCGGGCGTCACGGCCTGGCATGGCCTCAGCGTTGCGGAATGTCAGCACCGCCTCGGGGTGGGGCCGGAGGGGCTGGACTCCGCTGAGAGTTCTCGACGCCTGGCCGAGCGCGGACCCAACCGGCTGGAGCTTTCGGCCGGTCGCAGCACCTGGGAGATCCTGCGCGACCAGTTCAGCAACGTGATGCTGATCATGCTGCTGGCGGTGGCGGCCGTCTCCGCTGCTGTTTCGATCCATCAGAAGGAATTCCCCAAGGACGCCATCGCGATCCTGGTGATCGTGCTGCTGAACGGCCTGCTGGGTTACCTGCAGGAAAGCAAGGCCCAGCAGGCCCTGCTGGCGCTCCGCGACATGGCCCAGCCCCTGGTGCAGGTCCGCCGCGACGGCACCTGGCAGCGGATCAGCAGCGAGTACCTGGTGCCCGGCGACCTGATCCGCCTCGAGGCGGGCGATCGGGTGCCCGCCGATGCCCGTCTGTTGGAGCACGCCGACCTCGGGCTGCGGGAGGCGGCCCTCACCGGCGAGGCCGAGGCCGTTTTCAAGATATCCGATCTGGTGCTGGAGGATTCCACACCGGTCTTGGAACGGAAGAACTGTCTGTTCCAGGGCACCGAAGTGGTGCGGGGCCGGGGTGTGGCTCTGGTCACATCCACCGGCATGGCCACGGAATTGGGGCAGATCGCCGAGCTGATCAACACCGCCGGCGGCGAGAGCACGCCCCTGCAGGAGCGGCTGGATGGACTCGCCAATGTGTTAGTGGTCAGCGCCCTGGCCCTGGTGGCGGTGGTGGTGGCCCTGGGTCTGCTGCTGGGCCAGGACCCGCTCAACCTGCTGGAGGTGGCCCTCTCGATGGCGGTGGCGATCGTGCCGGAAGGGTTGCCGGCCGTGATCACCGTGACGCTGGCGATCGGCACCCAGCGCATGGTGCGCCGGGCCGCCCTGATCCGCCGCCTGCCGGCGGTGGAGGGGCTGGGTTCGGTCACCGTGATCTGCTCCGACAAAACCGGCACCCTCACCCAGAACCGCCAGGTGGTCCAGGAGCTAAGAGTCGGCACCGAACGGCTGGCCGTGACCGGCCAGGGGTACGACCCGGCCGGCACGATCACCGCCTCGCCGCTGGAATCCCCCCCAGGGGCCCGGCCGGGCAGCCTGGAGGGGGCCAGCACGCTTCTGCTCCAGGCCGGCGTGCTCTGCAGCGACGCCGAACACCGCCAGCTGGCCGACGGCAGCTGGGAGATTCTTGGTGACCCCACCGAGGGGGCCCTCTCGGTGGTGGCCCTGAAGGCGGGCATCGATGACTTCGACTTGCGCAGCCACTTCCGCCGGGCCGCCGAGATCCCCTTCAGCTCCGAGCGGCAGCTGATGGCGGTGTGGATCGAGGATCCCGACCACGCGCTGCAGGCTCCCCTGGGCAGCAGCGCCAGCGGCAGCCGCAGCCTGCTGATCAGCAAGGGGGCCCCCGAGGTGATCATCGGCCTCTGTGACCGCTGGATCGACGGCCAGGGCGTGGTGGAGATGGGTGGGCCCCAGCAGCAGTGGTGGCTTGAGCAGGCCCGCCAGCTGGCGGCCTCGGGTCTTCGGGTGCTGGCCTTCGCCTGCGCGCCCCATCACGCCAGCCCCGATGAGGACCTGGAGGGTCAGGTGCTGCTGGGTCTGATGGCGCAGCTGGATCCGGCCCGTCCCGAGGTGGCCAAAGCTGTGGCCACCTGCCGCCAGGCGGGCATTCGGCCGGTGATGATCACCGGCGACCATCCCCTCACCGCCCGCGCGATCGGCAGCGCCATTGGCCTCACCAATGAGCAGGGCGAGGTGATCCTCGGCCGCGAGCTCGAGGCGATGGAGGAGCCGGCCCTGAAGGAGGCGGTGGCCCGCTGCAGTGTTTACGCGCGCGTGGCCCCGGAGCAGAAACTGCGGATCGTGAAGGCGCTGCAGGCGAATGGCCAGGTGGTGGCGATGACCGGCGATGGCGTCAACGATGCCCCGGCCCTCAAGCAGGCCCACATCGGCGTGGCGATGGGCATCACCGGCACCGAGGTGAGCAAGGAGGCTGCCGACATGGTGCTCCTTGACGACAACTTCGCCACGATCGTGAGCGCGGTGGAAGAAGGGCGACTGGTGTACGCCAACATCCGCCGCTTCGTGAAATACATCCTCGGCAGCAACGTGGGTGAGCTGATCACGATTGCTTCGGCGCCGCTGCTCGGTCTGACCGGCGTGCCGATGACGCCGCTCCAGATCCTCTGGATGAACCTGGTGACCGACGGCGTGCCCGCCCTGGCCCTGGCCCTGGAGCCCGGCGAGGCCGGGTTGATGGACCGGCCACCAGCTGAACCCGGCGAATCGATCTTCGCCCGCGGCATCGGCTCCTACATCCTCCGCATCGGCGTGGTGTTTGCCGTGATCGTGATCGCCCTGATGCTCTATGCGTCGGTTCACAGCCGGGATCACTGGAAGACCATGGTGTTCACCACCCTCTGCCTAGCCCAGATGGGCCACGCCCTCTCGGCCCGCAGCGACCTCCCCCTGATCCAGGTGCCCCCCTTCTCCAACCCCTGGCTGCTCTGGGCGGTGGTGCTCACCTCGGGGCTGCAGTTACTGCTGCTCTACGTGCCGGCCCTGTCCAAGTTCTTCGGCACCCAGCCCCTCAGCGGCCACGAACTGATGATCTGTGTGGCCTTCAGCCTGTTGTTGTTCCTCTATCTAGAGCTTGAGAAGATCTGGCGCCAGTGGCGCCGCGGCGTGCATGCCGATGCCTGAATCCATCGAAGTGATCCTCGATGGTTGATGCCGCAAGCCCAGTTCAGGCCTTTCCCCAGCTCCTTGCAGGGTTGGGAGACTGGATCGGCGATCTCCCTGGCTGGATTGAGGCCGCCGTGGCGCGGGATCCCCGGCTGGGCTATTTGGCCCTTGGTTTGGCGATGCTGCTGGAAAATCTGATCCCTCCGATTCCCTCGGAACTGATCCAGCCCCTTGGGGGTGTGCTGGTCCAGCAGGGCCGCCTAGAGCTGGTGCCGGTGATCCTGGTGGGCACGGCTGGCACGGTGCTGGGGTGCTGGTTCTGGTATGGGCTGGGGCGCTGGTTCGGCGAGGAGCGTCTGAGCCGCTGGATGGGGCGGCACGGCCGCAGGATTGGCCTCGACCAGGAGGATGTGGTCGCCAGCCGCATCTGGTTCGCCCGCCATGGGGTGGGCCTGGTGTTCTGGGGGCGCCTGGTGCCCGGTATCCGAACCCTGCTTTCGGTGCCGGCCGGTCTAGAAGCCATGCCCATGGGCTTGTTTCTGTTCGCCACCCTGGCGGGCAGCCTGCTGTGGGTCACGGTGCTCACCCTCCTGGGCCGGGCCCTGGGCGCCGGCTATGGCCAGGTGAGCCAGTTCACCGGCCCCTATGGCCAGATCAGCCGCCTGCTGCTGCTGGCCCTGGCCGCGGCCGCCGTGATCAGCCTGGTGGTACGGGCGCGGCGCCGCAGCGGCAGCCGCCTGCCTCCCTCCCTGAGTCTTCCCTTGGAGGTAGGGGGTTCTCCAGGGCCTTCCCCTGGCGGTGGGCTCCCTGGCTGTCCCGGCTCCGCTTCAGCTCATTCAGCGCGTTCCTGCTCCCCGGATTCAGCACCGGGGGGGTTCACTTGATCGGAGTCTTGAAGCAGCGCGAGGGTGAAGATCAGACCCCCCACCAGGGCAATGGCCAGGAGGCAGACCACCCCCAGCCAGGCGCGGCGCATGCGATCGCCATGCTGCAGCGGATCCGCCCGGTGGCCGCAGTCGGTGCAGATGAGCTCGCCCTGGCCACCCCTGGCCCTGACAACCATCCGGCATCCGCATCGCTCGCAAGCCATGGCCATGCCGAAGGTTCCATCACTCTGCCAGCAGGGGCAGGTCGTTCTGTAGGGATGCGAACCATCCAGCGATGCGGTGAAAGTCCAAGGGGCGTTTGGGTGGCAAGGATCACCATTGCTTGCCGTATCGATAGGTATTGCTGCGGTCCGATGCAACCCAAGCCGCTCAAAATCCCCTTATGGTTCGCGGCCAATGGTCCTTCTCGGATCCCTTGTCCCCGCCGCCATGACCCTGTTTCTTGCCCAGACGGCCTGGCTGGTGCCGCTCTACCCCCTGCTGGCGTCCCTGCTCTCCTTTCTGTGGTCGCCGGGGCTGATCTCCCGCACTGGACCGCGGCCCTGCGGTTATCTCAATCTCCTGCTGGTGAGCGTGGCCTTTGTGCACAGCGTGTTGGCTCTGCTGGCCCTCCACTCCAATTCCACTGCCGGCTCGTCGGCCATCTACCAGCCGCTCACCTTCGGCTGGACCTGGCTGCAGACCGCCGGCCTGCGCATCGGCTTCGACGGCCTGATCACCGAGCCCGCCCTGATCGCGATGACGCTGATCACCGGCCTGCATGTGCTGGTTCAGATCTATTCGATCGCCTACCTGGAGATGGACTGGGGCTGGCCTCGTTTCTTCGGCTCGCTGAGCTTCTTTGAATCGGGCCTCTGCGCCCTGGTGCTCACGGATTCGCTGTTCTTCAGCTACGTGATCCTCGAGCTGCTCACCATGGGCACCTACCTGATCGTGGGCACCTGGTACAACCAGCCCCTGGTGGTGAAGGGGGCCCGCGATGCCTTCCTCACGAAGCGGATCGGCGACTTGATCCTGTTGGCCGGTGTGATCGCCCTGCTGCCGATCACCGGCACCTGGAACTTTCATGGCCTGCAGGCCTGGGCTGCCGACCAGGCCAACAACCATCTCGCCCTGCCGGGTGGCTTCACCCTGATCGTGCTGGCCCTGATCGCCGGCCCCATGGGCAAGTGCGCCCAAATTCCCCTCCACCTCTGGCTGGATGAGGCGATGGAGAGCCCCCTGCCCTCCACGGTGCTGCGCAATTCCGTGGTGGTGGTGGGCGGCGCCTGGGTGCTGCTGCGCCTTGAGCCGCTGATTGAGCTGACTCCGCTGGCCGCCAGCCTGCTGGTGGTGGTCGGCGGCACCAGTGCCCTGGTGGGCTCCCTGATCGCCCTGGCTCAGATCGATGTGAAGCGTGCCCTCTCCTTCCTGGTGAGCAGCTGGCTGGGTCTGCTGTTCGTGGCGGTGGGCCTCGGCGGCATCAATGTGGCCGACCACCTGATGCTGGTCTACCCCCTGCCGATGGCCCTGATGCTGATGGCGATCGGCGCCATCGTGCTCACCAACGTGACCCAGGACCTCACCCAACTGGGGGGCCTCTGGAGCAAGCGTCCGCTGATGGGCATCGCCTTCCTCAGCGGTGCGGCTGGCCTGATGGCCCTGCCGCCCTTCGGGGGCTTCGCGGCCCTGCGGGAACTACTCGCCCTCACCACCACCAGCAGCCAGCCCGCCCTGCTGGGGGGCCTGGTGTTGCTCACCAATGCCCTGATCAGCGCCGGATTGATCCGGGTGTTTGGCCTGATCTGGGGAGGCAGGCCCACGGTGTTCACCACCCGTTCACCGGAGGTGCTCTGGCTGATGGCTCTGCCCACCCTGCTGCTCACGGGCCTGGTGCTCCATCTGCCCCAAATCCTGGTGCGCAACGGCGTGTTCGCTGCCGCCGGCGCCCTGTTGCCGATTCCAGGCTGGGGCCCCGAGGCCCTTCCCCTGCTGCTTTCCACCCTGGTGGGCGGCGGTCTCTCGGCCCTCTTCTACCTGCGGCCCCATCCCCTGGCCCACCTGCCGGCGGCCCTCGGCGGCCTCCAGGACTGGCTGGCCCACGACATGCAGACCGAGCGCTTCTACCACCGCACCGTGGTCGGTCTGGTGGTGGGTCTGGCCCGGCTCAGCGCCTGGTCGGATCAAAAGCTCGTGGATGGTTTCAGCGGCGCCACGGGCGAGGCCGCCCTGGAGGGTGCTCGCCGGCTCAGTTTCACCACCTCGGGTCGTTCCCAGGCCTACGCTCTTAGCCTTGTGCTGGGTGTGCTCCTGATGGCGGCCTGGCTGCTGGCCCGTCCATGACGATGACCAACCAACAAGCGACAGTTCGGTTGATCGCTATCTGATGCGTGTGCCTTCCTGGTTCACAGACCA
The DNA here is from genome assembly GCA_040399305.1 of Cyanobium sp. GTDB lineage: Bacteria > Cyanobacteriota > Cyanobacteriia > PCC-6307 > Cyanobiaceae > Cyanobium. Next base: position 55,481 of record JBBASH010000008.1, read on the forward strand.
GGCCAGGAAAATCCTCAGGGCTGAGACGATTCTCTGGCTTCTGCTGATCTCCCTGCTCCTTCTGCCGCTGGTGATGGTTTCCTCCATTTCCAGCGCCACTTTGGCTCAGATGAAGTTGCAGGCTGAGGAGGTATCAACCCTAGCTACCGATATCCGCTCCTACTACGCTGACAATGTGATTGCCCGTCTTCAGGCCGCTGATGGCCGGGCTGTGTATTCCGATAAATATCGGGATGTGCATGGTGGAATTCCGATCCCGGCCACGCTGTCGATCGAACTGGGTGCTCTGTTCGACAACGCCCATCGCGACGGCCGCATCTCCTACGAATTCATTTCCGACTATCCCTTCGCCAAGCGTCCCGAGCGTCCCCTCGACGAGTTCGAGTCGGAGGCCCTTAGGGCGTTTCGCTCCGATGGGATGCTCAAATCATTCACCAAGCTCAGCGGCTCTGGTCTTGGTCGTTCCTCCTATCGGCTGGCGACCCCGGTCTATATGCGTAAGGCCTGTGTCACCTGCCACAATGCCCACCCGGATTCACCCAAGCGTGACTGGAAAGTGGGCGACGTTCGTGGTATCCAGGAGGTCACGGTGCGGGGCCTTCAGGTCAACAGTTTCGGTCGCCTTGGCAGCCTGTTCGCTTATGTCGGCATTCTTGGCACTCTCTCGCTGGCCGCCACGGCGATGTTCCAGCGACAGAGCCGCAATCTCGAGCGGATCAATCAGAAGTTAACCGCTGTTCACGAACGCGAGAGCGATCTTTCGGCGCGCATGGCTGATCAGCTTCAGGAGCTATCCCTGTTCGGCACTGCTGTTGACAATTCGATCGTTGGGATCGCCATTGCCGATATGCGGCAGCCTGATTCCCCGCTGATTTACGTGAACGATGCTTTCACTGTTATCACCGGCTATACCAAGGAGCTGTCCGTTGGTTACAACTGCCGATTCCTGCAAGGTCCCGAAACCGATCCAGAGCATGTCCAAGCCATCCGAAGAGCGATTCATGCGGGGGAATCCTTCACCGGTGAATTGATCAACTATCGGCATGATGGCAGTAAGTTCTGGAACCGTCTTAACCTTTCACCTGTCGGGGGCATGAAAGGTCGTCCGGACTTTTACGTTGCCAACCAGGTGGACATCACCCATCTTAAAGCCGACTCCGTTGTGCCCTTGCGCGACTTTGCAGCACTCGAGGTTGGTGTTGGCAGCGCGCAGCAGGCTCTCGCCGATGCGGTTCGTTTCACCCAGGCTCTTGAGCGTCATCTCAGCGATAATGACCAGATGACCCTGGAACGGGAAGCCTTCCTGAGATCCGGAACCCAGGCTCACCAAGAGGTGAAGGCCAGCCTTGAGCAGATCGCTGAGCAGCTTGAGGATTACACCCGCTCGTGACCGTCAAGCCGATCCCCCCCCTCATCCATTCCAGCCGGTTTCTACGAACGTTGTTGATCAGTTCCTGGCTGGGAACCACCTTCTTGCTCAGCCTGGTTCTCACACTCCTCAACCTCGGACAGCATCAGACTCGCGTCGTGCGCGATGGCGATCAGGCGTCTCACATGATTGCCGCATCTCTGCGTACCCCGCTGAGCTTCAGCCAACGTCAGTATCTGGCCGAGGCCTATGGCCAGTCGAGCCGTGAGCATCGGATCGAAGGGATGAATGTCTTGATGGTGGTGGACCGCAGCGGTCGCATTGTGATTTCTTCAAGGCCAACCTGGCGGCTCTTGCGTATTGATGATCCGCTCTTTGATCGCATGGAGGGCGATGATTCCGACTTTCAGGATGTTGTCAGCTGCTTCCGCAATCGCAGAGTTGATTGCATCCAGATCCGAAGCCAAGACTGGCATGTGCATCTCGGTGGTGTCACAGTTGTCCGGCCGGTCTCGATGCCATCGATGGATCTTGGCCTTCCACGCCAACCCTTTCTGGTGTTGGTCAATTTTGATGCTGGCATTTTGCTCAACGATCTTCTGCAGGACATGCCCGGGCTGATTCTTCTGGCCATGCTGATCTCCTCGCTTCTGATCGGCAGTCTTTGGTTTATTCTCTCCGGTCGCCTGCTGCCCCAGTTGATGGAGATTGTTCACACCGATTCCCTCACCCAGTTGATGAATCGCACCTCCTTCATGGAGCTTGCGATGGCTCTTCTTGTGGAAGCCGAGGAGCGGAAGGTTGAGATGGTATTTGCCATTTTGGATATTGATCATTTCAAGCAGATTAATGACACTTATGGCCATGGTTGCGGCGATGAAGCCCTGGCATCTGTTGGCGCTCTCCTTTTGATGGTGACCCGACCCGATGATCTGGTCTGTCGTTTCGGTGGTGAGGAATTCGCCATTCTTCTTGCTGCTCCACGCGAAGCTGCCAATAAGTCGCTGGAGCGCCTTCGGTTGCAACTTGAGATGAATACACTGCATCACATGGGACATCGTATTCCTCTCACCGGCAGCATCGGTGCAGCAGCTAGCTTGGATTGTGGTTATAATCTCGATTTCCTGTACAATTCGGCGGATAAGGCTCTTTATGCAGCAAAGAACGGCGGTCGCAATCGCCTCGAGTGGAATCGGGGCGACCTGATGACGCGGCTGACGCTTTTGCACAACTCTTCATCTGGTTGATCCGATGCAACCACCCCGCATCCCTGCCGATGATGCTGCCCGGGTTTTTGAGCTTCAAACCTTCGGCCTGCTCGACAGCCAGGCAGATTCAGGATTCGATGACATCAGTGAGCTGACCCGCCGCATTGCGGGCACCGAGATCGGCATCGTGAGCCTGGTGGACAGCGAGCGGCAGTGGTTCAAGAGTTGCGTTGGTGCCCCGCTGGGCCAACAGGAAACCCCTCGCGATGTTTCGTTCTGCGGGCACACGATTCTCCAGCGCGAGCCTCTGGTCATCAACGACGCCCAGCAGGATCCACGCTTTGCCGATAACCCCCTGGTTCAAGGAGAGCCGCACCTGCGCTTCTATGCCGGTTTTCCCCTGATCACCTCCAATGGCTTCGCGATCGGCAGCCTCTGTGCGATCAGCCGTCAGCCCCACCAGCTGAGTGAGATACAGATCGACAGCCTTCGGCGCCTGGCTTCACTCACGTTGAAGCAGCTGGAACACCGCCGTGATTCCACCCTTCTGGCCTTCCGTGAGCAGGGTTTCGAGCCGGATCGACTCCGTGTCAGCAGCGAGCAGCTTCGTTCCCTGTCGTCCCTGATCAGCCGCGATCAGCTGGTTCAGAAACTCGATCTCCTTTTCGCCATGGAGATCAGCTCAACCTTCTCGCTGCTTCGCTGCTGGTTTCGCGACTATGAAAGGGTGAACTCCACCATGGGTGGACTGGTGGCGGAGCAATACATTGATGAGGCGGCGCGTCGGGTGGTGGCCGGCTTACCGCCGACGGCCTCTGTGGCCCGTTTTGCAGATGCTGAGCTGGTTGTTCTGCTCCCCTTCACGGTGGATGAGGGTGAAGTGAAGGCTGTGGCCGAACGAATTCTTGCTTTTGCGAATCATGTGTACCGTATCGGCGGTCAGTCCCTGTCGATGTCCCTTTCGGTTGGCATCGCTATTTCTCGACAGAATTACACTTCCTCAGAAGCGATTCTCTCGGACACCAGCTTGGCTGTGCGTATGGCACGCAAATCCAATGCCAGTTCATTCCGCTTTATCAATACCGAATCACGTGCTGCGGCGAAAGAAACCTATCGTTTTGAATCGGAGTTCAGGGAGGCGCTAGCCGCCAGGGTGATGGAGCCCCATTTTCAGCCTATTGTTGATCTCGGAACCGGAGTTCTCGTCGGTTTTGAAACCTTGGCGCGTTGGTCGGGGCAGGGCACCACCATCATGCCTTCTCAGTTCATCCCCATGGCCAACGAATGCGGCCTCACGGGGGAGATCGACCTACTGATTATCGAGAAGGCGCTGGCTGCCATGTTCCTTTTGGCGCAGCCGATCCCGCAGCTGCCCATCTGTCTGAGCATGAATCTCTCCGGTGTTTTGATGGAGGATGATGAGTTGCGCGAACGGTTGCTCACCCTCCTTGATGACAATCCCTGCCCGCCCGGCTGGACCGTCCAGATGGAACTGGTTGAAGATATGTTTCAGGACACCAGCGACCAGTTCAATTCTTTTCTGAATGCCCTGGCGCAGCGAAGGGTGCGCATCTGTATCGACGACTTTGGAACAGGCTATTCATCTCTGGCTCGATTGATCTCCCTGCCGATCCAGGGAGTCAAGGTGGATAGAACCTTTGTGTCCAGGCTGAGCGATTCCGAGGATTCACCAAGAACCCTCCTGCGTACGATGCTCACCATGCTGAATGATCTTGGCCTCGAGATCATCGCGGAGGGAGTGGAAACGGCCCAGCAGCGTGATTGGCTCATCACCCATGGAGCCGGCAAGGCCCAGGGCTATCTCTTTGCCCGGCCCCAGCCGCTCAGCGAGACCATCGTCAACCTCCAGAAGCTCGATTACCGGCCCCGGGCTATTCCCGTGGAGCGCAGCCGGATCAAAGAAGCTCGACGCCGGCGGCTCCGCAGCGTTCTGAAACTGCCGTTTCTGGACACCTGGGGCGATCGCCCCGGACCCGGGGCCTGATTCTGATCAGCGTTGCTTGTGAGCCTCATCGGCACTTCCTTTCGGCTGGACTCGTCAATGACGCCAAAGCCCAACTAGCTTCCCCCCCAACGTCCTTCCAGCGGGTCCTTCCGATGGGAGGGAAACCCGTCGTCTCCCTGATGCCTCCCACCGCCCTGTTGCTGCTTCTGCTGGGTCCCCTGGCGGGAACTGTGCTGCTCCAGCTGGTGCCTCCCGAGCGTTCCTCCCTGGCCCGACCCCTCGCTGCCTCTGCTGCGTTGCTGCAGTTGCTGATCGGATTGCTCTGCTGGCGCCTCCCCCCCGGCGACCTTCACCAAGCCTGGTTGCCCAGGCTGGGTCTGGATCTCGACCTGGGCCTCGACGGTCTGTCCCTCCCGATCGTGCTGATCACGGGCCTGATCACCCTGCTGGCCATCCTCGCCACAACTCCCGACCAGTCCCGGCCCCGACTGTTCTTCTCCCTTCTGCTGGCCACCAACCTCGGCGCCGTGGGTGCCTTTCTCTCACGCAACGCCCTGCTGTTCGTGCTGGCCTTTGAGCTGGTTCTGATCCCCACCACGTTGCTGGTGGCCATCTGGGGTGGCGAGAAAAGGGCGGGAGCCGCTATTCGCTTTCTCATCTACGGCGCGGTATCCGGCCTGTGCCTGCTTGCCGCTGTTCTTGCCCTGGGATGGTTGAACGCCAACGGTCTGAGCTTCGCCTTCGACGACCTCGCCAATGCCTCCCTCTCGCCTGAGGCCAGCCGCTGGATTCTTGCTCTGCTTCTGCTGGGTTTCGGTCTGAAGTTGCCCGTGGTTCCCCTTCACGGCTGGCAACCCTTCACCTATGGCCAGGCCCCCATTCCGGTGGTGATGATCCTTGCGGGGTGTGTCTCCAAGCTCGGCGCCTACGGCCTGCTGCGCTTCGGGATCGGCTTCCTGCCCGAAACCTGGATGGCCTGGTCTGCCTGGATCGCGGCGGCCGGCGCCCTCACGGCTGTCTACGGCGCCCTCAACGCCATTGCCCAGGAGGATATTCGCCGGCTGATGGCGTACAGCTCCCTCGGGCACATGGGTCTGCTGGTGCTCGCCATCGCCGCCGCCACCCCGATGAGCCTTCAGGGCGCCGTGGCCCAGGTGCTGGCCCACGGCCTGATCGTGGCTCTGTTGTTCGCCTGCGTCGGTCTGATCGAGCGCAAGACCGGCACCAGCACCATTGCCAAGCTCTCCGGCCTGCTCAATCCTCTGCGCGGCCTGCCCTTCACTGCTGGCATGCTGCTGCTGGCCCTGATGGCGGCTGCCGGCATCCCCGGCCTGGCAGGCTTTCCCGCTGAGCTGCTCGTGTTTGAAGGCAGCTGGACCACCTTCCCCATCGCCACCCTGATCTGCCTGTTGGCTTCGGGCTTCACAGCGGTTTACGCCATCCGCCTGTTCAACCGGGTCGGCTTCGGGCGCCTCGACAACGATCGTGCTGACTGGCAGGCCACCCGCTGGGGCGAACGTTTTCCTGCCCTTGTGCTCAGCCTCCTGGTGATCGTCTGTGGCGTTTGGCCCCAGGCGCTGGTGGGCTGGAGCGAACCCGCCACCGCTGGGCTGGCCCTGCGGTCCGGGGCCCCATCGGCTCGGCTGGCAAGCGCCCAGGACCGCACCGGCGGCGCTCCCACCCTCGCCGCCCTTCTGCCGGCAGGCGCTTCCGCAGCCGGTTGAGCGACCGCCGGGTTGCCCGGCAGCGACAGACCGATCCAGCCTCCATCCCTCTCCCTCAGCCTTCGCCGATGCCCCATCCGGGTCCATCCAGGCCGAGGCATTCCCGCTTCCACCCCCATCACGGCCCCTGGCCCCCCTGCCGTCATGACCCCACCCACCGCCACGCCGCCGGCTCCCACCAGCACCCCCCTGATCCCCCCCTCCACCCATCCGTGGGCCGAGGTGATCCACCGGCTCGAGGCCGGCGGCTCGATGCTGCCGGACACGCCGGAGAACCTGATGCAGATCATTGGCATCTACAAGGCCTACGCCGTGCCGATGGATTTCTATTGGCGCGATTTGCTCTACATCGCCGAACGGGTGTTCCTCAATCCGCTGCCGGCCTTCAAGTATTTCCCCAGCCAGGAGTACCTGGACCTACCCAACAGCTACGCCGGCGACCAATCAAAGCTTCGCATCTGGCGCGGCGGCGAGAAGGCCCACCCGGAGCTGCTGGAGTTCATGGCCAAGGGGGAAACCGGTGCGATGCCGAAGCTGCTCCACCACCTCTGGCATGACCGCATCAACATGGAGTTCGCCGAGGCCTGCATGCAGGCGATGCTCTGGCATCAGGGCATGGGCGGTCGCTTCTACGACTACCTCGACAGCGACGACTACCGGGCCAACGCCGATCGGGCGATTAAGGCCTATTTCCGCGGCAACCCCGTGATGCTGGGCCTGTATGCGGTGTTCCCTGAGATGTTCATGGAACAGGTGAAGCAGATGAGCTACTACGCCAACCTCGGCCTGTTCTGGGAGGTGATGGCGCCGGTGTTCTTCGAAATGAGCGACATCTACGACGAGGGCGGTTTCAAGGGCGTTCCCGATGCGATGAACTTCCTGGTGAATGGCATCTTCGCCGTGGCCGGCCGGCCGATCTATCACCATGTTTATGTGGGCGATGAATGCATCGAAGTGATTCCTAAATCGGAAGGATTCACCTGGCTCTACGAGGCCGCTCTGCCCTATGTGGAAGCGGTGTTCTACCGCACTTCCCCCTTCCGCGGCACCAAGAGCTATAATGCCCAAGCCGGCCAGGTGCCCCAGAAACAAGCTGATTTCCACTACGGCATTCTTTATGCAGATGTCTATCCCGTCGGCTCGGCCGGCATCCCTCCCACCCTGCTGATGCAGGACATGCTCCACTTCCTGCCGCCCTACCTGCAGGAGCTTTACAAGCAGCATCGCCGCGGTGAGGAAGATCAGCTGATCCAGCTGGGCATCACCTTCCAGCGCTCCATGTACAACGTGACCTCGGCGGTGATCCAGGCCCTGCGCTGCGCCCTCCTTTATCCCCTCGATGACACCGATTCTGCTCACCTGTTGGCGAACCGCCAGTTCTTCGAGGCCCAAATGGACCGATTCCTGAGGCCCGAGGCCCGCCTCGGCGCCATCCAGACCCAGGACTACCGCTAGGAATTACCCATGGCCAACATCATCGAAACCGCTAAGGGTGCGGGCTGCTTCTCCACCCTGCTCACCGCCGTGGAGGTGGCTGGTCTCACCGCTGCGCTGGAGAGTCCCGGTCCGTTCACGGTGTTCGCCCCAGTGGACGACGCCTTCGCGGCCCTGCCGCCCGGCACTGTGCAGACCCTGGTGGACAACACTCCCCAGCTGGCCCGCATCCTCAAGTTCCACGTGCTCTCCGGTGCTTACAAGCGCGACCAGCTGATCGACCAGCCGGAGTGGACGAGCCTCGAGGGAGCCCCGGTGCCGATCCGGCGGGCCGAACCCTTCGAGGTGAAGAACGCCACCGTGGTGAGTGCCGACATCGTTTGCGACAACGGCGTGGTTCACGTGATCGACCGGGTGATCCTTCCGGGTTGAGCGGCTGGCCAGCTGGGGCAATCCACTGGCCCATGGGTCGTAACAGGCCATGGCAGTCGGCGCCGTTCTGCTGCCCATGAGAAGATCCGGGGCGATCGTTAAACCTGTGGCATGCAACGTCCGACCCACACCCTCTTGCGGTCCAGCTCCCGGGCCCGCTGGGCGGCCCCCCTGCTGATCATCCCCTTCTTGCTCGGGGGTTGCGCCCCCGATGGTGGCGGCGGCGTGCAGAGCGGCAAAATGGCCACCATCAAGGCCCGGGGCAAGTTGATCTGCGGGGTGGATGGTTCCCTGCCGGGCTTCAGCTTCGTGGGGCCTGACGGCAGCTACAGCGGCCTCGACGTGGACGTGTGCAAGGCCATGGCCGCCGCCCTGTTCGGCGATCCGGGCAAGGTGGAATACCGCAACCTCAACTCCAGCGAGCGCTTCGCCGCCCTGGCCAGCGGCGAGGTGGACCTGCTTTCGCGCAACACCACCATGACCCTCAGCCGCGACGCGGCCGGGGGCAATGGCCTGAGCTTCGCTCCGCCCACCTTTTATGACGGCCAGGGCGTGATGGTGCCCACCGCCAGCGGCATCAAGACCCTCAAGGATCTGGCCGGCAAGCCGATCTGCGTCGAGAGCGGCACCACCACCGAGCTCAACCTGGCCGACCGGATGCGCGAGCAGAGCATCCCCTACACCCCGCTGAAGTTCCAGACCGGCGACCAGACCTACGCCGCCTACCTGCAGGGCCGCTGTGTGGCGGTCACCAGCGACCGCTCCCAGCTGGCGGGCAAGCGCAGCAGCTTCCCGACTCCCGATGCCCACACCCTCTTGCCGGATGTGATGAGCAAGGAGCCCCTCACCCCGGCCACCGTGAATGCCGATCCGGTGTGGGCCGATGCTGTTCGCTGGACCGTGAACACCCTCTTCCAAGCGGAGGAGCTGGGCATCACCAAGGCCAACATCGCCGCCAAGGTGGCCGAAGCCAGGGCCAAGACCAACCAGGCCGACCTGCGCCGCTTCCTGGGCGTGGAGGGTGAATTCGGCAAGCAGCTGGGTCTGCCGGCCGACTTCGTTCCCAAGATCATCGGCGCCGTGGGCAACTACGGCGAGATCTTCGATCGCAACGTGGGCCCCGGCTCCCGCCTCAAGCTGGATCGCGGTGTGAACAAGCAGTGGAAGGAGGGCGGCCTGATCTACTCGCCGCCGTTCCGCTGATGGGCGTGACCCCTTCCTCGGCGCCGCGCTCCGGCCTGGTGGCTGGGGCGCCGGTGCCCTGGTGGCGCAACCGCCGCGTCATTCCCTGGCTGGTGCAGGGCGCCGTGGGCCTCACGGTGTTGGTGTTGGTGGCCTTCCTGCTGGGCAACCTGATCCGCAACCTCACCGCCGCCGGCCTGCTGCTGAGCTGGGGATGGCTGAACCAGCCCGCCGGCTTCGACATCGCCGAAACCATCCTTCCCTTCCAAGCCAGTGATCCCTATTGGCGGGGTTTGCTGGCGGGCCTGGTCAACACCTTGCGGGTGGTGATCGCTGGCCTGCTGGGCTCCACCCTGCTGGGCACCCTGCTGGGGATGGCCTCCTTCAGCGCCAACGCCCTGCTGCGGGGCCTCACCCGCCTCTACGTGGAGGTGGTGCGCAACATCCCGCTGCTGCTGCAGTTGGTGTTCTGGTATTTCGTGGTGTTTCTCTCCCTGCCCAATGGCACTGCCGCCATCCAGCTGCCGGGGGTGGTTCTGGCCAAATCGGGCCTCTATCTCGCCGGTTTCGGGGAGGGGCTGCGCTGGATGGGCCCCCACCTGGTCAATGGCGTCTGGCAGGCGCCGCTGCGCTGGTCCGTCGAGTTCGGTGCCCTCCTCACCGGCCTGATCGCCTATTCCTCGGCCTTCATCGCCGAGGTGGTGCGCGGCGGCATCGCCGCCGTGCCGAAGGGCCAATGGGAGGCGGCTTCCTCCCTGGGGCTGAGCTGGATCCAGACCCTCCGCCAGGTGGTGCTGCCCCAGGCCCTGCGGGTGATCGTGCCGGGCCTCAACACCCAGTACATCTCCCTGGCCAAGAACTCCTCGCTGGCGGTGGCGGTGGGCTTCACCGACCTCTACTCGGTGGCCGAAACCAGCCTGAACCAAACCGGCCGGGCTGTGGAGGTGGTGCTGGTTCTGCTCGGCACCTACCTGGCCCTCGACCTCTTGATCTCGCTGCTGATGAACGGCCTCAACCGACTCGTGCAGATCCGGGAGCGCTGAGAGATGAATCCTCTGCTGCGGCGCCTCCGCCACGACCTCTTCGCCACCCCCGCCGACGGGCTGATCACCGTGGCGCTTCTGGCCATGATCGGGGCCGGCGCCTCCTCCTTCCTGCGCTGGGCCTTCAGCCAGGCGCGCTGGGCCGTGATCCAGGCCAACAGCACCCTGTTTGCCGTGGGGCGCTATCCGATTGATCAGCAGTGGCGCCTCTGGCTGCTCACCTCCCTGCTGGCGGCGGCCACCGGCATCACCTGGGGGATGCTGCGGTCCCACCCCCGACCCGACCGCGGCGGCACCCTCTGGCCCCGCAATGACCGCATCGCGGTGGGTCTCCTGGTGGCGCTCAGCCTGCTCCTGCCCTGGATGCTGGGCCTCAGTCCGTCGGTTCAGCTCCGCTGGCTGGCCATCACGGCCGTGTTGGTGCTGCTGCGCTGGCTGGCCGGCCGCTTTGGCCCCCTGCTGCCCGGGCCTTTCAAGCGTCTGCTCCCGCTCGGCCTTCCCCTCCTCTACCTGATTGGCATGGTGCTGATCGCTGGAGGCCTCGGCCTGGCGTCGGTCTCCCCTTCCGAATGGGGCGGCCTGCTGCTCACCCTGCTCGAATCGAGTTTCGCGATCCTGCTCTGTTTCCCGCTTGGGGTGCTGTTGGCCCTCGGACGTCGCAGTGAACTGCCCCTGCTGCGTTGGGGATCGGTGCTCTACATCGAATTCATCCGTGGCGCCCCTCTGATCACCCTGCTATTCCTCGGCCAGAACATGCTCGGCTTCCTGCTGCCGGGGGGCGCGGCCCCCGAGCGGGTCTGGCGGGCGGCCTGGGTGCTCACTCTGTTCGCCGCGGCCTACCTGGCCGAGGCGGTGCGCGCCGGTCGGGCGGCGGTG
>JBBASH010000009.1:0-9250 GCA_040399305.1 Cyanobium sp.
GGACCGGGGGGCGCCGGTTCGAGGGGGGCGTCAGCGCTGCGGCAGGAGTGGGCTGATGCGGAGCTGGGGCCCGGTGGGAGTTGCGCCGTGGCCTTGGGAGCAGAGCGTTGTGATGCCGGCATGGGCCGGGCGGGGCGCCCCGGCGGCCAGCCCCCGACGGCGGATCTCAAAGAGGGCGCCGAGGCTGCTGCTTCCTCAGCGAAGCCCTGTCGCTGGGTGCCCCTCTGCCTGCCGGCTGCCGTTGCCGTTCCAGGCTTGGCGGGCGATCTGGCTTGGCGGCAAGTGCCCTGTTGGCGCCGCGAGGAGCTGCGTGGGGGCCAGCGGCTGGTGGGGCCCGCCGTGGTGCTGGAGGCCACGGGCACCACCGTGCTGGAGCCTGGCTGGGGCGGCCAGGTGCTGCCCGATGGCGCGCTGCTGCTGGAGCCGCTGGCCCAGGGGGTGCCTGGGGGTGGCGATGGGGCTGCGCTTCAGGTATCGAGGCATCCTTATGCCCAGAACGGGGCCGGGGGGCGGGTCGCCCAGAGCCCCGCTCCCGCCGAGGATGTTCATGGAGGGGCCTGTGTTCCTCCTCGAGCCAGCGGCAGGCCGTTTGCGGCTCCAGATTCCCTGGAACCGGAAGTCCATTACCGCTCCGACCCTTCCGGCGGCCAACCCGGCCAACCCAGCCAGTCCACCCGGCGCGATCCGGTGCGGCTGGAGCTCTACAACCACCGCTTTTCGGCGATCGCCGAGCAGATGGGGGTGCGGCTGCAGCAGAGCAGCCGTTCGGTGAACATCCGTGAGCGGCTCGATTTCTCCTGCGCCCTCTTCGATGGAGCTGGTCGGCTGGTGGCCAATGCGCCCCACATCCCGGTGCATCTGGGCTCGATGGGGGAGAGCGTGGTGGCCTTGCTGGCCGCGATCTCCCGGGGGGAGCGCGCCCCCCTGGCCCCCGGCGACGCGGTGGCTTCCAACGACCCTTACAGCGGCGGCACCCACCTGCCGGACATCACCGTGATCTCGCCGGTGTTTGCCCCAGGGGTGGGGATGGATGGGGGCGATGCGGAAGGATCGGTTGGTGCAGGTTCGGTTGGTGCTGGATCGGATGGTGAAGGGTCTGGTGGTGATGGTTCGGGAAATGGGGTTTCCGGCCGTGAAGACGCTGAATCGGGTGCGGGGGTTGCAGGCCCTGCTGATGCCCGTCGGCCCCTCGTCTATGTCGCCTGCCGGGGGCACCACGCCGATGTGGGGGGCATCACGCCCGGTTCGATGCCACCCTTCAGCCGCTCGATCCTGGAGGAGGGCCTCCGGCTCGACAACGTGCCCCTGATTCAGAACGGCCGCCTCGATCTCGCGCCGTGGCGGGAACGCCTTGCTGCTGGGGAGTTTCCGGTGCGGGATCCGGAGCGTTTATTGGCTGATCTACAGGCCCAGGTGGCCGCCAACCGGCTTGGGGAGGCCGAGCTCCATCGCCTCATGACCCAGCAGGGGGAGGCTGATGTGGTGGCCGCGATGGGGGATGTGCAGCGCAACGCCGCCGAGGCGGTGCGGTTGGTGATTGATCGGCTCCGGCCGGGTCGCCATGCCGTGGAACTCGACGATGGCTCACGCATCGTGGTGGCGATCGAACCCGACCCCGCCCGCCGCCGGGTCACGGTGGATTTCAGCGGCACCTCAGCGCAGCAAGCTGGCAATCTCAACGCCCCACTGGCGATCACCAAGGCGGTGGTGCTGTACGTGTTCCGGGTGCTGGTGGCGCAGCCGATCCCGCTCAATGCCGGCTGCTTCGAGCCGATCGACCTGGTGGTGCCGCCCGGTTGTTTGCTGCATCCCACCTTCCCCGCGGCGGTGGTGGGCGGCAATGTGGAGACATCTCAGGCGGTGGCTAATGCCCTGTTCGGCGCCCTGGGCGTACTGGCGGCGGGTCAGGGCACGATGAACAACCTCAGCTTCGGCAACGACCGCTGCCAGTACTACGAGACCGTGGCCGGCGGCAGTGGCGCCGGGGTGCTCGCCGATGGCAGCGGTTTCGCCGGCTGTAGCGCCGTGCAGAGCCACATGACCAATTCGCGCCTCACGGATCCGGAGATCCTGGAGGCCCGTTTCCCGGTGCGGTTGGAGCGCTTCGCCCGGCGGCGCGGCAGCGGTGGGATCGGGCGCTGGCGGGGCGGTGATGGGGTGGTGCGGATGTTGCGGGCGCTGGAGCCGATCACCCTGGCGATCCTCTCGGGCTCGCGGCGGGTACCGCCCTTCGGCCTGGCCGGCGGCGGCGAGGGCCGGTGCGGCCGCAATGCGCTGCTGCGCTCCGATGGCGGCGGCGAGGAGCTGGGGGGCTCGGCCCAGGTGGCGCTGGAGCCTGGCGATGTCTTTGTGCTGGAGACTCCCGGGGGTGGGGGCTGGGGGGTGGAACCCGCGCTCGTCGAGTCCGCCGTCGATGGGGAGCAGGGCGTGGAACGGATGAGCAGCGAATCTGAGCCCAGCACGATCGCCGCTGTCCGGCGGTCAGCCTTGCCGCAGGCAGGAGCGCAGCCTTGAGCCGATTCCGTTCCTCCTCCCGGGTGCCGGTGCGGCTGGCGGGCCTCCAGCTGATGGCCGTTCCTCTGGTCGCCGCACCGCTTCACTCCGCACCGCTGATCGCCGCGCCGCTTCAACCTGTTTCGCTGTCACCGCTTTCACTCCTGTCGCCGCACGCGGCGCTGCTTAGGCCGTTGGCCCCCTTCAACGCATCGCAACCCTGGCCGCTCACCGTCGCTCGCCAGGATTCAGGTTCGCGGTTGGCTCGCTCTCCGTTGGTGCGGCCTGGCCACCTTGAGGGTGCTTCTGGCGCTGGAACGATCCGGCCAGAGCCCCGAAGAGCCTCCGTTGCCGGTGTCTTGTCCACGGCCGCCGCCCGTCCCTCCGCTCCCGCCGTTCCCGCCGTTCCGGCGCCAGGACCGGCCCCCAACGAACTCCAGGAGGGCGGCCAGCGCTTCCAGCCGCTCTGGTCGGCGCGGGGGATGGTTGCCAGCCAGGAGGGGCGGGCTTCGGCGGCCGGGGCGGCGATCCTGCGGCAGGGCGGCAATGCGGTGGATGGGGCCGTGGCCACGGCCTTCGCCCTGGCGGTGACCTTGCCCCAGGCCGGCAATCTGGGGGGAGGGGGCTTCCTTGTGCTGTGGCTGCCGGGCGAGTCGCCGGCCCGCGCCAGGGGCTGTCTGGGGCCGCAGGCTTCTGGTTCGGCGGGTCCGGTGGGCCCGGTGCAGACAGCGGCCGACGCTCCTGCCGCTGCACGGATGGCTTTCCCCGTTGCCGGCCCTGGCGGAGCTGCGGGCACCCCCCGCCCGTTCAGCCATCACAGGTTGCCCCGTCCCCTGGCTGGTTCGACGCCGCTTTGGCCGGAGCGGCAGCCGATGTCACTGTCCCTGCGGCAACGGCAAGCTCAAGGCGAACCAACGTCTGGCTCAGGCCATGGGCCCTCGCGGTTGCCAGATCCCCTCGACGCCCCGCACGCCCAGCCAGGCCCCGAGCGGCCGATCGGCCAAGGCTTCGCCGTGGCCGTGAACTTCCGCGAGACCGCGCCCGCCGCCGCCCGGGCCGATTTGTTCCTGAGGGCCGATGGCAGCGTCGACCGGAAGCGGGCCACCCGCAGCCTGGAGAGCACGGCGGTGCCTGGCAGCGTGGCGGGGTTGCTGCTCGCTCAGCGTTGCTACGGCCGCCTACCGCTGCAGGCGGTGATGGCGCCGGCCATCGCCCTGGCCGAGCGGGGCGTGCCGGTGGACCGGGAACTGGCCGATTCCCTCACCGCCGGCCTGCCCCTGCTGGCGGCCGACCCCACCTCCCGGGGGCTGTTCCTGAGGCCGGGGGGGCGGGTCATCGAGCCGGCCGCGAGTCCTGGGGGGGCTGAAGCATTTGGCCGATCCCGATCTCCTGCACCGCTCACGGCGGCCGCGCCTGACGCCCCGCTCCGTCCAGTGACGCGACATCCCCGGGCTGCAGTTGGCGCTCCGGTGCGTTCCCCCGGCTCTCCCGGCGTCGCCGGTCTTGGTCGCGCACCGGCTTCCCTCACTGTCGCTGGATCCCCTCGTCCGGCAGAGCAGCCGCTGATCACTGAGCCACCTCTGGCAAGCCCTGTACCTCCTGGCCTTGGTCGAGGAGAGGCTCCCCTTGCCACCCCTGGATTGTCTTCCTCGGCCCGGCCTCCTGCCACCGCTGAGCCCTCCGGCCACAGGGCGCTCCAGCCAGCTCTGCGGGCCCTGCAGCCTGGCGAAACCCTGCACCAACCCCAGCTCGCCGCCACCTTGCGCCGTATCGCTCGCCAGGGGGAAGCCGGCTTCTACCGGGGTCCGGTGGCCGCCGCCCTGGTGGAGCTGATGCGGCAGCGGGGCGGCCTGATCCGCAACGCCGACCTCGCTGCCTACCGGGCCGAACTGGTGCGTCCATTGGTCGGCCGCTTTGCGGAGTATCCGGTGCTCTCCATGCCGCCCCCGGGCGGCGGTCTCACCCTGCTGCAGCTGTTGGGACTTCTGGATCCCGCCGATCTGGCCGCCAGCGGTGCCGGCAGCGCCGCCACCCTGCACCGGCTCACCGAGGCGATGAACCTCGCCTACCGCGATCGCAACACCTGGCTCGGCGATCCGGCTTCGATGGCCACCCCGCCGCCCGATTTGCTGGATCCCGCCTACCTCGATCAGCTGCGCCGCAGCATCGATCCGCTCCGGCACCGCCCGTCCGCCAGCCTCGCTGCCCCGCCGCCCCCCCGCCGCGAAAGCGTGAACACCACCCACCTCTCGGTGGCCGACCGCCACGGCGGCGTGGTGGCCCTCACCACCACGCTCAACTTCGCCTACGGCAACGGGGTGACCGTGCCGGGCGCCGGCTTCCTGCTCAACAACGAGATGGACGACTTCACCGCTGCCCCAGGCCGCCCCAACAGCTTCGGCCTGGTGCAGGGGGAGGCCAATGCGATCAAGCCCGGCCGGCGTCCGCTCAGCTCGATGGCCCCCACCCTGGTGTTCCGCCCCGATGGCACGCCTTGGCTGGCCACGGGCAGCCCGGGCGGCAGCCGCATCACCACCACCGTGGCCCAGGTGCTGCTGCAGCGGATCCTCTGGGGCGCCAACCCGGCCACCGCCGTTGCGGCACCTCGCATCCACAGCCAGCTCTGGCCGGATCGGCTGATGCTGGAGGAGGGCTTCTCTCCCGATACGCGCGCGCTGCTGGAGGGGATGGGCCACAGCCTCCAGCCGAGCGCGGCGATGGGGGCGGCCAACAGTGTGGAAGTGCTGGCGCCCGTGGGGAGCGGCAGCCTGGGGGTGGTGGATCCGCGCCGCGGCCGCACGCTGGCGGTGGGGGAGTGACGGCCTTGCGCTCGAGCTGCCGGGTTCGTCTCTTCAGGCTCTTTACGGGAGATCACCCGGCTTTCCAGAGGTTCCCTCACTGGGTTGTCCTGTGAATGGACCTCCAAGACGGCCAGGCTCAAGAACGACGACAATGATATTTCCATTTCTGAATACAGAATCTGGCGCGGGCCAAGCTTGAACCTTGGATGCAGCTTGACGGGCTTGGGCCACCTCGGCGCTGGTGGGAGGGCGAAACTGCCGGCGGCCTAAAACCTGATTGAGAATATCAACATGTCGGTAGGCCACAAAGGGGGTTCCGTCTACGAGCTCCGAACGATCAATACTTCTGGATTTGATGTAATCATCGGTATTGAACTTTGGATACTCACCAAATATAACAATTGGCGTGCTGTCTTTTTTGCGGCTTTCGATCAAGGGCTCGATACGCGAAACAATTCGATTGATTATTCCCAGATTGTAGGCTGTTTTGATCTGAATGGCATTGGTTGCTTGTGTTGCAAAAATGAAGCTAAACCAAGCCAGAAAAGTGCTCGCCACGGTGGCGATCTGCCGCAATCTCCGGGAGCGAATGGCAACACCCAGGCAAAAAATCATGAGGTAGGCATAGGCTGTTAGAAGTCTGCCGGATGACTGCCAGGCCTGATTATTGACAATCCAAGTGCTTTGCAGTGATACCGGTATCATCAATAACAAGAAACATGTGAATATGGCGATCTTCCAGCCCTGTTTTGCGGCTCGAAGGAGCAGCAATGCACAGGCAGTTAAGGCTGGAACAAACGAAAATCTGGGCGATGTCAGGCCTCCAACAACGTTGTCGACAATATCCTGCCAATGGCGATAGGAGAGTTTGAGTTGCTCTAAAGCTTCGGCGGGATTGTTGAGATGCGTTTGCTCTGGCCAGGGAGCAGTGATCGTAAATCTAGTGCTCACCCAAAATGCAAGAACAGCTACTAAGAGTGCGGCGATGCCCTGGGCAAAGCCTGCTGACAGCCACCTGATCCCTTTCAGGTCGCCAGCTTTGTTGTTGATACCTGGAGCACTCGGCAGGTCTATGTTGAGCAGGCACAGCAAAGGCATCATCACAATCAATAGGCAAATCAGCCCTAGCTTTGGGGCGTAGCTCGACAAGGAAAGAAACCAGCAGGTGGAGGCGGCTACCAAGCGAGCGCTCATTCCCCGACAGCGATAGAGAAACACAAGACCCAAGAGGGCCAGGCTGTCACCAATCACAAAGGCAAGATGATCGGACGCAAACGAGTAGTAATCCAGGAAATGCGGATAAAGACAAAATATTGTTCCAAGAATGATCAGATCTATTGCTCTTTTGATCTCAAGTAATCTTAGGAATATCAGCGCATTGCAGGCCTGAAGGGCCGTCGCAAAAATCAACTGGACACTTTGAACACCGCTGCCACCCTGCAAAAAAAATGATCAAGTCTAGGAGCCAGCGTCCTTGACTCGTGGTTCTAAAGCTCGGATAGGGATTCAGAAAGGCATTCGGGAAGAGGTGATTGCTGAAACTAATGGTTGTAAAGAGGTAGCTGTAAGCCGTAAGCTGAATCAAAAATAGGAGTAGCACAAGTTTGCGATCGCGCACCACCTGTGCCAGAAGTGTGCGCCACTCTGATCTGATTTCCGCTACGCAGCGATGCCAAAGCATTGGACTCTTGAAGTCGAGCTAGAACATAGCATTTTTTAATCCAGTATCTCCAGCTCTGCATGCAAACATCTCCTCCTGTGCTCCGGCTAAGCCGAGCTCCCTCCATGAAGTGGCAGCGGCTTGGAAAGTGGCATACTTCATAATTTTCTCATGTCTATTGAGTGGCGAATTGTGGGGGATTTCATCCCGTCTATCCCTGCGGACGAGTGGTTTCACTCCCTGTGGCCTATGCACCGCTCAAGGGTTCCGGTTGTTGCTGTGCTCCAGTTCCGCGCCAAGAGCAGCGTGTCGCTGACGCGATCCACTCCCTCCTCGGTCACGGGCCTCCGTGCAGGATTTCTGCTCGTGTAGTAGTGTCTGGATAACTACCAAGTTGTGTCTAGCAATTTTATGCCGTAGCTATCGTAAAGATGGCTAAGGTCAAATCGATGGGGATTCTTCTCGACTAGTTCTCGTTTAACTATTGCGAATTGGTCAAGAAGTTCTTCCCAGGCGAAATGTGTGGGGTTGAGGCGATCCGCTTGATTTAGGTCAATCATGACCTTTGAAAAGGGCAGGAACTCAGGTTGATGCATTCCGATTCGAATGGCATGGCATAGTGCCCGACATTTAGACATAGGCGTCGGTTCGTAGGCGCTACCCAAGCTGAAGCCATTGGCAAGGAGGAAGCTCGAAAGTCCTAACTCATACTTTAGTATGACGGTCTGTCGGTCGGAGATTGGTTCAATCGCTTTCCACCAATCACTGAACGGATTGGATAAAAACAAATGTCGCGAGAAGGCAATAAAAAAGGATTGAAGATGCGGGCTAATTTCCCTGCTAAAAGTCAGCCCTAATGCGTCGATGGATGCGTCGAGTCGAGATAAAAATTTGGCGACAAGCTGGTCAGGGTCAAAGCTTATGAAGGAGCTGTTCAAAATGCAGACGTGGGTGTATTTCTCTGGGTTCTTAAGTGACTCCAGTCCGATTTTGTAGGAATAAAAGTCGTAGCCTACATTCTCCCGTGTGATGATGTTGATGTTGGCGGGAGCTGAATTAGCTTCTTCTGTTGTCAGGTTTGTTGATACAAGTACAACATGTCCCTCCTTGGATAGGCGCTCAAGAAGCTGTCTCGTGTTCTGGCGCAGTAAGCCTGCGCTGTCGTGGTGCGCAAAAACAAACGCTTTGCTTGGATTCAACGTCGGCTGGCAATGGCTAAGAATTCATAATGTGGCCGCTAGCTTCAGGCTTCGGAAGAACCAGTCGGCGCCGTGAGCAGGTTCACCGCCGAGAAGCCCAGGCCGATGCCGAACATCGTGCCGATCGCCCAGGTGCCGCTCAGGGGCCATTCGGCGATCAGCAGGCCGCCGAGCACAGCGGTCACGATGCCATCGGCGACCACCAGCCAGCGGGCCGGCCCACCGCCGGCAGCGGCCGCCGCCAGCTCCATCACCCCTTCGATCGCCAGCAGGAACCCCAGGAACAGGGTGAGGCTCAGGGTGCTCTGGATCGGGAAGGCCAGCAGGCTGATACCCCCCACCAGATACAGCAGGGCCGAAAGGCCACGAAACACCTTGCCGCGTTTGCCTTCCACGCTGGTGAGCCGCAGCAGCTGCGACACCCCGGCGGCGATCGCCACGCCGCCCAGGGCGATCGTGAGCAGGGTGGACGACACGAAGGGCAGGGCGATCGCCAGGGCGGCTGCGATCAGCAGCAGGGCAGCGGTGATCCAGCGGAGCTTGGGGGAGGCTGGAGCGGACACGGGGAATGGGCGAAGGAGTGGGCCCCTTACCGTGGCTGCTGCGGTGGCTGTGGGTGTGGGATCACCCATCGGGCTGTAGCAATCCATCACAAGCCGGACCAGCCCCTGCCCGGAGCAGCCACCCTTGCTGTAACCGCTGGCGGGACACCGCCACATCCTGTGCCGTTGCTGCCACCACTGAACGAGCACAACCTCCCCTGGATGGACACGCTCCATCCGATCGTGGTGCACTTCGTGATCGCGATGGGTCTGGTGGCCTTCGTGTTTGATCTGATCGGCCATTTCGGACGCCGCCCCGCCCTGTTTGAGGTGAGCTTCTGGAACCTGCTGTTCGCCACGGTGGCGATCTTTGTGGCGATCCTGTTCGGGCAGGTGGAGGCGGGCCTGGCCAATCCCTACGGCGCCTCCCGCGATCTGCTGAATCTCCACAGCACCCTGGGCTGGTCGCTGGCCGGGGTGCTGTCGCTGCTTTCGGGCTGGCGCTACGTGATCCGCAGCCGTGATTCCCAGGTGTTGCCGCCGGCCTTCCTGGTG
>JBBASH010000009.1:9260-62878 GCA_040399305.1 Cyanobium sp.
TCAGCCTGCTGATCGTGGTCCAGACGCTGTTGGGAAACCAGCTGATCTGGACCTACGGCCTTCACACCGTGCAGGTGGTGGCGGCGATGCGGGAGGGCAGGCTGTGAGCGCCCCGTTGAGCGCTGAAGCCTCCCAGACCTGGAGTCTGCTGGCACCGCTGCGGCCCGCCGGCCTCGGTGCCAATGATCTCCCCTACGTCCTGCCGATCCACCCCAACCTGGTGCACCTCACGATCGGCCTGTTCGTGATCGCCATCGCCTTTGATCTGGTGGGGGCCCTCTACCCGGTGGAGAAGCGCCTGTTCCGCTTCCTGGCCCTGCCCGTCACCCGCAGCGGCTTTCACGACGTGGGCTGGTACAACCTGCTGGTGTGCGCTGGTATCAGCTTCCTCACGGTGGCGGCCGGCTTCTACGAGATGCTGCTGGCCGATCCGGTGCCCGGCGTGCGCAGCGCCCTGGGGCTCGATGCCACCACCACCCTGATTTGGCATGGCGTGGGCGGTGTGCTGCTGCTGATGGCGATCGTGGCGATGGCCGTGTGGCGCGGCTTCCAACGCTTCGTCTGGCGCCGCGATTACGGCCGTCAGGTGCAGTGGTCGTACCTGCTGGTGGGGGTGCTGCTGTTTGCGGTGCTCGGCCTGCACGGCACCCTCGGCGCCGAGCTGGCGGCTGAATTCGGCGTGCATGTCACCGCCGACCAGCTGCTGGCCGATGGCCTCGATCCGCGTCAGGTGTTGCCATGAGCGCTTCCGGTTCCACGGGGTCGGGGTCCGGCCCGAGCCCGGCTCCAGGCTCAGGGTCTCCCGGCCGGGGCGGCCCCGGCATTGACCGGGGTGCGGTGCTGCTGGTGACGCTGGGGGTGGGCCTGGCCCTGCTAGCCAGCCGCTGGCTGATGGCCCAGGTGCCCCGCTGGCTGCCGCCCCAGGCCTCCACCGCCGCCCCCCTGGTCGACGACCTGTTCGCCCTGGAGGTGGGCATCGGCTGTTTCCTGTTGCTGGGTTGCACGGCGGTGATCGCCTGGACCTTGCTGTTCGATCGGGCCGACAAGTACGACCGCGACGACGGCGAGCCGATCGAGGGCAACCTGAAGCTGGAGATCACCTGGACCGTGATCCCCCTGGTGGTGGTGCTGCTGATCGCCGCTCAGGCGATCCGGGTGAACGGCCAGTTGGCCAGCCTGGGGGGCAAGGTGCGGGTGGCGGGTGCCGCCGAGGCCCTGCGGCTGGTGGGGGTGGAGGGGGTGGCGGGGTTGGCGGTCAGTGGCGGCGCTCCGGATGCTGAAGCCAATGTCGGCCGTGCCCCTGTCGTTGCTCCCAGCATCTTGATGCCCGGGCAAGGCGCCTCCGGCGAAGCGATCTCCCGATCGTCGAATCGCCGAGCGTCCACCACCACAACGATCACCTCCACCAACCCCGTCGTCACCGACCGCGCCGCTGAACTGGGCCCGGTCGTGGTGATCGCCCGCCAGTGGTCGTGGGAGTTTGTGTATCCCGATGGGGTGCGCAGCGCCGAGCTGCACCTGCCCGTGAACCGCCCCGTGCGCTTCCGCCTGGTGTCGCTCGACGTGCTGCATGCCATGTCGATCCCCGCCTTCCGCCTCCGCCAGGACGTGGTGCCCGGCAGCGTGATCGACTACCGCCTCACCCCCAGCCGTGAGGGCCGCTACCGCCTGCGCGATTCCCTGTTCAGCGGCGCTTACTTCGCCTCCAATCAAACCGACGTGGTGGTGGAGAGCGCCGAGGCCTTTGAGCGCTGGCTCCAGGCCGCCCGCCGCAGCCCCCTGGCCCCAAGCCCCAACGCCGCCGCCGATCTCTGGAGCCAGCGCCAGGAGCGGGGCAACCGCGGCTGGGCCACGGTGCCGCCCGCGCCGCCGCCGCTGGTGAACGTGCCTCTCGATCCCAATGCCGCCCACGAGGGCTGAACATCCACCCCGATGAGCATCAGCCGATGACCACCACCCCGATCCCTTTTGATCCCCGCGCCCTGCGCGCTCCCCACCCGGTGCCGGGGGCACCAGACAACTGGCGGCGTTTCTTCACCTTCAACACCGATGCCAAGGTGATCGGGATCCAGTACATCGCCCTGTCCTTGCTCTTCCTGCTGGTGGGCGGTCTGCTGGCGATGATCATGCGGGGAGAGCTGATCACACCGCTGGCTGATCTGGTCGATCCGAGTGTTTACAACGGCCTCTACACCATGCATGGCACGGTGATGCTGTTTCTCTTTCTCTTCCCGATCCTCAATGGCTTCAACAACCTGCTGATTCCCCCCATGATCGGCGCGCCCGACATGGCCTTCCCACGGCTCAACGCCCTCGCCTTCTGGATGTTCCCGGTGTTCGGCGTGGTGCTGATGGCCAGCTTCCTGGTGCCCGGCGGACCCGCCAGCTCGGGCTGGTGGGCCTACCCGCCGCTCAGCACCCAGAACCCCCTAGGCCTGCTGATCAACGGCCAGTTCCTCTGGATTCTGGCGGTGGCGATTTCGGGGGTGAGCTCGATCCTGGGGGCGGTGAATTTCTGCACCACGATCATCCGCATGCGAGCCCCGGGCATGGGCTGGTTCCGGATGCCGATTTTCTGCTGGACGGCCCTAGCCGCCCAGACGATCCAGCTGGCGGGATTGCCGGTGCTCACCGCCGGGGCGGTGATGTTGCTGTTTGATCTGAGCTTTGGCACCAGCTTCTTCCAGCCCGAGGGCGGTGGCGATCCGATGCTCTATCAGCACTTCTTCTGGTTCTATTCCCATCCGGCCGTTTATGTGATGGTGTTGCCGGTGTTTGGTTTCTTCTCGGAGATCTTTCCTGTCTATGCCCGTAAACCCCTGTTTGGTTATCACGTGGTGGCGATCGCCTCGTTTGGCATCGTGTTTCTCAGCCTGATCGTGTGGGTGCACCACATGTTCACCAGCGGCACCCCGCAATGGATGCGCCATGTCTTCATGGTCACCACCATGCTGATCGCCGTGCCCACCGGCATCAAGGTGTTCGCCTGGCTGGCCACCCTCTGGCGCGGCAAGCTCTGGCTCACCACGGCGATGCTGTTCGCGATGGGGGGCGTGTTCAACTTCATCTTCGCTGGCATCACCGGCATCATGCTGGCCACGGTGCCGGTGGATGTGCACGTGGGTAACACCTATTTCGTGGTGGGCCATTTCCACACCGTGATCTTCTCCACGATCACCTTCGGTGTCTACGCAGCCATCTACCACTGGTTTGCCAAGTTCACCGGCCGCATGCTCTATGAGGGCCTTGGCAAGGTGCATTTTGTGCTCACCTTCGTGGGCGCCCAGCTCAACTTCCTGCCCATGCATTGGGCCGGCCTGATGGGGATGCCGCGCCGGGTGGCCTCCTACGACCCCGAATTCGCCCTGGCCAATGTGCTCGCCAGCCTCGGCGCCTTCCTGCTCGGGGTGGCCATGATCCCTTTCCTGCTCAACCTGGTGAGCTCCTGGGTTCGGGGGGCGCGGGCCCCGGCCAACCCCTGGCAGGCGATCGGCCTGGAGTGGTTGTTGCCCTCACCGCCACCCGCCGAGAACTTCGAGCACGACGTGCCCACGGTGATCAGCGGTCCCTACGGCTACGGCCTCGGCCATCCGCTGGTGGCTGATCAGGAGCGCTATGAAGCCCGACTCAAGGAGGGCTGAAGCGATGGCGGATTCTCTATTCAGTACCCCCGCTGCCCTCGAACCTTCCACTGGGCCCCAAGGCAGCGGAGCGGCCGGCAGCCCCGGACCCGAGCACGGGCCTGGCCATGGGTCTGGTGAGCACGCTCACGGCGGCTACAACCTCACCGGCTTTGTGATCTTCCTGGCCTCCGAGAGCCTGATCTTCGCGGCGCTCTTTGCCGCCTACATCGTGCTCAAGGGCTCGGCGCCGCTCTGGCTGCCGCCGGGCGTGGAGGGGCTGGAGGTGCGCGAACCCCTGATCAACACGGTCGTGCTGGTGAGCTCCAGCGGCGTGGCCTGGCTGGCGGAGCGCGCCCTGCACCGCCGCCAGCTGGTCCGTTTCCGGCTCTGGTGGCTGCTCACCATGGCGATGGGCACCTGGTTTGTGGTGGGGCAGGCGCGGGAGTGGCAGGGCCTGACCTTCGGCCTGGGCGATGGCGTCTTCGGCGCCTGCTTCTACCTGCTCACCGGCTTCCACGGCCTGCACGTGATCACCGGCGTGCTGTTGATGGCCCTGATGCTCTGGCGCTCCTTCCGCCCCGGCAACTACGACGGCGGCGAAGCGGGCGTGACGGCGGTGGGCCTGTTCTGGCACTTCGTGGATGTGATCTGGATCATGCTGTTCGCGCTCCTCTACCTGTGGCAGGGCCGATGAGCGGGCCGATGAGCGGGGCAGTGGCGATGGGCGGCGGCCTGCTGATCGAGGACCGCGAGTTTGATGTGCTCGTGGTGGGCAGCGGCGCCGGCGGCGGCACCCTGGCCGGCGAGCTGGCCGAGGCGGGCCTTTCGGTGCTCTTGCTGGAGCGGGGCACCCCCCTGCCGCTGGCGGATCAGAATGTGGCCAACATCGATCTGTTCCGCCGGCGCCGCTACCACCCGGGTGAGGAGTGGATCGGCACCGATGGCGACCCCTTTGCCCCCCAGATGGTGATGGCCCCAGGGGGCAACACCAAGATCTGGGGCGCGGTGCTGGAGCGGATGCGCGAGCAGGAGTTCTGCCACCTGCCGATGCAGGAGGGCCCCGGCCCCGACTGGGAGCTGCGCTACGCAGATCTAGAACCCTGGTACGAACGCGCCGAGAGCCTCTATCGCGTGCACGGCGAGGCCGGCTGCGATGCCACCGAACCGCCCCGCAGCGCCCCCTATCCCTTGGCGCCCCGGCCCCTGGAGCCGTTCCAGGAGCTCCTGCGCGACGACCTCCTCCGCCAGGGGCTCCACCCCTACCGGCTGCCCCTCACCGTGAGCGAATCGGTGGAGGATCCCAGCGGTGATGCCGAGGGCTTCGGCCTGGAGCGGGCCCGCCGCTTCCCGGGGTTCGAGCTGCGCACCGGCGCCGAGGTGCTCGCCCTGCATGGCTCCGCCAGCGGCCGCGAGGTGCGAGCCGTCGAGGCCCGCATCGATGGCCAACGCTGGTTGTTCCGCGCCCACCAGGTGGTGCTGGCCGCCGGCGCTATCGCCAGCGCCGTGATCCTGCTGCGCTCCGCCTCGGAACGGCACCCGCGCGGCATGGCCAACGGCTCCGATCAAGTGGGCCGCAACCTGATGCGCCCCCAGCTCACGGCGATGCTGCAGCGCTCATCGATCGTGCATTCGGGCCGCTATGGGCCGGGCCTAGGGCTCACCGATTTCCACGACGGCGACCGCAATGTCGATTACGCCCTCGGCGTGGTGCGCGGCGGCGGTGGCGTGCTGCAGGATCCGCTGTTCGCCGAATCGCCGCCGGTGCTGTCGCTGGTGAGCCGGTTGCTGCCCGATCCCGCCCTGGAGTGGCTGGCCGACCGCTCGGTGAGCTGGTGGGTGGCCAGCGCCGTGCGGCCCGATCCGGAGAACCGGGTGAGCCTGCGGGGCGAGCGGGTGGTGGTCAACGACCTGCCCAACAACCGCGAGGCCCACGACCGGCTGGTGTACCGCTGGCTGGCGGTGATGCAGCAGGTGGAGCGCGATCTGGCCACCACCGTGGTGCAGCGGGCGCCGATCTATCCCCGCGGCGAGGCGCCCCAGAGCGTGATGGGATTTGCCTGCGGCACCTGCCGCCTGGGCAGCGATCCGGCCCGCTCGGTGGTGAACCTGGAGGGCCGCAGCCACGAAGTGGCGAACCTCTGGATCGCCGATGGCTCGATCCTGCCCGGCTGTCCGGCAGTGGGCCCGGGGCTCACGATCGTGGCCAACGCCTTGCGGATCGCCGCGGCGATTCGGGTGGAGCTGGGGCGCTAGGGCTCACAGCCCATGCAACAGCGCCATCTCGCTGGCGGCCCTGAACACCAACCCATGCCGTTCCACCAGCTGGGTGAGGTCGTCGTAGCCGCCGCCGATCACCGTGGCCACTGGGATGCGGCGGCCCAGGCAGGCCTCCAGCACCAGCCGGTCGCGTTGCAGCAGACCGATGTCGCTGAGGCAGAGCCGTCCCAGGCGATCGCCGCGGTGGGGATCCACGCCGGCGTTGTAGAGCACCAAGTCGGGCTGCACCTGCTCGATCAGATCAGGCAGCACGGCACCGATCGCCGCCAGATAGGCCTCGTCCTCCAGGCCATCGGCGAGGGGTAGGTCGAGGTCGCTGGCTTGCTTGCGCAGCGGGAAGTTGGAGGCGGCGTGGGCCGAGAAGGTGAACACGCGCGGATCGTCCGCGAAGATCGCCGCCGTGCCGTCGCCCTGGTGCACGTCGAGGTCCACCACCAGCAGCCGGCGCACCAGTCCTTCGGCCAGCAGCACCCGGGCGGCGATGGCCACGTCGTTGAAGATGCAGAAGCCGCTGCCGTAGTCGGGGAAGGCGTGGTGGGTGCCGCCGGCCAGGTGGCAGGCCAGGCCGTGCTGCAGCGCCAAGCGGGCCGTGAGCACGGTGCCGCCCACCGCCAGCCAGCTGCGCCGCACCAGGGGAGTGGTGGCCGGCAGGCCGATGCGGCGCTCCTCCGCCACCGTGAGTTCACCCCGGGCAAAGGCCTGGTGGTAGGCGCGCCCATGCACCAACTCCAGCCAGCGGCGGGGCACCGGCAGGGGCTGATGCACCTGCTCCGGCCGCAGCAGATCCAGCCGGCTGAGGTGCTCCGTCAGCAGCCGGAATTTGGCCATCGGGAAGAGGTGGCTGCTGGGCAGCGGCGCCGAGTAGGCCGGGTGGTAGACGAGGGGAGGGCGCACACTAATTCTGGTCGTGCGTCAATTAACTGTCATCTAAAATAAAAAACTTGTGCTTGAATGGGAATGTCAATCTTATGTTTAAAGCTTTGATTTCTCGAGGCTTGTTCTCCCCGGCGCATTGCAAATGTCTCGCTAAATAGCTATTCAGACTTTATCCTTGGCCCTATTGATTTTTTCTTTTCAAAAGGTGGGATATATACCCTATAGTGCTATAGTAAGCTGCCTCTGCCTTCCAAATTGATTGCACGAATGGGCCTTCAATTACAAATAAAGCACCCTTTTCGCCAAATAGAGATGACGCCACAGAAGCCATGCTGTAGATCAGATGTTTGTTTTGATCCTCAACCCACGCATCAATCTTGTTGAAGCCTTGGTCGGAGTTGGGGGCTGTTTGCGCGCTTGAGCTGTTGCGAAAGGCGATGAGATATAGATCTTTGCTAATCCAGTTTATCCAGAATCGATAACTATAGAAAGATGAGTTAAGATCTCTGATTGACTGGAAATCGCCAGGGCCAAGGTTTTTATAGTATTCCCAACCAATTGAGATGGAGAGTGGGGATGCCTCAGCGGAGGTTCGAGAGGTGCCATGCTCTGGTCTACCAAAAGATGCGCAGGTCATAAGCAACATGCCTCCAGGTCTTGTTAGGCGAATCATATTAAGAAAAGTTTCTTTCCACATTGGATTGTGCTCCATTGCTTCGCAGGATAGGACTAAGTCGAAACTTCCATCCTCACCATCATACTCTTGACCTTGGCAAGCTATATCAACTCCAGGCCCTTCGGCCACATCAATGCCTGTATAGTCACAATCTTCAAAAAATGCCCTCACCGAGCCGCAAATGTCCAGAGACCCAATTTCCAGGACCTTTTTTTGTGAAAGAAGTCGGGAAAGCATTGCTTTGCAAGTTGTACAAAATCCAATTGCTGCTGATGCGCCATCTGCATACATATAATGGAATTTCACTATAGCATATGATCGTTGTTCAAACTCTTTGCCGTGCCTCTTCTGCAATAGGCACAACTGGTGCCAGCGCATGCTTGGAAAGGTTGTACGGATATGGGACGTGCTTTGGAGTAAGAGTAGTGGGCAGAATGGTGACCGCAGCTTCCTTCTGATCTTCGGGTTATTGCTGCCGACGTCAAGGTGAGCAGCTCAGCCCCGGATTCTCACCCCCACCACCACTTCCACCCCCCCCGAGTCTCTAGCCTAGAGGTGTTTTGGCGATCGCTCTCAAAAGTGCAGGGGAGTTATGGCTTGAAGGATGTTCTTTTGCGTTTCTGGCTGGTTGGTTTGCGTTCGGGCCGGAATTATGTGCGCCTCTCAACATTCTTCCAAAAAAAAACTTGAAGAAGTCTCTGGGAAGATTGATCCTCACGTTAGTTTCACTCACCCGGTCGCCGCTGGCTTCTCGCTGCAGCACTGGCCATTCCGGGGCTATTCAGCCCACATTAGGATTATTTCAATTTCCCATGGCCTTTGTCCCGATGGTGTGTCGTTTCCATTCTCTGCCCCTGGCAATCGGCCTGTCCCTGCTGCTTGCCCCCGTCAGTACAAGCGCCGCAGCGTCCGCCCCGAAGGTTTCGTCGGCCCCTAGGCCCGTGGCCTCGCCTGCGGCGCCGACCACCACCACTGTGAACACGCGCCTCGGCTCCCTCGACCTGCAGAACGGCTACCCCACCAAGGCCACCGCCGAGAAGCTCTACGACGAACTCGACCTGCAGCGGGCCACCCAGGCCTACCTCTGGGCCCTGCCGGCGGTGGGCTTCAAGGCCCTCTACGACGCCCAGGCCAAAACGATGGGCGTGCGCAACGGTGACGTGCTGCTCTATCGCACCCTGCAGGACAAGGCGGGGATGCTCACCCCCAACATCACCACCCTCTACGCCTTCAGCTTCTGGGACCTGGCCGCCCAGGGGCCCCTGGTGGTGGAGGTGCCGGCCGGGCTCACCGCCGGCGGCGTGCTCGACATCTGGCAGCAGCCGGTCACCGACCTGGGCCAGACCGGACCCGACAAGGGCGCCGGCGGCAAGTACCTGATCCTTCCCCCCGGCGGGCCCGAGGTGGTGGCGCCCGGCTACCGGATCTTCCGTTCGCCCAGCAACCAGGTGTGGTTCGGCACCCGCGGCCTGGCGCCGGATAAGGCCGTGGCCGAGGTCACCGTGCGGCAGCATCGCCTCTACGGCTGGAACCAGCGGGCGAATCCGCCGGCTACCGGGTACAGCGAAGTGGGTGGTCGCCCCTGGCAATCGGCCCAGCCCACCGACCTCAACTACTGGCGCCTGCTCAGTGAGCTCTATGCCAATGAGCCGGTTGCCCCCCGCGACCGGATGATGTTCGGGATGCTGTCGCCGCTGGGCATTGCGCCGGGCCAGGCCTTCAAGCCCGATACCCGCCAGGCTCGGATCCTCGGCGAGGCGGCCCAGTTGGGCGATCTGATGGCCCGCACGATCGCCTACGACAAGCGCACCCCCGGTGCCACGGTGTATCCGGGCAAGCAGTGGGAGTATGCGGTGCTGTTCGACCTTGATCAGGAATCCCCCGACAAACGCCGCGTGCAGTTCGACGAGCGCAGCTCCTGGTTCTACGAGGCGATCGCCATGTCCGTGGGGATGCAGGGCCGCATCGTGGGCTTTGGCCAGGTGTACCTGGAGGCCTCGAAGGATGCCCGCGGCGAGTGGCTTGATGGGGGCAGGAGCTACCGGATGCGGGTGCCGGCCGGCGCGCCGGTGAAGCAGTTCTGGTCGATCACCCTCTACGACAACCTCAGCCGCGGGCCGTTGATCACCGGCCAGGGCGCCGCCGACCTCAGCTCCCGCAAACCCGACCTGGTGACCAATGCCGATGGCTCGGTGGATGTGATCTTCGGGCCGGTGAAGCCCGCCGGCGCCACCAACTGGATCCAAACCACTCCCGGGAAGGGCTGGTTCGCCTACTTCCGCTTCTACGGCCCCACCGAGGCCTACTTCGCCAAGACCTGGCAGCTCAACGACATCACCCTGATCCAGCCTTGAAGCCTTCGTTCCGCCTGGGCGGCGAACTCCCAGGCGGATGATCCGCAGCTGGCTTCGGATCGCTAATCTGCATCGGATCGCTAATTTGCATCGGATCGCTTCATTTTCCCTGACAGCCCCAGTCTGTTGTTTGTTTTAACGGATACAACTTTTAGCCTGGGGAAGCTGTTTTGTCGGTTCTTTCCATTGTGCTGGTTATTCCATGACCCGGCTGAACTGGCTGACCCGGCTGAACTGGCTGAACAGGCTGACCCGGCTGAACTGCCAGCGTCTTGCTGCTCCCATGAGTGTGCTCGCGCTGAGTGTGAGCGGACTTCTGCCGGGCTTTGGCGGGTCGAGCCGGGCCGATGTGATCCTGCACGCCTTCGACTGGTCCTATGCGGACATCGCGAAACAAGCGGATGCCATCGCTGCGGCTGGCTACAAGGCGGTGTTGATGACACCACCGATCAAATCGCCGAAATCGAGCGGTTGCGAATGGTGGCTTCGCTATCAGCCTCAGGATTGGCGCGTTATCGATAACTGCAACGGTAATAAGCAATCCTTCGTTGCAGCGATAGAGGCACTCAAATCCAGGGGTGTCAGGACCTACGCGGATGTAGTGGTCAATCACATGGCCAACGAGCGCAATGCGGCCACCAGTTTCCCGGGCGTTGCCACACTGGCCCAATACCGATCCAATCGTGGCTACTGGCAACGTCAGATCCTTTATGGCGATCGCGATGCTAACGGCGTGCTGGACAACGGCATTCTGCCTGATGATGGTCAACCCGATGGTCTGTTCAGCGCGCAGGACTTTCACCCTCCAGCCTGCATCCTTGATTATACCAATAAGACATCAGTTCTTCGCGATCGCATCTGTGGAAATGCTCCGGATCCCGGCCTTCCCGATCTGAATGACACCGACCCTGGTCGCAGCTGGGTGAATGATCAGAGAAAACAGTATATTCAAGCGCTTTATGATCTAGGGGTTCGGGGGTTTCGCATCGATGCCGCCAAACACATGCCCAATCCGGCAATCAAGTCTTTTGTGCCAGAAGCAGTCGCCCAGAATTCCCATGTCTTCGCTGAAATCATCACCTCAGGAGGAGTGGGGTCAGCTGATTATCAGACGTTTCTTGAGCCCTATCTTCGCGAATTACCAGCCTCCTTCGCAGCCTATGACTTCCCGCTTCTGAATCAAATCAAGCAGGCTTTCGCCTTTGGCAGTCCGCTTTCCAATCTCGCTTTCCCCTATTCCACCGGTAACGCTTTGGCAAACAATCGGGCTGTCACGGTTGTGGTGACCCATGACATTCCATACAACGATGGATTCCGGTATTTGATTTTCGATCAGAATGCATCCAGTTCCGTGGACGAAGACCTTGCCTATGCCTACATCCTGGCTAGAGATGGTGGCACCCCGCTTGTGTTTGACGATCGCTCCGCTGGGCGCTCTAATCAAGGGCGCTGGCGCAACGTTTGGAATCGTGAATCCATGAAGAGGATGATCACCTTCCATAACCGCATGCAAGGCAAGCCCATGGAGATGTTGGCCGCTGATTCCTGCGTCCTGCTATGGCGGCGTCTGGAGGATGGAATCGTCGGCATCAATAAATGTGCCGAGCCACGTTCGGTCAGCGTGGATACGCGCTTCCGCTTCAAATGGAATCACCCCTACCGCGAAAGTCTCACCGGCAGCATGCTTCCTGAAATCAAGGGCCCGATCTACACCTTCCAGCTGCCGGCACGCACGGCCAGCCTGTGGATGGCGCAGTGATCTGATGCGCTCAGGGCCGCTCCGCCAAGGGAATCCCCGCCGCCTGCAGGGCCTCCACCAGCCGCAGCAGCAGTTCCCGCTCCAAGGGCCCCTGCCGGCCTGCCCGGGTGACCACCACCAAGGCCACCACCAAGGCCACCTCCAAGCCTTCGGGGCTCACTTGGCGAAGGCCCAGTAGGTGGGGCGGCTCCAGCAGGTCGGCGCTCCAGGCCGGGTCAGCGGCGAAGGCCTCGCTGGCCTGGCTGATCACGGCCAAGGCCCGGCGGGGATCGGCACCCCCGTGGGCGAGGGTGAGGCGCAGCTCCTGACCGGAGCGCAACTTGGTGGTGTTCACCACCCGCTTGCACAGGTTGTTGGGGATCACCATCACCCGCTGGTCGCGGCTGCGCAGTTGCGTGCTGAGCAGATCCACATCGATCACCTCACCGCTGAGGCCATCGATCGTGATCGCATCGCCAATGGCGTAGCGGTCTTCCAGGAGCAGCACCAGGCCGGCCACGAAATCCCGCAATAGGTCTTGGAAGACCAGGGCCAGGGCACCGAGCAGGGCGCCGCTGGCCAGCAGGGCGTGGTTGGAGAGGTCGCGCACGCCCGGGATGTCGACCACCACCCAGAGGGTCACCAGGGCGATGCAGGCCAGATGCACCAGGCGGTTCACCACCCGCTTCAGGCTGCGGTAGCGCTGGTTGCGTCGGGCGCGGAGCTCCGGCGCCAAGGAAGGATTGCCATTCCACTGGCTCAGCAGGGCCGCCAGCACCGCCTGCAGCAGCAGGGCCAGCAGCCAGCCGAGCACCAGCTTGCCCACCACCGAGAAGGGCTGCAGCAGCAGGTCGATCGCCAGGGGGATCTGTCCCGGCACCGCCAGCACCGCCACCCCCACCATCAGGGGCAACAGCAGCAGCACAGCCGCCAGCAGGGTGCGGCTCAGCAGGTGCAGCGCCGGGATCAGCAGGTTGCGGTTGCGGCGGTGGTGGTCAGGGATGGCGAGGGAGCGCCGTGGGCCGGAGGCCGCCAGGGGTGGGCTCTCGGCGCCGGAGGTCACCGTTGGGACGCCGGCTGCACCGGCCAGCGCCTGGGCGGTGCGATCGCTCAGGCCAGCCGGCTTCCCCGCTATCACCGCCGAGGCTGGTGCTGGCAGGGAACCCGGCTGGAGGGCGGCAAGGGCCTGGGCCTCTTGGAGCTCCAGCCGGCCCAGCCGGCGCTTCACCAGGCTCCAAAGGCCAAGGCCCACGAAGAGCAGCCCCCCCAGCACCAGCTCCAGCACCGCCATCGTGCGAAAGCGGCGCCTCAGCACCCCCGATTCCAGCAGGTGGCGGGCGAAGCGCAGCCGCTGCTCAAGCAGGGGCCGCCAGCGGTCCGCCAGGCGTTCGGGTGTGGTGCCGTTGAGCCGGGCGTCGTCATCGGTGACGCTCAGCAGCGGCAGGGGCAGATCCCTTCCCGGCACCCGCGCCTGCAGCATGGGCGGGCCGCCAGTGCCGGTGGCCACCTCCACCTTCAGGCCGCTGGGATCCCCCAGCAGACCCAGCTGGTTGCTGTCGCAAGCGCGCTGGCCGCTGCGCAGGAAAAAATGATCCAGGATGAATTCCCCGAGGCCTTCCGCATCCGTGCACACCTCCTGGGCTCGGTACAGCAGTTCGAGGTTGCCCTCAATCACCCGGGCCCGCTGCCGCGCATCCGGCCCGGCCGAACCCGTCACCACCGGTGAGGCCACGGTGAGCACCGGGATGCCGAGGATGCGCACTTTGGCGCGGTGGAAGCTGCCGCTGTCGCGCACTTCTCCAGCCTCCTGGGGCCGTGGCGCCGAAGCCTGGGGGTCGGCCGTGGTCGTCGGGGCGGCCGCTAGGGGGGGCTGGCCCAACAGCCCAGCCAGCAGCACCCCCAGCAGCAGCCCCCCGAGCAGCACTGCTCTCAGAAGTCCGCGCTGATGTGGTCGCCCCGCGCCCGCCATGGCGAGGGCGGAGAACGCTCCAGTCCACCCTGGCGGTGCCTTGGCGCGGTTGGAGGCCACGGGAGCCTGGTCCCATCCTCCTGCTGCTCTGCCTTGAGGCTGGCGGCGGCTGGGCGGCGGCAAGGACATGGGAGGGGCTGGCACGGCCCAGTCTGCGGGGGATGGAGGGCTCTGCCCAGCCCGGAGGCCGCGCTGCCGCTCCGGCCTACTTACGATCAGGCCCATACACGGACAACACCCTGGCCATGGCCGTCACCTATCCCCGCAAGCTCGTCAACAACATGGGACCTCGCCAGGTGATGGCCGAGGTGGTGAAGGAGCGCAAAGTGCAGATGCTGTTTCTCAACAGCTACCGCTTCAACGAGCAGCGCTCCTGCCAGGAACTCACCGTGCTGATCGAGGCCCTCGATGGCCAGCCCCGCGACCTCTGCCGTGAGCTCTCCCACCACATCAGCGACGAGGCCCGCCACGCCGTGTGGCTCACCGACCTGCTTTGCGACCTCGGTGAGGAGATTGGTAATCCCCCCACCGGCTCCTACATCGATGAGCTCAACCGCCTGTTCGACAAGAGCGGCGACCAGATCCAGCAGGAGGATGGCCTGATCGCGGTGCTCGCCTCGATCAACTCCACCGAGAAGCGCGGCTGCCAGGCTTTCTCGGCCCATATCCATGCCCTGCGCCACGCTCCCGCCACGGAGGAGAACATCCGCATCCGCGAGACCCTCGAGAAGATCCTCCCCGAGGAGGCGGGCCATGTGAGCTGGGGCAGCCGCTGGCTGGGCAAAATCGCCAGCCGCAGCGCCGAGCACCGCGCCCGCGTCAACGCGGCCAAAAACAAGTATTCGTTGATTGAGCACGCTGCCTTCGAGGCCGGCATGGACATCACCGCCGGCGCCGAGCTGCGCCGCCTGGCGAATCTGGTGGAGATCAGCAACACCCTGCCGGTCTGGGAGCGGCCCGCCTACCTGATGGAGCGCCTGCCCCAGGCCCTGCTTGCTCCGGATCTGCAGAAATCGCGCTTCCTGGCGGTGCAGCGGGTTCTGCAGGACAAGCCCGAGAAGCTGGTGGAGCAGTTCATCCCAATGTTCCTCAGTGGGTTGCAGCACCTGCGGCCCTCGGTGGCTACGGGGAGCTGAGGGCGGTTGGGCAGCGGATGCCGCGGCAATGGCTGCCAGCGAGGAGATCATCGGCGAGGAGTGGAAGGAGCGCTCCCGTGAGCTGGCTGATTGGGCCATGGAGCGCCTGGTCAACCGCCGCGATGTGTGGGGCCAGTACGCCCTGCTTTCACCTGAGCAGGCCCGCGAGACGGGCCGCACCTACAAGGCCATGACCCTGCCGGTGTCCGAGATGCGCGGCGAGGACCGGGTCACCCTCGACAAGCTGGCGCGCCATTTCGCCAGCCGCCGCCTGCATCGGCCCCAGCTGATCGGCCTGCATGCCGAGAGCCAGGAGGGCACCAGCCGCTGGCTGGGCATCGACATCGACAACCACGACCTCGATGCCGTGGGCGCCGATGGGAGGGCCCGCCGCAACCTGGCTGGTGCCTTGGCCTGGTGGCGGGCCTTCGGGGAGAGGGGCTACGACCCGCTGTTGTTTGATTCCAGCGGCCGCGGCGGCTACCACCTCTGGGTGCTGTTCGCCGAACCGGCCCCCACGGCGGCGGTGTTTGACCTGGTGAAGGCGGTGGCCACCACCTGGGAGGCGAACCAGCTGGAGGAGGAGCCGGAGGTGTTTCCCAAGCAGCCGCGGCCCGGCAGCCTCAACGCCTGGTTCCGCCTGCCGGGCATGCACCACACCCAGCCCCACTACTCGCGGCTTTGGAGCGGGGAGGAATGGCTGAGTGATCCCTGGTTGGAGGGCCATGCCGCCATCGACGCGATGCTGCAGGTGATTCCGGGGCCGCCACCGCCGCCAGTCGAGCCCGCTCCCGCCGGTTCGCCGGTCCGCTTGGGGGGCGGTGCATCCGGCCCAGGCGAGCTGGTGGAGCCTTCCGTTTTGTTGGCTTCGCCCCCGCCTTCCGCCGGCCTGCCGCCCCCGTTCTCCCGTTCCGCCGCCCCGTCGCCCCCCGCCCCCAAGCGCAGCGCCGCCGCTCGCAAACGGCGGTTCAGCGGCGCCGGACGGCCCACCGTGTGCCTCGATCTCGATGGGGTGCTGGTGGATCGCACCTACGCCCGCGGCGGCGAGGAGTTGGGCGATCCGATCGATGGGGCGGTGGAGTTCACGCGGGCCCTGGCGGAGCAGGCCGACATCGTGATCCACACCGCCCGGCTCGGCGGCCGCCCGGCCGGGGCCAGCGTTGGGGCGGCCCAGGCCGAACAGCGGCGCATCGAGGAGCGGATCCGGGCATGGCTGGATCAGCACGGCTTCGCCTACAAGGAGATCGCCCTCGATGTGGGCAAACCGATCGCCGCTGCCTACGTTGACGACCGGGGCGTGAGCTGTCGTCCGATGGACGATGGTCCCCGGGCCTTTGAGGAGGCCCTGGCGGCGGTGCGGCGCCTCTGTGGCCCGGGCGGCTGATCCCTGGCTGATCCCTCCTGTGCGGCACCGATGGGGCCGTCCCTGTCGTTCCGAATCCCCTCCAGCGCCTGCCTTGCGGTTGGCGTGATTTCCACCCGATGGCCCGCTCCCTTCAGTTCACCTACGACGGCCGCAGCGTGCCCTGCAGCATCGAGAAGGTCGACCGGGGCCGCCTCTACGGCAGCCGCAGCCTCGAAACCCTCGACAGCCAGGGCCATCCCTGCGGCCTCGCCACCCTCGCCGCCGATGGCCACACCCTGATCCCCATGGGCGGCACCGCCATTGGCCACCTCGGCCCCGATGGCCTCTGGGTGGAGGGCGACGCCCTCACCGCCGTGGACGCCGAGGGCAACCCCCTGCCCCGCATCCCCTCCAGCTTCGACGGGCCGATCCCCCTGGAGCAGACCGTGGCGGTGGACCGGCTGTTGGAGCACAGCATTCGCCTCACCTACGCCCTCACGCCGCTGGAGGGTCCGCTGGATCCCGAGCTGGCGGGTGCGCTGGCGGGGGGGGCGATCTTCAGCTTCCCCTTCAGCTGGCGGGGCGGGGTGGCCAGTGATCCGGCCTTCCTGCTCCGGGGCGAGGACGGCACGGTGTGGCTGCTGATCGGCGATGCCAACCGCATCCGGCTGGTGGGCCTGGAGCAGGCCGCCCGCTGCGGCGTGGAGGTGGAGGAGGAGCCGCTGCCGGGCGAAGCCGAAGCCGACCTCGATTTCCGCATGCTCTGAGCTGGTTCCGCATGCTCTGAGTGGCGATCCCTTCCGCCCCCCGCATCCTCGTTCTTCTTGCACGACTCCTGACCGGGACAACCCCTCGCCTTCGCACTGGACCGCTCGGCCCACCCATGCCCAACCCCGATCCCCCGCAAACCCATGCCCGAAATCAACCTCTCCGATAGCCGCAAGCGGGACGCCGTGGTGAAGGCGGTGGGGCTGCGGGTGCGGGAGCCGATCCGCTGGTTGGGGCCCGATGGCGGCTACCCCACCACCCACCGCATCCTGCGCTCCACCGTCGACCACGATCTCGATGCGCTGCAGAGCCGCTTCGGCGAACCGGAGGCGATCGCCCGCGCCCTGGTGGAGGGCGACCCCGAGGTCGACACCGAGCGCTTCGGCCAGAGCCTCTGGTTTCTCTCGCGGGTGTTCATCGATGCGGCCGAGAAGCCGGTGTTCCAGGTGCAGCAGAACGAGGTGGTGCGCGATCCCCGCGGCCAGGTGATCGAGCGGCGGCCCCTGCAGCGGGCCGAGGCCAACACCAACAGCGCCATCCCCTTGGCCTGGACCGGCCGTCTGGTGGCCAAGGCCGAGGCGGTGCGCCGCTACATCTTCAGCGACCTGCTCCAGATCGTGCACATCAACGGCCTCACCTACGACTTCCTGCACGGCATGGCCAGTGAACTGGCCGCCAGCGACAGCCTGATGCTGGTGGGCGGTGGCAAGGGTGGGCGCGATCCGCTGGTGTTCCGGCGCGGCAGTCTCCCTTACCGCGGCTTCCTGGAGGGAAGGGTCGAGGGCGATCGCTATGCCCTGCTGCTTCACCTCTCCAACGCTGAGCTGAAGCGACCCGATCCACCGCCGCAGGCGCCATCCGGGGGGCCCGCTGCCGCTGAAGGTGGAGCTGCGGCCGGTGCCGCTGAGGCCGGGGCCAGCAGCGGTGAGGCCGGAGGCGTGGCGCCATGACGACCCGTCGTCGAGCCGGTGCGGCCGAAGCCGCTTCAGCCACGGATGCTGCTGGGGAGCAGGTCCCAACCTGGAACCCCACGGCCACACCGGAGACCACCCCACTGGCGGAGCCAAGCGCCACGGCAAGCGAGAAGTCGACCCGGAAAGCAACCAACCCATCAGCCGCTGCCACACCGTCAACCGCGAAGCCGAAAGCTTCCAGGCGTGCCGGTTCTGGAACGCCCACCAGGCCGCGAGGGAAAGCCAGCGAGAAGGCGAGCCCATCGTTGCCAGAGCCATCGCCAGAGGCAGCACCCGAAACCACAGCGGCCATCGATCCGGCGCCGCCGAAACCGGTTGCCCGGGGCCGGCGCTCGGCTGTGAAGCCTGTGCCCCCGTCGCCAGATGTCGCTTCCACCCCACCGATCGGCAGCGCGGGAGTCGCCGACCCTCCTGCTCGCGAATCCGTGGAGTCTCCGCCCCATTCGGCCTCATCGGTGGCTCCACCTTTCTCCACCGCCCCAACGGCTCCGTCCCAACCGGCCGCTTCTGAATCGACACCCGCCCCACCCGCCAGCGGCGAGCACCCCCTGGTGGACGCCTCGGCGCTGAAGACCCTGCTCGGCTCTTACCGCAGCGGCGGCGCCGAAACCTTGGTGGATCCGGAGTGGTTGCGGCAGGCCCGGCGGCGGCGCCGCGATCTCGGCGAAACGATGCGCGCCTTCGACTTCGACACCGCCCAGCAGCGCCTGCCCGCCGCCGACGACGCCTTCATCTCCCGCAAGATCGACGGTGAGTTCACCTGCCTCGCCTACCGCGACGGCGCCTGCCTCAGCCTCAACCCCGGCGGCACCGTGCGGATCGGAGCGCCGTTCCTCGATGAGGCCGCGGCTCGGCTGAAGGCGGCCGGGGTGCGCTCGGCCCTGCTGGGCGGCGAGCTGTATGTGCGGCGCAGCGATGGCAAGCGGCCCAGGGTCCACGACGTGACCCGGGTGGCCCGCAACCCGGCCAGCCAGGCGGAGGTCGACAGCCTCTGCTTCGCGGTGTTCAACGTGTATGAGCTCGACGGGCAGGATCCTTCGGCGCGTTACGCCGATGCCCTGGAGGCGGCCCAGCGCTTTTTTGCCGGCGGCGATCGGGTGCAGGTGGTGGAAACGGTGCGCGGCGATCGCCAGCGGGTGTTCCAGCAATACCGCCAATGGGTGGAGCAGGAGGGGGCCGAGGGGGTGGTGACCCGCAGCGACTCCAGCGGCATCTTCAAGATCAAGCCGCGCCACAGCCTCGATCTGGCGGTGGTGGGCTTCTCCGAGGGCATCGACGACCGCACCGGCCTGCTGCACAGCCTGTTGGTGGCGATCCCCACCGATGCCGACAGCTTCCAGATCGTGGGCCGGGTGGGGGGCGGCTTCAGCGATGAGCTGCGCGCCTCCCTGCTCACCCTGCTCAATCAGCGGCTGGTGGCCAGCGACTACGTGGAGGTGAACAGCGACCAGGTGGGCTACCGCATGGTGGAGCCGGGCCTGGTGGCCGAACTCTCCTGCCTCGACGTGGTGTCGCGCACGTCGCTGGGCAGCACGATTGATCGGATGGTGCTCGATTGGCATGCCAGCGAACGCCGCTGGGAGGGGGTACGGCGCCTGCCGCTCTGCAGCCTGATCTCGCCGCAGTTCGTGCGGCTGCGCGACGACAAGCAGGCACGGCCTGAGGATCTGCGGCTCACTCAGCTCTCCGACATCACCGAGATCCCCGAACTGGAGCGCAATGCCGCCGAGATTCGGCTGCCGGCCAGCACGGTGTTGGAGCGGGCCGTGGCCACCAAGGTGCTCAAGGGGGCCACCTTGGTGCGCAAGCTGCTGCTCTGGAAGACCAACAAGGAGGCCACTAGCCCCGACCATCCCGCCTACGTGCTCCACCTCACCGACTACAGCCCCAACCGCGAAGCCCCTCTTAACCACGAGATCCGGGTGAGCAGCTCCGAGGAGCAGATCCGGCAGTTCTTTGGCGAGTGGCAGGCCAAGGCCTTCGTGGGGGGCTGGAAGGTGGTGGGGAAGGAGGCGGGATGAGGGTGCTGAGCTGGAACATCCTCCACGGCGGCGGCGGCCGGCGCGAGGCGATCCTGGCGGCGATCGCGGCGATCGACCCCGATGTGGTGACCCTGCAGGAGGTGCGCCGTAGCGAGGGGCGCGACCCCCTGCTGGAGGGCCTGGCCGACCTTGGCCTGGGGGAGCAGGTGCTCTCCCCCTTGGGCGATGCCCGCTCCAATGGGGTGTTGATCGCCAGCCGCTGGCCCCTCACCGCCGAACCGCTGCGCCATGCCGGCCCCGGCCCCGGCGCCGACCCCGGTGCGCCGGTGTATCTGATGCAGGCGCGTCTGTCCTGGCCTGGGCGGGCAACGGGTCCGGTCCAAGGTGAGGTGGATGGAGGCGGCCAGGACGAGGAGGAGGGGGGGGCCGAATTGCTCAACCTGGTGGCGGTGCGCTTCCCCCAGAAGCAAGCCCAGATCGCCCCGTTCGAGGCGCTGCTGGCCCTGCCGCCGGCCTGGCGGGCGGAGCTGAGCCTGCTGATCGGTGATTTCAACTGTGGCATCCCCCTGCTCGATTCCCAGACGCGCACCTTCCCCTGCACCGCCTGGTTCCAGCGGCTGCTGGCCCAGGGCTGGGTGGATGCCTGGCGCCGCCGCCATCCCCAGGAGCGGGAGTACAGCTGGTTCAGCGCCAGCCGGGGCAACGGCTTCCGCTACGACCACGCCCTCGCCTCTCCGCCCCTCGATCCACGGATCCGCTCGGTGCGCTACGCCCAGGAGCTACGGGCGGCCGGTCTTTCCGACCACGCCGGCCTGGTGGTGGAGCTGGGCTGAGCGCACAGCGTTCTCCTGGGTTGCCGGATTTCAAGCCTCTCAGCTGCTTCACGTTTCTTTACGAGGATTGTCAGACTGACCCCACCAGTCCCCCCTTCATGTCCACCCCCCTGTTGCTCGAGCTCTTCGCCGGCTTCCTCGCCGCCGGTATTGCCCTTTGGTTCGTGTTGCTGAGCCGTTCCTCAACGCCCCAGGAGCTCGTCGCTGACGCCCCTTCCTTCTGGCTGGCTGGCGCTGTCGATCGTTCGGCTGCCCTGCGCCGTCTGGCTGCGGCCTACTTCCTGCCCGAAGGCCCCCTGGCCAACACGGCCCTGTTGCTCCTGCGTCTCACGATCGGCGTGATGATGATCCACCACGGCCAGGAGAAGCTGGCCGATCCCCAGCAGTTCGCTGACACCTACGTGGCGTCGCTGCACCTGCCCTTCCCGCTGTTCTTTGCTTACGCCGCCGGCTTCTCCGAGCTGATCGGCAGCTGGCTCCTGATCCTCGGCCTGCTCACCCCACTGGGGGCCCTGGCGATCACCGGCACGATGAGCGTGGCGGCCTACCAGCACATTCTCACCGCCGGCTTGAACATCTACGTGCTTGAGCTGGTGGTGCTGTACCTCGGTGGCAGCCTCGCCCTGCTGCTGCTCGGACCCGGCCGGATCTCCTTCGATGGGGCCATCGTTCACGAGTTGCTAGAAGAGCCTGGCGTCACCCCCGACGACGATCAGGCCACCTCGGCCCTCTCCCCGGCCTATGTGACGGTTAGCGGCAACAGCCGGGGCTGATTCCGGCCGATACCTCCGCCCCTGCGAACGAGTGCGGCGGCTGCGTTACCTCAGTCGTCGCGAGTTTTTTGGATCCACTCGGTGCCCAAGGCTTTGAGACTGTGCCCTGGGCCTGTTGGGCAACCCGCCGCCACGATCAACCGAGATTCAGATCGAGTCCCAACTGAACCGAACCATCGTTCACCGCTGATGCCGTCCGCCGTCGCCGGCGCCCAGCGCCACTGGCTTTCCCAGAGCTGGCCGCCAGCCCAGAGCGGCGGGATCCATGCTTCTTCTGGATCGCATCGGCCAGTGCCGAAAAGCCCCCCTCCTGCCGGCGGGCCCAGAGCCGCTCTCGCGCTGCGCGGGCTGCGGCCATCGGATCCACGATCGGGTGGGGGTAGTCCACCCCGGGGGCGAAACCAAGCCGCTGCGCCGTGAGACCCGGCAGGGTCCAGGGTTCGTGCAGGTGGAGGAGGGGAACGGCGTCCAGTTCCGGTAGCCAGTGGCGCAGAAACACCCCCTGGGGGTCGTGGTCCTGGCCCTGCTTGATCGGGTTGTAGATGCGGATCGTGTTGATGCCGGTGGTGCCCGCCTGCATCTGGCACTGGCTCCAGTGGATGCCGGGCTCGTAGTCGAGGAAGAGGCGGGCCAGGTGCAGGCCCGTGGAGCGCCAGGGCAACTCCAGGTGGTGGCTCGCCACCGATAGCAACATCGCCCGCATGCGGAAGTTGATCCAGCCGGTGGCGATCAGGGCGCGCATGCAGGCATCCACAAAGGGCAGGCCGGTGCGCCCCTCGCACCAGGCTGCCAGCCGCTCCGGATCGGCCTTGCTGGGGTCAACGGCGGTGAGCGGGTGGAGTTCGCGGAACTCCAGATCCGGCTGGCTCTCGAGCTTTTGAATGAAGTGGCAGTGCCAGTGCAGCCGCTCCTCAAATCCCCGCAGGGCTCGGGGCCAAGTTGCCCGCGCCTCTGGCGGCAGGGCGCGCAGGGCGGCGCCGCGGAGGCGGCTGGCCTGCACCACCTCCCGCATGGAAAGGGTGCCCCAGGCCAGGTGGGCCGAAAGCCGCGAACAGCTCTCGAAGGCGGTGGTGGGGCTGGAGAGCTCGCGGTGGTAGCGGGCGCCGCGCTCCAGCAGAAAACTCTCCAGCAGGGCTAGTCCCTCCCGGCGGCCACCGCGCTGGCGGCCCGGACAGGGATCGGGCGCCAGCGCTAACTCGGAGGCTGTGGGAATCGGGCCGGGATCGAGGCCCTCCAGGGGCGCCAACACCGGCGGTGGTTGGGTGAGCGGCTCTGCCATGCGCGCCTCCCAGCGGCGGGCCCAGCCATCGCGGCTGGCCAACCGGCGGATCACACCGAACTGGGGAATCTCGTGCCAAGGGATCCCATGCTGGCGGGCCCAGGCGGCGACGTGTCGGTCGCGGGCGTAGGTCCAGCCGTTGCCGGTTTCCTCATGGCTCCAGAGCCCGGCGACGCCGAACTGCCGGCGGGCCCGCTCCAGCACCTCCTCCACCGCGCCCACCCGCACCACCAGCGGCTGGCCGAGTCGCGCCAAGTCCGCTCGCAGCTCCTCCAGGCCCTCGGCGCAGAAGGCCCAGTGGCGAGCCGAGGCATCGGCTTGCTGCCAAAACTCCGGTTCCACCACCACCAGCGGCAGCACCGCTCCGAGCCGGCTGGCCTGCAACAACGGCTGGTGGTCGAAGCTGCGCAGGTCGCGCTTGAACCAAACGATCTGCAGCGGACCCATGGCGCGGGAACCTAACCAGGGGGCGGTGCTGGGTGCGAAGGCCGGGGCGAATGGGGTGCCGTTGGTGGCGAACTCCCCAGCCGCACTTAAGCCTGATCGGAAAGCTCAATCAAGGCAAGAGTTTGCCCCCAGGTTCGGTAGATACCGGAGAGGAGGAAGAGCGTGGTTGAGCCCGCTATGGCGAAAGGCGCCCCTGGCTCTCCGGTGATCAATGCCACTCCGCCGCCAATCAGGACGACGCTGGCCAGGATCGGGGTCAGGTTGTGGATCATTCTGTCCATCGTGCTTTGAAGGCTCTGAGATGGAGGGTTCTTCGCACTGACTGGCATGACTTGATGCTGGCTGACCGTGCTTCGACGGTCTCCATGAGTTGCCGATCATCTTCCGTTCGTTGCCCAGGCTGCGTGACGTGACTCATCGAGGTTGTTTCAACACATTTGTTGCAAGCTGCGTAAGCACCGCCAACCGCTATTTGGATTCTTTCATGGTATCCTAATTGCCAAAGATGAAATCCTGTGGATCCCACAACCCTGATCAAGTTGGTGTTGCTGCTGGGTGTGGTGCTGCTGGTGTTCGGCATTGGCGCCCGGGCGCAGCTGGAGGAGCCGCTGTTGCTGCTGCGCCGCCCACAGCTGACCCTGCGCTCCCTGCTGGCGATGTACGTGCTTTTTCCGGCCCTTGTGCTGCTGTTGGTGTCGCTGCTGCCCCTGCGGCAGGGCGTGGGAGCGGTGTTGGTGGGCTTTGCGGTCTCGCCCGTGTTGCCGCCGTGGGCCAAAAAGGGAACGGCGCTGGGCGCCAGGGCGGACTACGTCATCGGTCTGGAGTTGCTCTCCACCGCTGTCTCCCTGCTGGTGGTGCCGCTGATGATTGAGATTGTCGAGCGGCTGTTCGGGGTGACCACCAGCTTGGATCCAAGGGCCATGGTGATGGTGCTGCTGGCCACTGTGGTGTTACCCCTGGGTCTCGGCATCGGGCTCGCCAGACTCTTTCCCCGCAGCTCCCCCCGGCTGGGTGCTGTTGCCGATCGGGTCGGGAGTTTGGTGGTGCTCCTCGGTGCGGTGGTGCTGCTGGGCATCCATGGCTCCAAGATGCTGGCGCTCATTGGTGAGGGCACCGTGCTGCTCATCCTGGTTGTCATCGTCTTTGGTCTGTTGTTTGGCGAGTTGCTCGGCGGACCGGATCGGTCCATCCGCGGCGCCCTTGCCTCGGCGACGGTGTCGCGTCATCCCGCCATCGCGCT
This sequence comes from Cyanobium sp., assembly GCA_040399305.1. Lineage (GTDB taxonomy): Bacteria > Cyanobacteriota > Cyanobacteriia > PCC-6307 > Cyanobiaceae > Cyanobium. The sequence goes on from JBBASH010000009.1 coordinate 33,551, forward strand.
GCTGTTGGCATCCGGCGCTTTTCCCCAGCAGCAGGCCACAGTGATCGGCACGGTTCTGATCTACTTGCTTGCATCCCTTGTCCTGCCGATTCTCTTGATCCGGTGGCGTCAGTAGGAGGGCGCAATGTCGATTGCATTCCGGCAACTAGGCGATCGGTTACGCCTAGTTGTGTTAATCCTGCATGTGAGCGCTAGAAAGCGGCCTCTTCAGTGCATACCAATTCTGCAATCCTACAGCTTCTGCTGTAGCCTGCACTCATCAGGCTGAACATGAGTTTGGTGGCCGCAATGTCGCAGGGTGATGCTTCGAAATTCGAGTCAAAGTCGTGGCAGCCTGAATACCTGCGCCAACATGCTATCGACCAATCGGACTACCTAGACAAGGTGGCTGACAGCGACGTTATTCGGCATGTTGCCGAGCGTGCCATGGAACTACTGGCGCTGAGTCCGGGCGCGAAGGTTTTGGAGCTTGGCTGTGGCAATGGAGTCTTCCTGCCGCGTCTGGCCAAGGCAGTGGGAGTCGAGGGGAGGGTCGTAGGAGTCGATCACTCACTGGACCTGATGGCACAGGCTCGGGACAAGGTCAAAGCCGAGGGTTTGGGCGACTGTGTTGACCTTCAAGTGGGGGACGCTTACGACTTGCCCTTTGCTGACGGTTACTTCGATGCGGCACACTGCGAACGCGTGCTCATGCACCTTGAAAGACCGAACGCAGTATTGGCGGAGCTTGCTCGGGTGGTGAAGCCCGGCGGCGTTATTGTGGCGGCAGAGCCCGACTGGATGGGCATCAGGATTGATCACTCTGATCGGGAGGTCTTCGACGTGGTGTTCGCCCGGGCGGTAAAGCATTGCAATGTCGATATGGGGCTTACGCTTTACCGCCGTTTCGGCGAGGTTGGGCTCATGAATCGACGATACGCGACCGTTTCAGCGGTCATCGACGACTACACAACCTGGAAGATGTTTGGCCTTGACCTTGATACAGAGGTTGAAAGCATCGCCTCCGAGGGAATCATCGATCCTTCCAGGTTGGCAGCCATCCTTCCCGCACTTGATTCAGCAAACGAGAGCGGCCGCTTCTACTCAGCGGTGACGTTGCACTTGGCTTCAGGTGTTGTGCCTGGTTAGAGCGTGAAGCGGATGCTTAACGCTGCCCTTGAGTGGCAGGCCATGAGCCCTTCCTCCGGTACGGCTGTTTTCCGATCGATGAATCCAGGGCCGGGTTTCTTATGGGGGTACATCGAATCACCGTTTGTATTGATCCAACACTGCGCTCGGCTGGGCTGCTTTCTGCCTCCCGCTCACACCGCCGCCTGCGGCAACACCCCATCCACCAGAAACTCCTGCCGCGGGAAGGCATGCACCTGACCGTCGTCATGGCTGAGGAAAGTGGCCTGATCGCTGCGGATCTCGGCGGTGAGGTCCAGTTGATCGAAGGGGGTGGAGCGCAGGGCCGATGGGCTGAACAGACCCACCTGCACCAGGGGCTGCCGGGAGCGGGCGCTGAGGTATTCGAAGGCCTCCACACCGCCTTCGCGCATCCAGCTGCCCAGTCGTTGGGTGGGGCCGTAGTGGCTGGGATGGCGCAGGGCGGCCTGCACGGCGGCTTCGCTCAGCTCCTGCAGCCTCCTGCCCCGTTCGCTGCCGATCAGCACCGAGAACAGCGTCTGGCGGCGACGGATCGGTTCGGCCGGCTTCTCGGCCATGCCCTCCCAGAACAGCAGGCTGTAGTAGGCCCCCTCCACCAGTGCCCCCTGGCGGCAGCGGGAGCCGTAGAAGATGCCCCGCTCCTGCCGTGAGCCGAAGCGTGAGCCATGGCGCAGCGGTGGGTAGCGGAATGGCGTGACCAGCAGTCGATGGCGGGGGGTGTTCGGCTGCTGCGACAAGGGGGCAGGCGGTTTGCTGGCCTCCACCAGCGTCTCCAGGCGGGCCAGCTGGTCGAGGTCGTCCACCAAGGGGGCCAGGCTGTCGATGCCCTGCTGCTGCACCAGCCGCAGCACCGTGCCATCGAGGGGGGTTTCGGCGGTGGCAGCGGCGATGGCCTGCAGATCCATCGGCGCTCAGACCCGCGCCCGCATCGCATCGAGGTAATGCACGATCTCTACCAGCGATTCGGTGCGCTGCACCTGTTCGGCCGGCACGCCGCCGGTGTGGTGGTTGGCGGTGTGGAACCAGTGGCGCATTTGGGCGGGATCATTACCCACCAGCACGGCCAGGCTGCGGTAGAGGCGCACCAGCAGCAACGCCAGTTCGCCGGTCTTGGAGGCCGGCTCGATGCCCTTGCCGCGGCTGAACAGGGAGCGGTCGCGGCCGAGCACCAAGGCCAGGGCGCTGCGGCTCAGTTCCAGTTGATCGGCGGCACGCAGCACGGCCTGGAGCAGCAGCTGGCTGTTGGAGAGGGGTGCGGCGTGCGCGGCGACCGGCGCTGAGGCTGTAGTGGCTTGCTCGGATGGCGTGCGGCCGACTGGCGCGGCGGCGGGCGCTGGTGAAGGCGGCGGGCGGAGCTGGGGCACGGCTGTTGATGCAGATGCATCAACACTAGCGTTTGTGTTGCAGGATCCCCCAATGGGGTGGCGGGCTGTCGCCAGCCGCCCGCCCTTCTTTGGGGCGGGGTGCAGCGACACGCAGCCTGCCGGAGTGATTAAGGCAGGGTGAAGCCTGAGGTGTTGAGGTGCTTGAGGTCGAGCATCACGAGCGTGACCCACACCACCAGCGCCAGCCCGCCGGCGCCGGCGAGGAGAACCAAGAGACTCGAGAGCGCAGAAGATAGGGGGTTTTGTTTATTTGCCATTGCGATAATGTAGGTTGATTGTTGATCTTAGCATGGTCCAGCCGCGAACCCCGCGTCGTCGCCCGCACGTTCCGCCCATAGCCCGCAGCCCCTACCAGTAGCTCCAGGGCTTCTTACAAAGGGGCTGTCAAAGTTGACGTGCGCTGGTGAATCAAAAGGCTGACGGCCATGAGGGCTAGATAGATGCATCCCAAGCTGCGAAGGCTCAGCAGAATCGACAGCAAGAGAAGCAGTGACAGCAGCAGGGCAATAAGCCCCAGCTCCTGCCGAGGGCGCAGTCGACATAGGACATGACCCCGCCTGCCCGGGGGATGGCGCAGGCCAGTTCGGCATAACTGAGGGTGAAGGTGAGGTAGAGAATCGCCACCACGACCAAGGCCAGGCCCAGACCCAATGTGCCCCCCCTGGCCAAGCCCAGATTCCAACCGAAAAACAATCCGGCAAAGGCACAGCCCACGCCCATCGCCCATCCCAAAGCATCAGTGGTGTGATGGAGCGGTTGAGCTCCGCCATGCATCCAGGATCGAAATGATCCTGAGTATGGGTGTTCGCTCTACCCTCAGCGTTCGCCCAGGTAGGCGGCCCGCAGGCTCGGATCGCTGAGCAGATCGGCGGCTGGGCCCTGCAGCGTCAGCTGGCCGGCCTCCAGCACGTAGCCGCGATCGGCGATCTCCAAGGCCGCCTGGGCGTTCTGCTCCACCAGCAGCAACGTGAGCCCCTCGTGCTGCAGCTGCGCCAGCGCCCGCATCACCTCGCCCACCAGCTTCGGCGCTAGGCCCAGGCTCGGTTCATCGAGCAGCAGCAGGGTGGGGCGGCCCATCAGGGCGCGGGCGATCGCCAGCATCTGCTGCTCGCCGCCCGAGAGGCTGCCGGCCAGCTGCTGGCGGCGTTCGGCCAGGCGGGGGAACAGGCCGTAGCAGCGCTCCAGGTCGGCAGCGATGGCGGAGCGGTCGCGGCGCAGCCAGGCGCCGAGCTCCAGGTTGGCGGCCACGCTCTGGCGGGCCAGCACGCGGCGACCCTCCGGGCAGTGGCCGATGCCCAGCTTCACGGTGCGTTCGGTGCTCAGCGGCGCAAGTTCGGCCCCCCGCCAGAGAATGTGGCCGCTGCTGGCATTCACCAGCCTGGAGATCGCTCGCAGGGTGGTCGTCTTGCCGGCGCCGTTGGATCCCAGCAGCGCCACCAGCTCCCCCTGCCGCACCTCCAGATCGATGCCGCTCAGGGCCTGCACGCTGCCGTAGCGCACCGCCAGCCCCTCCAGCCGCAGCAAGGGTTCGGTGGCTGGCACGGTCATGGCGGGGCTCCTCCCAGGTAGGCCTCGATCACACGGGGGTCGTGGCGCACCTGCTCCGGGGTGCCGAGGGCGATCCGTACCCCGAAATCGAGCACCGCCATGCGGTCGCAGAGACGCATCAGCAGGGGCACGTGGTGCTCGATCACCATCACCGTGAGCCCATGGCGACGGCGTAGCTGGCTGATCAGGTTGCAGAGATCGTCTTTTTCGGATGGATTCATGCCGGCGGCCGGTTCATCGAGCAGCAGCAGCGAGGGCCGGGTGGCCAGGGCTCGGGCGATCTCCAGCCGTCGCCGGTCGCCATAGGCCAGGGTGCCCGCCGGCCGCCCGGCCAGGCCCCCTAGCCCTAGCTCCTCCAGCAGCTGGCCCGCCCGCTCCTGCCGCTGCCTTTCGGCTCGGCGGTGGCTGGCGCTGGCCAGCAGTCCCCCCAGCAGCGATTCCCCCGGCTGGCGCTGCAGGGCCACCAGCAGGTTGTCGAGCACCGAGAGGCCATCGAAGAGGCGCAGGTTCTGGAAGGTGCGGGCCAGCCCCAGCCGGTTGCGCCGGAAGGGCGGCAGGCCTGTGATTGGCGCGCCCCGCCACAGCACTGCCCCGCTGCTGGGGGGCGTGAGGCCGGAGATCAGGTTGAAGAGGGTGGTCTTGCCGGCGCCGTTGGGGCCGATCAGCCCGAAGATCTCGCCTGGCTGCACTGCGAAGCTGACCCGATCGAGCGCCACCAGGCCGCCGAAGCGGCAGGTGAGCGCCTGCACCTCCAGCAGGGGCGGCGCTGGGGCTGTTGCGGGGGGCACGGTGTGGATGGTCATCCCTGTGGCTCCCCCTGTTCAGCGCGCTCGCCCACCCGCCCCAGTCGCTCCAACAGAGCGGGGGTGATCAGCCCCTGGGGGAACAGCACCGGTCCCAGCAGGATCACCAGCCCGAACAGCACCAGCCTCCCATCGCCCACTGGCCGGAGCAGTTCAGGCAGCGCTGTGAGTAAGAGGCCGCCCACCACGGGCCCCAGCCAGCTGCGCGAGCCCCCCAGGATCACGAAGGCCAGCATGGTCACGCTGGTGTCGAAGCTCCCCTGGCGGGCGTTCCAGGTGTTGAGGAAATGGGCCGCTAAGGCGCCGGTGCTGCCGGCCAGCATGGCGCTGAGCACGAAGGCGGTGAGCTTCACCCGGGTGGTGTCGATGCCCATGCAGCCGGCGGCCAGTTCATCGTTGCGAACGGCGGCCATGGCCCGGCCCAGGGGCATCACCTCCAGCCGCTGGCAGACCCAGCCCGCCAGGGCCAGCAGGCCCAGGGCCGGCAGCAGGTAGCCCGCGGTGGTGGGGAAGGGCTGCGGGATGCCGAAGATGCCGATGGCGCCACCGGTGAACGGCAGGTTGAGGATCGCCACCCGCACGATCTCCACCAGGGCGATGGTGGCGATCGCCAGGTAGATGCCCTGCAGGCGCAGCACCAGCCGCCCCACCAGCAGGGCCAGGCCGCCAGCCAGTAGCCCGCCGAGCAGCAACTCCAGCAGGAAGGAGGCCAGCGGGAAACTGCCGTCGGCGCCTGTGCCAAGGGCCGGCCAGCTGGTGGAGAGCAGGGCCGCCAGGGTGCCGCCCACGGCGTAGAAGGCTGGTGTGGCCAGCGAGAGTTGTCCCGCCGCCAGCGGCAGATACACCGACACCCCCAGCAGGGCGCCGATCAGCATCTGCACCAGCAGGCCGTTGTCGATCATCGGGGCTCCTGCGGCGCACCAGGCTCGGCAGCTCTGGTGCCCATCGCAATACCGCTCACGACGACGCGCAGGGCCACTGGTTTCAGAGCGTTCATCACAGCGGCCATCTCAACGCGGAGCTCAGCGGCCATCTGACTGCACAGCTCAGCGGCCATCACAACTTCTCCACCAGCCGCCGCCCCAGCAGGCCGCTCGGGCGCAGCAGCAGCACGGCGAAGAGAATCGCGAAGGCCAGGGCATCGCGCCAGCCGGAGGCCTGGCTCGGCACCAGGGCCTCCGCCAGGCCCATCAGCAGGCCGCCGGCGATGGCCCCCGGCACGCTGCCCAGGCCGCCCAGCACCAGCACCGCCAAGCCCTTGAGCCCGTAGCCAATGCCCACATAGGGGCCCGGCAGGCTGATGCTCACCCCGATCAGGCCGCCGCCCAGGCCGGCCAGGGCCCCGCTGAGCAGGAAGGCCAGCCGCAGCATCGCGTCGCTGTTGATGCCCAGCAGGCGGGCGGTGGTGGCGTCCTCCGCCACAGCCCGCAGGGCCCGGCCGCCACGGCTGCGCTCCAGCCAGAGGGTGAGGGCGATCACCGCCGCGGCGCAGACCGCCAGCAGCAGCACCTGCACGCTTCGGATCCGGGCGCCGGCCACCATCACGGCGGCGGGCAGCCCCGCCAAGGCATTGGCGGGAAAGGCATAGCCCTCGGCGCCCATCAGCATCTGCAGCAGGTTCACCAGCACCAGGCCGGCGCCGAGGCTGGTGATCAGATAGAGCAGCGGCTCGGCGTTGCGGCGGCGTAGCGGCGCGAAGGCCAGCTGCTCCACCAGCAGCGAGGCCAGGCCGGTGAGGGCCGCCGCCAGCAGCAGCGCCAGCGGAAAGGGCAGCGCCAGCGGCAGTCCCCAGCCCGGCAGGGCGCCGTTGGCGCTGATGCGGCCGCCCATCAGCAGATAGGTGAGGTAGCCGCCGAGCGAAAACAAAGCCCCCAGAGCGAAGTTGATCACCCCCAGCACCGAGAACACCAGGGTGTAACCCAGGGCCACCAGGGCATACACCCCACCGCTGGCGGCGCCGTTCAGCAGCGTCTGGAGCAGAGTTTCGATCATCGCTCTGGCGGGGACGCCGCGGGGGGGGCGGCAGAGGTGGCGGCTGGAGCTTTGGGCGCTGCGGTTGTGGAGGCTGCAGCGGCGGCCGAGGTGGGGGCCGGAGACGAGGCAGGCGGTGCGCTGGGCGCTGCGGCAGCGGCCGCTGCCGAGGCAGCCGGCGCGCTGGCATCCCCCACCAGGGCGAAGCGGCCGGTGCGGCCGCCGGGATCCATGCGCACCTCAGCCACATAGAAGCGGCCCTGCACCAACTCGCCATCCTTCTGGAAATGGATCGGGCCTAGGGGGGTGTCGTAACGACCGGCCAGCAGTTCCTCCATCAGGGCAGCCCGGGCCTGGCCGAGGTTCAGGCCCTCGAAGCCGCCGCGCTGCTGCAGCCGCTGCACCGCCTCGAACAGCACCTGGTAGGCGCTCCAGGCCTGGGCGGCGATCTGGGAGGGGGCCTGGCCGGGATTGCTGCCTCGGACGAGGCGCAGGAAGGTGCGGTTGATCGGCGTGTCCAGCTCCGGGCTGTAGGCCTGGGCGATCAGGATGCCGTCGCACCAGCGCTGGCAGATCGGGTAGATGTTCGGTGTGTTGAGGCCGTTGCCCACCACGATCTGGCCGCGGTAGCCCAGCTCCCGCAGCTGGCGGATCAGGTTGCCGCCGGCCACCGCCTGCACCGAGATCACCACCAGCTGGGGCTGGAGCTGCAGGGCGGCGGTGATCGGAATCTGGAAGTCGTTGTCGGCCAGCTGGGTGCGCTGCACCGTCACGGGCGCCAGACCGCGGGCCTTGAGGGCCTTCTGGAAGATCAGCACTTCGGCGGCGCTGTAGGCGTCGTCCTGGGCATAGAACACCGCTACCCGCTGGATGGCGGGGTCGCGCCGCAGGGCCTCGGCGATCGAGAGCGGCGCGATCACCGAGCTCTGGGCCGACACGCGGCTGATGAAGGGGCCGATCTGGGGGATCCCTTTGGCGGTGTTGGAGGGGGCCACCACCGGCACCCCGCGGCGCTGGGCGATCGGGTCGGCGGCGAAGGCCTGCTGGGAGAGGGTGGGGCCGATCAGGGCCAGGGCCCCCTGCTTGATCAGCAGGTTGAAGGCGGCGATGGCCGTGGCCTCATCGCTGCCGCCGTCCTCCAGCTGGAGCTTCAGGGGGCGGCGGGGTGGATCGCCCGGTGGGAGGGGGAGGGCTTCCGACCACCGCCGGGCCAGATCGAGGCCCAGCCGCTGGTCCTGGCCATAGAGGTTGGCGTTGCCGGTGAGGGCGATCACGGCCCCGATCGTGAGGGCGCTGCCGGACGCCCCGACTGGAGCCACGGGCCTGGCCGCCGGATCGGCCTGCTGCCCCAGGATCGCCAGCAGGCCGATCGCTGCCGCCAGGAGGGAGGACAGCCTCAGGGCTCCGCGCTGACGGCGATCCAGTCGGGATGACCCGGCGATGGCGGACGGGGACTCCAGCAGGCTTGCCTGGCTGCGGGGATGCTAAGGCGCTGGTGCCTGGGTCTAGCGGGCCGTGGCTCAGAGAATGGCCGCGAAGCTGTCGCGGAAGGCGGCCAGGGTGGCGTCGATGTCGGCGTCGCTGTGGGCCAGGGAGGTGAAGCCCGCCTCGTAGGAGCTGGGGGCCAGGTACACGCCCCGCTCCAACATCGCCCGGTGCAGCTTGCCGAACAACACCGTGTCGGTGGCCTTGGCCTCCTCGAAGTTCCGCACCGGCCCCTCACAGAGGAAGAAGCCGAACATGGCGCTGATGTTGCCGCCGGTGATCGGCAGGCCGGCATCGCGGGCCGCCGCCTGGATGCCATCGCTGAGGCGCTTGGTGATCAGCTCCAGTCGCTCGTAGGTGCCGGGCTGCTTCAGCAGTTGGAGGGTTTTGATGCCGGCGGTCATCGCTAGCGGGTTGCCACTGAGGGTGCCCGCCTGATACATCGGGCCGGCCGGAGCCACCATCGCCATGATGTCGGCCCGGCCGCCATAGGCCCCCACCGGCAGGCCGCCGCCGATCACCTTGCCCATGGTGGTGAGATCGGGCGTGATCCCGAACTTCGCCTGGGCGCCGCCATAGCTGATTCGGAAACCGGTCATCACCTCGTCGAACACCAGCAGGGCGCCGTTGTCCTTGGTGATCTCCCGCAGGCCCTCCAGGAAGCCCGGTTCAGGGGTGATGAAGCCGGCATTGCCCACCACCGGCTCCAGGATCACCCCGGCGATTTCGCCGGGGTTGGCGGCGAACAGGGCCTTCACCGCCTCGAGGTCGTTGTAGGGGGCGGTGAGGGTGGCGGCGGTGGTGGCCTTGGGTACGCCCGGCGAATCAGGCAGGCCCAGGGTGGCCACCCCGGATCCGGCCTTCACCAGGAACATGTCGGCGTGGCCGTGGTAGCAGCCCTCAAATTTGATCAGCTTCTCCCGGCCCGTGAAGGCCCGGATCAGGCGCAGCACTGCCATGCAGGCCTCGGTGCCGGAATTCACGAAGCGCACCATCTCCACCGAGGGCACCGCCTCGATCACCATCTCGGCGAGCACGTTCTCCAGCTCACAGGGGGCGCCGAAGCTGGTGCCCTTCTCGAGGGCCGCCTGCAGGGCGGCAAGCACCTCGGGGTGGCTGTGGCCGCAGATGGCGGGGCCCCAGCTGCCCACGTAATCGATGTAGCGGTTGCCATCCACATCCCAGGCGTAGGCGCCCTTGACCCGATCGAACACGATCGGCTGGCCCCCGACCGATTTGAAGGCCCGCACCGGCGAGCTCACGCCCCCCGGCATCAGGGTCTGGGCGGCGGTGAAGATCTCCTGGGAGCGGGTGGTGTTGAGCACAGGAGTCGAAACGGGCGCTGTGGGAGAAGCCGACAAGACGGGATCCGCGGACGGAGGGCTGACGAGCGTCTTCCATCCTGACCTAGCGGCGCACACCTGGGCGGTTCGGGTTCCAGGATCAGGGCAGCGAAGAGGAGCGTGGAGACATCCGCCACCCGCTTTTCGAGGCGCTGGACGCTGGCGACATCGCCGTGGCGCAGGAAGCCCCGCCAGGCCACCACCCCGCAGCGTCTCCTTGGGCGCACCTTGAGTACCTTGTCATCGGCTTTGCCCGATGTTCTTTCCCGCCGTGACGCCTGCTCCGAGCACCGAACCGGCAATGGAACCGGGCACCGAATGGGGCAGCCCACCGGTCAGCCAACCAGGCCCCACCGTCGGTGCGGTGGCCCTTCAGGTGCCAGCGGCCGCCTCCACGTTTTCGCTCGCGCCCAGCCCCTCAACCGTCACCGCCACCGGCCCCATCGATTCCTCCAGCCCCGCCCCAGCGCCCCGCCCCCCGATCGACTGGGCCGCCATTGAGCGCCGTTGCCGCGCCATCCTGCCGGCCCGGGGCGTGGTGGCGGCCCGCCAGGAGCTGCTGGCCTACGACTGCGACGGCCTCACCCTGCACCGCTGGGAGCCGCCCCTGGTGGTGCTGCCAGAAACCACTGAGCAGGTGGCGGCCTTGCTGCGCCTCTGCCACCGCGAGGGGGTGCCGTTCGTGGCCCGGGGCAGCGGCACCGGCCTCTCCGGCGGCGCCGTTGCCGAAACGCCGGCCCTGGTGATCGCCACCACCCGGATGCGAAAGGTGCTGGAGATCGACCTGCCCAACCGCCGCATCACCGTGCAGCCGGGGGTGATCAACAGCTGGGTCACCCGGGCGGTGGCCGGCGACGGCTACTACTACGCCCCCGATCCCTCCAGCCAGGTGGTGTGCAGCATCGGCGGCAACGTGGCCGAGAACTCCGGCGGGGTGCACTGCCTCAAGTACGGCGTGACCAGCAACCACGTGCTGGCGATGGAGGTGGTGCTCCCCGATGGCACCATCACGACCCTGGGCAGTGGCTTGGCGGAAACCCCGGAGCTCGATCTGCGCGGCGTGTTCATCGGCAGCGAGGGCACCCTCGGCATCGCCACGGCGATCACCCTGCGGCTGCTGCGGGCCCCGGCCAGCGTGGCCGTGCTGCTGGCCGATTTCACCTCGATGGAGGCGGCTGCCGAGGCGGTGCGGGGCATCACCGCTGCGGGCATCCTGCCTGCTGGCATGGAGATGATGGATCGCCTCTGCATTGAGGCTGTCAACGACTATCTGGGCGCCCAGGAGTACCCCGCCGATGCGGCTGCGGTGCTGTTGGTGGAGCTCGATGGCCAGCAGGAAGAGGTGGCGGTGGCCCTGGAGCTGGCCACCGCGTGCTGCCGCCAGGCTGGGGCCCGCACGGTGCGCCTGGCCCGGGAGGCCGACGACCGGGCCCGGCTCTGGCAGGGGCGCAAGTCGGCGATCTCGGCCCTCGGCCGTCGCTTCCCCAGCTATTACCTCCAGGACGGAGTGGTGCCCCGCACGGCGCTCCCAGAGGTGATGCGGGCCATCGGCGAACTGAGCGAGCGCTACGGCCTACCGGTGGCCAACGTGTTCCACGCGGGCGATGGCAACCTCCACCCGCTCATCCTCTACCGCTCCGATGAGCCGGGTGTGGGGGAGCGGGTGCAGGCGCTGGCGGCCGAGATCCTGCGGCTCTGCATCGCGGCGGGCGGCAGCATCAGCGGCGAGCATGGGGTGGGGAACGACAAGCGTTGCTACATGGACTGGATGTTCGCCCCCGACGACCTGGCCACCATGCAGCTGGTGCGCCAGGCCTTTGATCCCGAGGGCCTGGCCAACCCCGGCAAGGTGTTTCCGACCCCGAAGAGCTGTGGCGAATCGGCGCAGCGCCGGCGAGAGGAGCCAGCCCTGGCGGCGGTCGAGGTGTTCTGAGGCGGGACATCTGTGCCTGGGGCCTCTGATTTCGGTGGCGGATTCAGTAGGTTTTGCGCCATTAGCCGCCGGAGCCGCTCTTGCTCCACCGCTGTCAGCCCACCAGGCCTTCCGTTGTTTCCCCCAGCCCCTTCCCTGTCGGCCAAGGGGCCACTCTGGCGGGCCTGGGATTGGTGGTGAGCCTGCTTCCAGGGGGGCTGCGGGCGGCCGAACTGAATCTGGTCGACCTCAACCGTTATGGCGCCCGTGACCAGGTGACCAGTGTGGGCTCCTTCGGTGATGTGCGCCCCACCGACTGGGCCTATCAGGCCCTGGCCAATCTGGTGGATCGCTACGGCTGCGTGGCCGGTTACCCCAACGGCAGCTTCCGGGGCGGTGGCACGATCAGCCGCTTCGAGGCGGCAGCCCTGCTCCAGGCCTGCCTGGATCGGGTCCAGGAACGCACTGATGAGCTGCGGCGCCTCAGCAAGGAGTTCCAGGTTGAACTCGCCCAGCTAAGGGGCCGCGTCGACGGGCTCGAGTCCCGGGTCGGGCGGTTGGTGGCGGATCAGTTCTCCACAACCACCACCCTCTCTGGCATGGCCAGCTATGTGGTGGGTGCCAATGCTTTCGGGGGCAGCGCCCGCGATCTGGTGGGCTCAAGCCGCCGGGAGTGGGGTGGCACCACCTTCCTCTACGACATCCAGCTCAGCCTCGATACCAGCTTCACCGGAAAGGATCTGCTGCGCACCGTGCTGCGTGACGGCAATTTCGGCAACACTCCCTTCGGCGGCGGCGGTCCCACGGGCCAGCTCTCCCTGCTGGAGGTGGCGTTCAACCAGCAATGCCGCGACTTCGAATGTCCCTTCGTGGTGTCGGTCGATCGCCTCTGTTATCAATTCCCGATCGGAGCCAATGTCACGGCCACCTTCGGGGCCCGGGTGGAGCAGGACGACATGCTGGCCCAGGTGCCGAGCCTGTATCCCGACGACACCCTGCTCAACGTGATGACCCTGGCGGGTGCCCCCGGGGCCTACAACAACAACCTCGGCAGCGGCGCCGGCCTCTTGTGGAAAGGGGGGGCCTGGAGCCTTTCGGCCAATTACATCGCCTACTACGGCGACATTTCCGATCCCAGCCTGGGGGGCATCGGCACCTCCGGCTCCAACGGTGCTGGCACCCTGCAGCTGGGCTACAGCCAGGAGGCCTGGGGGTTGGCTGCCATCTATTCCTGGGTTCAGGGAGGCTTCGAGATCACCGGCGCCACACCGCAGGCCAGCCTGGCCTTCACCGATGGCTCCTACACCAACGCCTTCGGTCTGAGTGGCTTCTGGCAGCCAATCGCCAATGGCTGGGTTCCTTCGATCAGCGCCGGCTGGGGCCTCAACAGCACCGCCTATGGCGACGATCCCGGCCCCGCCGCCGTGGCCACCAGCCAGAGCTGGATGGTGGGCCTGCAATGGAAGGATGCCTTCGTGAAGGACAACAGCCTCGGCTTCGCCATCGGCCAGCCGATCTTCGCCACCGCCCTGCGCGATGGCTCCACCCCCAACGACGGCAATGTGGTGTTGGAGGGTTGGTACAAGTTCCAGCTCACCGACAACATCTCCCTGATGCCGGCGCTCTTTTATCTGAACCGTCCCCTCGGGCAGGACACGCCGGCCAGTCGCAGCTTCCACCAGCTGGGCGGCCTGATGAAGACCACCTTCACGTTCTGAGCGCATGGGCTGGGGGGCAGTCCGGCACGCCATGGTCTGGCGTTGAATTGCTGCACCGCTTAGCTCCCCAGCCAGCCCAACCCCACCCGCGCCAGCCCCACCAGCGCGGCGCCCCCGATCAGGGGTAGCACGCCCCATCGCTGCCAGAACAGCAGCAGCAGGGCGAGCGCCAGCAGAGCCAAGCCAGCGAGATCGAGCCCGGCCCCCGGGCTCCCCGGCCAGAGCACCGGCCCAGCGAACAGCAGCGCCAGGCTGGCCACCATGCCCACCACGGCGGCACCGATGGCCCGCATCGGACCGGCCAGCCGCGCTTCGCCCCGGCTGGCTTCCACCAAGGGGCCGCCCACCAGGATGAACAGAAAGGAGGGCAGGAAGGTGAACCACACCACCACCAGCCCCGCCAGCAGGGCGTAGGCCAGGGTGCCGGCGGCATGCCAGCCGCCCAGCACCCCCACGAAGGCCACCACGATGATCAACGGCCCCGGCGTGGTTTCCCCTAGGGCCAGCCCATCCACCATCTGGGCCGCGCTCAGCCAGCCGAAACGCTCCACGGCGCCCTGGGCCACGTAGGGCAGCACGGCATAGGCCCCGCCGAAGCTCACCAGGGCCACGCGGCTGAAGAAGCGGGCCATGGTGGCCAGGGTTCCGTTCCAGCCATCCACGAGGGTGAGTAGGCCGAGGGGCAGGGCCACGGCCGCTCCACCCCACAGCAGGGTGAGGGCCAGATGCCGGGGTCGGATGCGGGCGTGGGGCGGGGTGGCCGTGTCGTCGCCGTGGAGGGCATCGAGCCCGGCTGCCGGCCGCGCTGGGGCCGTTGCCTTGGACGACGCCTGCGGCTCCTGCGGCAGCAGTACGGCTTGCGCCGGTGCAGAAGCTTGGGAGCTTCTGGGGGAATGCCCGGCAGCGGGCACCAGGATGCCGGGTCGCAACTGCTCAGCGATCCAGCCGGTGAGCGCCGCCAGGGCGATCAGCAGCGGCTGGGGCAGGCCCAGTCCCTGCAGCCCCCCGAGGGCGGCGGCGGCGATCACCACGGCTAGGGGGCCCTTGAGGGTGCGGCGTCCCAGGCGCCAGCAGGCCTGGATCACGATTGCCAGCACGGCCGGTTTGAGGGCCCAGAAGATGCCCCCCAGCAGGGGCAGATGGCCCCACAGCACGTAGAGCGAGCTCAGCAGCAGGAGCAGCACCACCGAGGGGAGCAGGAAGAGCCCCCCGGCGATCAGGCCCCCTCGGGTGCCGTGCAGCAGCCAGCCCAGGTAGGTTGCCAGCTGGATGGCCTCCGGACCCGGCAGCAGCTGGCAGTAATTGAGGGCGTGCAGAAAGCGGGCTTCCGAGATCCAGCGCCGCTGATCCACCAGTTCCCGGTGGAGCATGGCGATCTGGCCGGCGGGGCCGCCGAAGCTCACCAGGCCCAGGTGCAGCCAGAAACGGGAGGCCTCCGCCAGCGAAACGGTGGGAGCGGGCACCAGGGGGGAAGCCAGGGGGCCTGGGCCAGCTGGTGCGGGCATGGCGGGTGAACAGGGAGAAGGGCTGCTGGGATCCTCAGCGCCCTCTGCACCCCTGTCCAGGCCAGCGGCGGCCCTTGGGGCTGGCGATCGGAGCAGGGTGGGCGGCTTGGATGGGGCGGATCGGCGCGCCTTGATCCGTTGGTGTTTCAGGCTGTGGCCCGCCAGCCGGAGGCTTGGGATGCGCCGGCCTGGCCAGCGGCTGCCGGGGGTCAGGCCCGGCGCAGCCCGGCCAGGTCGGGCAGTAGCTCGTCGCTGCCCAGGAGCTCCTCGAGGTCCGGGTTCCCAAGGAGGTCCTGCAGATCCGGAAGAGCCGGGGCGCTGGGCCCGCTGCGTCCCAGCCAGCGCTGCCAGGACCAGGACGGCCGCGCCCCTTCCACGGGCAGACCGGCAGCCCGCCAGGCTTCAAAGCCACCGGTGAGCTGGAGAATGCGGCGTGGGTAGCCGGCGCGGTGCAGGGACTCCCGCACGCGTTCGGCTTCACCGGTGCCGTCGTCCACCAGGAGGAGATCGCCTTCCGGCCACTCGCCACTCACCAGCAGACCGGCAGGAATCGGATGGCTGTGAGGCAGGTGACCTCGGGCGAACTGGCGCCGGGAGCGCACATCGACCACCAGCAGCGGGGTCTGCTGACCCTCCTGGGAGGCCGGGAAAGCGCCTGTTTGGGCCAGCCGGTGCGCGAGCTCCAGGGGGCCGAGCAACTGGGAGGTCGCCGGTGGTGTCACCGCCGCGGCAAGGGCGGGGATCGGTCGGAGAGAGCGGGGCATGGGGCCGACCTCAACACGTTCATCTCAACCCAATCTCCCGCGTGCCCTACAAAACACCGGTATTCCGAGTGACAATGGAGTGATTGCTCGCTTGCTGAGTTCCCTGCCAGGCCTGGAATGCGGATCCGGCCCCTGCCGCGGCGCCATCTGTGCTCGCCTGGAGCTCCTTTAGCCGGGTTCGCCCCGGCCGGGCCGTCGCCGCACGATCTCGCCGGCCTTGAGCAGGATCGCTTCGCCCACCTGCAGGGGCTGCCAGGTTTCCTCAGCGGTGAGCGGCTCGGTGCTCAGGATCGTCACCACATCGCTGGGCTGGGTCACGGCAGCGAAATCTACGCTCAGATCGTCGTCGGCCAGCCGCACCAGCCCGAAGGGCGCCCGCCGGGTCACCCGGTGCAGCTTGGTGCCGGCGTAGGCGAACAGCCAGGCGCCATTGCTCATCAGGCCGTTGAAGATGCCCTCACCGGCCAGCCGATCCGAGCAGGCCACCAGCGCCTCGAAAAGGCCGGCCTCATCCTCCGGAGAAACCTCCTGGCGTTCCAGTTCCTGCAGGATCCAGCAGAAGGCGGTTTCGCTGTCGGTCTGGCCAATCGGCCGGTGCTCACCCTCCAGGGGCGGCAGGGACTGGAGGTCGCCGTTGTGGGCGAACACCCACTCCTGGCCCCGCCAGCGCCGGTGGAAGGGATGGCAGTTCTCCAGCGCCACCACGCCCCGGGTGGCCTTACGGATGTGGGCGATCGAGCAGTGAGCTTTCAGATCCAGGCCGGCCACCGCCGCGGCAACGGGCGAGAAGGCGGCCGGGGCGTCCTCGCGATAGAGGTGCAGACCTTGGCCGTCGGGGTCGTAGCTGGCCAGCCCCCAACCATCGGCGTGGTCGCCCGTGGAGCCGCCCCGCAGGCGCAGGCCGTGGAAGGAGAAGCGGATGTCGGTGGGGGTGTTGGCGCTGAGGGCCAGCAGTTCGCACATTGGCAGAAGGGCCTAGAGGCAGGGGCGAACAAGGCAGATTGAGAGGCTTGTTCAGGGAAGTCGATCAGAAGCTGTGCTGTCGCCCCCAGGATCGCCATCTTGAGGGCCGACGAGGTTGGTCGATCGTCGGTTCTCCCGGATCCCTTCGGGATTAGCGCCGGGCTGCCACCAGCCGGTCCCACACGCCGCCGTTGGCGAAGAAGGTGCGGTCGATCGCGGACCAGCCGCCCAGATCCGAGGCGGTGAACAGGGTGGTCACCGGTGCGAAGGAGGCCTTGCGGCGGTTCCATACGGCCGCGTTCACCGGCCGGAAGCCTTCCTCGGCAAAGATCTCCTGGGCTTCTTCGCCTTGGAGGTAGGCGGCCAGGGCCTCAGCCGCCTTGCGGCTGCCCTTGCGATCCACGTTGCGGTCCACCACGGCCACGGGCCCATCGATGCGGATGTTCACCGCTGGCACCACCAGGGTGGTGGCCTTGTCGGTGCCCTCTTTGGCCGCCAGCAGGGCTTCGTTCTCGTAGGTGAGCAGCACATCGGCCTGGCCGCGGTTCAGAAAGGCATCGCTGGCTTCGCGGGCATCCTTGGGCAGGTTGCTCACGTTGCGGTACACCTTGGCCACGAAGGCCTCGGCGGCCTCCTCAGTGCCACCGGTGCGGCTCACCGAGCCCCACAGGCCCAGGAAGTTCCAGCGGGCGCCGCCGGAGGTCTTGGGGTTGGCCGTCAGCACCCCAAGCCCCGGCCGGGCCAGGTCGGCCCAGCTGCGGACCCCCTTGGGATTGCCGGCGCGGGTGAGGAAGGTCACCACCGAGTGGGTGATGGTGGACTCGCTGGGGAGTTCCTTCTCCCAGCCCGGCTGCACCAGGCCGGCCTTCTCGAGCTTGAGCACGTCGGCGGGCAGGGCCAGGGTCACCAGGTCGGCATCGAGGCCGTCGATCACGGCCCGGGTCTGGCTGCCGGAGGCGCCGTAGCTGGTCTTCACCTCCAGGTCCGCTCCGGTGCGTCGTTTCCAGTCGGCCTGGAACTTCGGCAGGATTCGGTCGTAGGCGCCCTTGGTCACGGAGTAGCTCACCAGGAGCAGGGGGCTGCCCTGCTCCTGGGCTGGGGTGCCTGCCGCGGTTTCGCGGCGGGCTCCGCCGCAACCGCCCAGGCTCGCCGCCAGCAGCACGGCGGGGCCGAGCAAGGCGGCGATGCGGATGGGGCACTTAACCACGGTTCATCAATGGGGAATTTTGAATACCTTACCGCCTGGTCCTGGTGTGGATTGGCTCGGATGCGTCGGGGTCCTTCCACTCCAAATGTTCCTTGGGTGGGGTCTACCTCCACTTGGGCCAGCCAGGCTCCCGGTGCGCTGATGGGAGGGGGAAGATCCGGCAGGGTTCTTCCCGACCAAGCAAAAGCCCCGGCCGCAAGGCAGCCGGGGCGGTGAACTTGCAGCCGGGTGAAGCAAACGATCAGCGGGACTTCGCGAAGATCTGATCCCAGAGGCCGCCCTTGGAGAAGAACTTCAGGTCCACCACCTTCCAGCCGCCCAGCTTGGTGATGCGCCAGGTGGACACGGCGGGGAACTTGCCTTGGGCGTAGGCCTTGCCCTCAATGGTCACCGGGCGGAAGCCGCTATCCACAAAGGCCTTCTGGGCGGCGGGGGTGTAGAGGAAACGGGCGAAAGCCTCGGCAACCTTGCGGGTGCCGTGCTTGTTCACGTTCTTGTCCACCACGGTGATCGGCCCTTCAATTAGAATGTTGGGGCTGGGAATCTTCACCGGTTCTGTCCATTCGCCCGTCTTGCGAGCCAGGATGGCTTCGTTCTCGTAGTTGAGCAGCACATCACCCTTGCGGCGCTTCACGAAGGTGTCGGTGGCTTCGCGGGCATCCTTGGGCAGCACATCCACATTCTTATAGACCGTGGTGATGAAGTTTTTGGCTTTATCCTCACCGCCACCGGTCTGGGTCACCGATCCCCACAGGGCTGCGAAGTTCCAGCGGGCACCGCCGGAGGTTTTCGGGTTGGCGGTGATCACATCCACATTCTTGTTGTCGAGATCATTCCAGCCCTGGATCTTCTTGGGGTTGCCGGGCCGCACGAACAGGACCACGGTGGAATTGGTGATGATCGATTGATTGGGGAGTTCCCGCTCCCAGCCGATGTCCACCAGGCCTTTCTCCTGCAGCTTGTACACGTCCGCCGCCAGGGCCAGGCCCACCACATCGGCCTCCAGGCCATCGATCACGGCACGGGTCTGGCTGCCGGAGCCGCCGTAGCTGGTCTTCACGCGAACCGTTGCGCCGGTCTTTTTCTTGTAGTCGGCCACGAACAGGGGGATGATCTTGTCGTAGGCCCCCTTGGTCACGGCGTAGCTCACGAGCAGGATCTCGTTGCTGTCGGCCCGGGCCGGCGGGGCCACCAGCAGGCTGGTGCCGGTGAGGGTGAGGGAGGCGGCGATCGGGGTGGCGGCCAGCCCGGCCAGGGCTAGTCCGGCGGAGGTCCGGCCTAGGGACCGGATGGAAAGGGAAACCACGGTTGTCCGATGGGAGTACGGACTGACCGTATGCCTCGCCCTGGTGGGGGCGACGTATTTCCGACTACATCGCTGGGGATGCCGCTTTTGCTTCCCCTAGGGGCCTGGGGGCTGCCAAAATCCCCACCAAAGCGCCGGGGAACACCGTGGCCTTCAGTGCCAAGACGGAATACGGGCTCGTTTCCCTCCTGGAGCTGGCGGCGATCCATCCCCAGGGCGGCGTGCTGCAGGTGGCGGAGATCGCCTCGCGGCAGGGCATTCCGGACCGCTATCTGGAGCAGATGCTCACCAGTCTCCGCCGGGGGCAGATCCTCCGCAGCATCCGCGGGCCCCGCGGCGGCTACCAACTGGCCCGGCCGCCGGCCGAGATCCGCATCGCCGACGTGGTGATCTGCCTGGAGGGTGAGGTGGCCAGCCGCGGCACCGCCGCCCGCCAAAGTCCAGAGTTCGAGGTGATCGGCGGCCTTGAGGGGCGGCTCGAGCAGGCGCGGCAGGCGATCCTCGAGGGCACCTCCCTGCAGGACCTGCTCGATGAGCGCGACCAACGCCTGCAGTCGCAGGTGATGTATTTCATCTGAGCAAGGCCGGGGAATCGGGGGCTAGGCCCGGGAATCGGAGCAACACCCGCGGGCCAGATCGCCAATGCTGAGATCCAGGGCTGAGTTCGGGGCCCATCCCAGCTTTGCAATCCCGCGTGTTTAGGGGTGGTGGCCCGCGGTCCTGGCGGCCGTCTACCGGGTTTCCGTTCTGTCCCTTGTGCCGTGTCGCTTGGCTCGAGCCCCTGGCGCCGCTGCGCGGCCAAGCGGGGTGTGCCCCAGAACACTCGGTCGCCGAAACAACACTAGACCGATGGGGATTAGGTGCTATGGTTTTGCCATCCGCAGGGCTCCGATGAGCTGTCCAAGCCGAATGACCTCCGCCGGCGCCGCGCCGGCCCGCCTTTTTGCTTCCGTGCCATCCACCCTGTCCCCACCATCGCCATGGCCACCGCATCCCTGATCCACGCCCTTCCCAAGGCCCATCCCAAAGCGCTCCGCCTCACCCTCCTCCCCAACGACGTTCTGCCCGAAGGGCTCACCTGGCGGATTCACGACGGCTATATCCGCACCACCACCTGGGACGAAGAGGGCGAATCGATCACTCTCGGTATCTGGGGTCCCGGTGATCTGGTCACCAATGCCCACTCCGGTCTGGAGCCGGTGGATGTGCAATGCCTCACCACCGTGGTGGTCGAGCAGCACACCCCCAGCGACGCCGAAACCCTCGCCTTTCTCCGCCAGCAGATCCGCAACACCGAGGAGATCTTCGAGATCAACCGCATCCGCAGCGCCGAACGCCGCCTCCTCACGCTGCTGCGCTGGATTGGCCTCCGCTTCGGTCAGGTGAGCAGCCGCGGTTACCGCTTCTCCCTCAAGGACATGAACCTCACCCACCGAGCCCTGGCTGAAGTGTGCGGCCTCACCCGGGTGACGGTGACCAAGAACCTCAACCGCTACAAGACCCTCGGCCTGCTTCAGAAAGTGAGCGAAGCCGATCTCTTCATCCCCAGCGATGGCCTGGCCGCCGCCCTCTGATCGCCGGTTTTTCTCCGACCGACCGACATCCTTGCCCGTCCTTTTTGATCCCAATCGTCCGCACTGACTGCCATGGCTGCCCAGTTCCTTCACGCCCATCCCTCCACACCCCAGCCCCAGCGCTACACCCTCGTTTTTCGCGATGGTCAGTTGCTGCGCCACCAGGATGAATTCAGCCTGGTTCAATACCGCTCCGATGCCCGCCTCGCCGCGGTACGTCCCGAGAGCTCCGGGATCTCGGTGGCGACTTGATCGTCTGCTGGTTCCGCTCCCAGAGCCCCCAGGCCTTAGCGCTGGGGGCTTTTCTATGGCGATTGTTTCAAGCCCGGTTCGCGGCAGAGGTCGAGCAGGGAAACGTTGGCCAGGTCCTGGTCCCAGCGCTCAGCCAGGTTCTGCAACCACGCGTCGGCGGTAGAGCGTTCTGGGCTGGTCTCTCCCTGAATGCGCTTGTCATCGCTGCCGGCCAGGGAACGGTAGAGCTCCAGCAAGTTGATCTCCTCGGCGGGCCTCAGCAGCCGGTAGCCGCCCCGGTTTCCCTTCAGGCTCTCCACCAGGCCCAGGCGCCGCAAGTCCCGCAGCACCACAGAGAGATAGTGGGGCGAGAGCTCGAATCGGGTGGCGATCTGGCGGGCCTGCAGGATGCGGGCCTCGCGGGCCAGTTCCACCAGGCTGATGAGGGAGTAGCGAAACGTGGTGGAAAACACACTCCCGGGGCGCCAGGCATCCACGCTAAGTCGCTCGGGAAACCGGAATGTAATCCGGGCGCCAGTCCTGGCCGCACCGGTGTGCCTGGGGCTACATGCGGGCGGCTTCCGGCTTCAGATGCTGTAGTCGGGCACGAAGGTGCGGGCCTCGCGGCTGCGCACATGGAGCTGATCCCCCACCTGGAAGGCCGCCAGGTTCATCCGCTCCCGCGGGATTTGGGCAGTGATCACCTGGCCATCGGCCAGCACCAGTTCGGCCTGCACGTCGCGGCCGAGGTGGCTGAGCCGCCGCAGCTGGGCCGGCACCGTATCGCTCTGGCCCTCGCGGAGGATCTCCACGTCGTGGGGGCGGATGAACAGAGGGCTGTCGGCGGCGTCGGGAGTGGCGGCTGTTGGCCCCGGCAGGCTGCCGCCCGGAAGCACATTCACCGCCCCCACGAAGCCCATCACAAAGGGCGTGGCCGGGTGGTCGTAGATCTCGGCCGGGGTGCCGATCTGCTCGATGCGGCCCTCGTTCATCACCACGATCCGGTCGGCCACCTCCATGGCCTCCTCCTGGTCGTGGGTCACGATCACGGTGGTCACGTGCATCTCGTCGTGGAGGTTGCGCAGCCAGGCCCGCAGCTCCTTGCGCACCTTGGCGTCGAGGGCGCTGAAGGGCTCATCGAGCAGCAGCACCCGGGGCTGCACCGCCAGGGCGCGGGCCAGGGCCACCCGTTGGCGCTGGCCGCCGGAGAGCTGGGAGGGGAAGCGCGATCCGTAGCCCTTCAGCTGCACCAGATCCAGCAGCTCATCCACGCGCCGCTTGATCGCCTCCTTCTTCCATTGCCGCAGCTCCAGGCCAAAGGCCACGTTCTGGCGCACGGTGCGGTGCTTGAACAGGGCGAAGTGCTGAAACACGAAGCCCACCTGCCGGTCCTGCACGGTGCGGTCGGTGGCCTCCTCGCCGGTGATCCAGATGCGGCCGGTGTCGGCCTGCTCCAGGCCGGCGATCAGGCGCAGCAGGGTGCTCTTGCCCGAGCCCGAGGGGCCCAGCAGGGCCACCAGGGAGCCGCTGTCCACATCCACGCTCACGTCGTCCACAGCGTGGAAGGATCCGAAACGCTTGGACACGTTGGCAACGCGGATGCCCATGGGAAGTGGCAGCGGAATGAATCGATCGGCCCATTCTGATCACTCGGGTTGATCGGTTGACCGGACGGCGTGCTCCATCACTGGTCGGAGAGGTTGGTTGGAATACCCCGTAAACACAGTGAGGAACCGCCCAATAATCCTGCGGCGGGTGTACCGTCCAGGAACGATCTCTTGCCAATCCAGGCCGCCATGACCGTTGCCCTGCCGCGCCGCGGCCCTGGACTACTCCGGCGCAACCTAGGACTGCCGCGCTGGCTCCGGCCGAACGTGCCGTGGACCATCACCTGGACCTATCTCAGCCTGGTGCTGTTCCTGCCCTTGGCGGGCATGCTCCTCAAGGCCGCCGGCGTCGGCCCCGCCTCCTTCTGGGAGACGGCCACCAGTCCTCTGGCCCTGAGCACTTACCGCATGAGCTTCGGCATCGCGGCTATCGCCAGCTTGATCAACGGCGTGTTTGGCCTGCTGATCGCCTGGGCCCTGATTCGCTCCCGCTTCCCCGGCCAAAAGCTGCTCGATACCCTGATCGACCTCCCCTTCGCCCTGCCGACGGCTGTGGCGGGCCTGGCCCTCTCCTATGTGTATGGCGCGGAGGGCTGGTTGGGCGCGCCGATTGAGCGGCTCACCGGCCTGAAGGTTTCATTCACCCCCCTGGGGGTGGCGGTGGCGATGGTGTTCATCTCCCTGCCGTTTGTGGTGCGCACCGTGGAGCCGGTGCTGCGCTCCCTGGAGCGGGAACAGGAGGAGGCCTCCTGGTGCCTCGGGGCCAGTTCTGCCCAGACCTTCTTCCGGGTGGTGCTGCCCCAGCTGATGCCCGCCATCCTGGCCGGCATCGCCCAGGGCTTCAGCCGGGCGGTGGGGGAATACGGCTCGGTGGTGATGATCTCGAGCAACGTGCCCTTCAAGGATCTGATCACCCCTACCCTGATCGTGCAGATGATCGAGGAATACGACATCGATGCCGCCACGGTGATCGGCTCGGTGATGCTGATCTTCTCCCTGGTGAGCCTGGTGGTGATCAATGCCCTGCAGGTCTGGGGGCAGCGTTATCAAGGGGGCGACGCGAGCGGTTGAGCCGCCCGATTCCGCCAGGCGCTCCGGCGGGACTCTCCGGTTTCTTCGCCACCGCCGAGCACGGACATCCGGCTCTTCCCGCTCCTGTTCTCAACCCCGGTTTCACCTCTGCGCCACCTCCTGGCCGCAGCCATCCAGCCCGATTCTCCCCATGGCCTTCACCATCCCTCCCCTCGAGGACATCCGCCCGCCCCGCTGGGTGAAGCCCAGCTTCGACGGCCGTCACCTGCTTCCGGCGGTGATCCCAATCCTCGCCTGCCTCTATGTGGGGGTGGTGATCCTGGTGCCGGCCCTGGCCGTGGTGGTGCAGGCCTTCGCCAAGGGATTCGGGGCTTTTCTCGACAACTTCAAATCGCCCGAACTCCTCTCCGCTCTGCGGCTCACCCTGATTGCCAGCGCGATCGCCGTGCCCTGCAACGCCATCTTCGGGCTTGCGGCCGCCACCGCCATTGCCCGCTACCGCTTCCCTGGCAAGGCCCTGCTGCTGAGCATCATCGACCTCCCCTTTTCGATCTCGCCGGTGGTGGTGGGGCTGATGCTGGTGTTGCTCTATAGCCCAACCCATGGCGTGTTCGCCGGCCTGCTGGAGAGCACGGGCTGGAAGATCATCTTCTCGATTCCCGGCATCGTGCTGGCCACGATCCTCGTGACCTTCCCCTTTATGGCCCGGGAGGTGATTCCTCTGCTGGAGGAGGAGGGCTGGGATCAGGAGGAGGCGGCCCGCACCCTCGGCGCCAGCGACTGGCAGGTGTTCTGGAAGGTCACCCTGCCCTCGGTGCGCTGGGCGGCCCTCTACGGCCTGATCCTCACCACTGCCCGGGCCCTCGGCGAGTTCGGCGCGGTGTCGGTGGTGAGCGGCAACATCCGCGGCGAAACCCAGACCCTGCCGCTGTTCGTGGAGGATGCTTATAAGCAATACCACACCGAAATGGCCTTCGGTGCCTCCCTGGTGCTAGCCAGCGTGGCCATCGTGTCGTTGCTGCTCAAGTTCGCCGTGGAACAGCTGATGGAGCGCGACCGGCGGGCTGTTAAGGGAGGGGAAGACTGAGGTGCTCTCGCTCTTCAACGTCCCTGTCGATCCTCCCGAATCGTCAGCGTCAGTCGTTCAGCGCCGCCGTTCCTGCTTTGTCTGGCGCTTTTCCGCCTTGAGGAGCGATTTCACATCAAGGGCCAGGCCCTCGTGGCCCATCACCAGGGGCAGGTGGCCATTCCATTTCTCGATGGCTTGATGCTCCAGCACCTCCGGTGTGAGACCGCTCTGGAGCAGCTGCTGGGCGCGGGCCTCACCCTCCGCCTGAAACACCCGGGCCTGGGCCAGGCGTTGGGCCTTCATGGCCTCATATTCCGCCCTACGGGCCTCCTGTTCGGCCACCTGTTTGGCCTCTACCGCCTGGCGGAAGGGTTCGGAGAAATCCACCTGCAGCAGGTCCACCGCATCGAGGCCCAGGTCCTGGGCGGCTAGCCGTTCTTCCAGCAGTTGCCGCAGGGCCGCCTTCACCTGCTCCCGCTGGGTGATCAGCTCCTCGGCCCGGAAGCTGGCCACCACGGCCTTGAGTCCGTCCTCCACCGCCGGTTCGATCACGGTGGACACAATGGCTGCTCCATCCCCGAGTCGCTGGTAGGTGCGGGCCCCCAGGCCGGGTTGCAGATGCCAGGTCACGGCCACATCGAAGCCCACATCCTGCAGGTCGCGGGTGGCGGCCTCACTGCGGAATTGGCGGCTCTGCAGCCGCAGGCTCAGCGGCGTCAGCCGGTCCCGGCCGGGCAGGATCGGGTGGATCCCCTCGCTGAGCACCTGGGGCTGCACAGCGCCGAAGCGCAGCAGCACGCCCTCATGGCCTGCCGGCACCAGGGCGAAGAACTGGCTGGCCAGGGCCAGGGCCAGCAGGAGCAGCACCAGGCGCAGGGCCGATAGGGCGTGGGTCGCCCGGGGGAGCAGACCCTGGGAGAGGCCCGTGATGGTCACCTCTTCTGGGGCCAGGGTTGCCGGGGCTGACTCCAGGGCGGGACGATCGTGGTCGGCCAGGGCATCCATTCAGGTCAGGTCAGGTCAGGCCTGGATTACAGGGGGATGGGCGCAGGTTAAAGGTGATTGTCCAGGCAGCGGTGCCGCTGGATTCGCAGCAGCCCTGCTAACGATCATTTTGTGTGATCGGTTCAACAAGCAGGCCAAGTTGTTCTGATGGCAACTTGTTCATAAGCTCCCAGCATGAAGCGGTACTCCTCCTGTGTGGCATCAAATGTTGACGGCGGCCACCGCCTTTTCGGCCACCAACCTCGATGATATTTTCGTCCTTACATTGTTGTTCTCACGCCTGGATCACCAGTTGCGGGCCGTGCACGTGGTGGGTGGCCAGCTGATCGGTTTCACGCTGTTGGTGCTGGTCAGTCTTTCGGCCTATCTGGGCCGTGCCCTGCTGCCCCTTCCCTGGTTGGGGCTGCTCGGTCTGGTGCCCATCAGCCTCGGGGTGTCAGCCCTGCTCGAGTCCTGGACGGGCCAGGGATCCGGGGGGGATCCCGGCTCTGAACCGGAAGGGGCGTTGACGTTGCCAAGCCCCCCAGCGCTGCCTTTGGCCGCGTTGGGGGGAGGGTTCTGGGCTCCCCTGGGCGCCGTGGCCGTGCTCACCATGGCCAATGGCAGCGACAACATCGGCGTCTACCTCCCCCTGTTCGCCCGGGCCTCCGCGGCGGAAGTGGGAGTCACCCTGATCACCTTCGCCGTTGGTCTTGGCCTCTGGTGTCTGCTGGCCTGGCAGCTCACCCAAGTTCCCGGAGTGGCCAGGGCCCTGCGGCAACAGGCCGGCTGGCTGGTGCCTGTGGTGTTGATCGCCCTGGGGGGGGTGGTGTTGGCGGACAGCCATTGCCTAGATCAGCCGCTCCCGGCCCTGATCGTGCTGATCTCACTTGCCGTGATGGCGCTCTCCCTGCTCCGGTTGGTCGAGTCCCTCGACCCTGCTGCTCCCCTGCTTGGTTTCCCCGTCCCCACTCCCGCCGCCAGAACCGATGAGCACCGTCCCTGAGACCCCCAGCCCATCCCTGGGCCTGGCTTCGACGGATGGCGAGGGTGTTGGGGCTGCCGGGGCTCCCCCACGGCGCACCCATCGCAATCCCAACCGGATCCGCGATCACCTGGCCAATGAACGCACCTATCTGGCCTGGATGCGCAGTGCGATTTCCCTGCTCGGGTTCGGGGTGCTCATCGTGCGGATCCGTATCCTCACGCCGCCCCTGGCGCCCCGCGCTCCGGGTGCCGGCTGGAAGCTCGGGGTGGCCTTCACGGTGGTGGGTCTGCTGATGGTGGCCCTATCGGCTCTCCACTACTTCGGGGTGCGCAACGACATCGAAGATGACCACTATGAGCCGCCCGACCGCTGGGTGATTCTCTCCACCCTGGTGGTGTTGGCGCTGGGATCCTGCGTGGCGCTTTATGTCTTCCAGGCCCCCTTTGAAGGGGCGGCTGCCCTGCTGGTGGACTGAAGACTGATCGACGGAATTCGAACGCGCCAGGCTGCCACCGGCGCACCGTTGGGCCTAGGCGGCGGGTAGCGGAGTGGGCAGGATGCCGGACTTCACGAGCACCATGATCACCACGGTGTAAAGGGTGGAGGTTGCCAGGCTGATCAGCAGGTCCCGTCGGCGGTTCTGCTCTCCCTCCTCGTTTTGGAACACGGTGAGGGCACCGGCCTGCATCAACACCACCCCCAGCACGTTGCTCAGCCAGTAGCCGATCACCAGACCCGCCGAAAACCATTCGGGGTGCCACAGCTGCAGGAGCCGGGCGAACCCCCAGGCCAGGGGCAGGTTGATCACCAGATCGTTCCACCAGCAGAGGGGGGAGAGCAGCCAGCCCACAGCCAGCAGCACCAGCGCCCGCAGTTGTACGAGGGGATCGCCCTGCTGCAGAAAGCTGCGCAACCGGGAGAGCAACCCAGGGCGGGCGGAGGCGGACAAGGGACCCAGACGACGGTGACTGACTGTACCCGCATAGACCTCAAAGCCGACCGGCCTTGTGGGCATTGAGGCCGCCTGTGGTTCAAAGCACATGCCTCCGCTCGGGAAAGGGTGGAAACTGGGGCGATGGATGAGCCCGTTCTCTCCGCCCATGCCCGGCTTCGGTTTGAGGAGGCCGAAGCCCTGGTGCTGCGATGGTTCGATGAGGTGGGGCTGGAGCTCGGTCACGCCGAGAATGGCCTGTTGATCGCCTGGTTCGAAGACGCTTACCTGCTGCCTCCGGTGGCCGAGATTGCGGTGGAAGTGCAGTTCTATCGGCTGGCCGAGGGTTGGAGCCAGCTCCGTTGGTGCTTCCGCCATGGGGGAAGTGAGCAGGTTGTCCCCCTGATCGAGGAACTGTTTGCCACCCTGCTCCAGAGCCTACGCGCAGACCGGCGCTGGTCCATCGACCTCTGCCGAGGCCTGCCGGAGAAGCGGGCATGAATCTGGATCAGCTGCAGGTCTTTCTGGCTGTGGCCCGCCATCTCCACTTCTCCCGCGCCGCCGAGGAGCTTTACATCACCCAGCCGGCCGTCAGTGCTTCCGTCGCCAAGTTGGAAAGCCAGTACGGGGTGAAGTTGTTCCATCGCATCGGCCGCCGGGTGGAGCTCACCGATGCCGGGCGGTTTCTGCTTGAGGAGGGGCCGCGGTTGCTCGATGGGGTGGACCGTCTGGAGCGCGGTCTTCAGGAATTCAATGACCTGCGCCGGGGTGTGCTCAGCCTGGGCGCCAGTTTCACCGTGGGCAACTACTGGCTGCCATCGCGGCTCAGCCGATTTGGCGACCGCCATCCCGAGATCGAGTTGCTCTGCAGCCTGGGCAATGCCGACCAGGTGCTGGAGGGCACCGCCCGGGGCCAGTTCGACCTCTGTTTCCTCACGGGTTGGGCCAAGCGGGAGCATGCGCCCGAACTCGAGGCCCATCTCAGTGCCATTCAGGTGGGGCAGGAGCGCCTCCAGGTGGTGGTGGGATGCAGCCATCCCTGGTTCGGCCTCAGCCCCATCCCGCCGGCTGAACTCTGCCGCTCGCCCTGGATCGTGCGGGAGCGGGGTTCCGGTGCCCAGCGCCTGTTTGAGGTGCTGCTGCGCCAGGCCGGGGTGGATCCGGCCAGTCTTGAGGTGCGGCTAGTGCTCAACAGCAGCGAGATGGTGAAGACGGTGGTGCTGGCCGGTTCCGGGGCCGCGGCGCTGCCGGAGACCATGGTGAGCTCCGATTTGGCCCAGGGCCTGTTGTGGGCTGTGGAGATCGAGGGGCGCATTCAGGCGAGCCAACCCATCTGGATGGTGAAGCACGACCAGCGCTATCCCTCCTCGCTCCTGCGCGCCTTCGAGGCGGTGATCCAGGACGAGGCGGTGCCTGCGGAGGGCCGCCTGACAGCCCTTGAGCCTTCGGCTCCACGGGAGACCCGCCGACGGGCTTGAAGTTCGTCTTAAAGCCGATGGGCTTTGCGTTGTATTGTGGTTCTCCGGTTGCGCCTGTCTTCATGCTTCTCCCAGGTCCGCGCCCATGACGGACGACTCCCCTGCACGCAAGTTGCGCCTGCGCCTCCAGGCCAATGACGTGTTGCCCGCGGGTCTGAGTTGGTCGATCCTTGAGGGCTATGTGCGCACAACCAGCTTTGATCAAGATGGCGAGGCCTTTACCCTCTCGGTCTGGGGGCCCGGGGAATGGTTGAGCAGCAGCTACTCCACCCTCGTGCCGGTGGAGATGCAGTGCATTTCCGCCGTATGGGTGGAACAGATTGAGCCTTCAGAAGCCGAAGTGGTTGCTTTCCTGCGCCTGCAGATCCGCAACAC
>JBBASH010000010.1:0-721 GCA_040399305.1 Cyanobium sp.
CCTCGCTGGCGGAGGTGTAGCGGCCGGAAGCCACCTTGGCCTTCACCATCGCCTCGAGCTGGGGCGACAGGTTGACGTTCATCGTCATGGCTCGCTCACCCGGTCTTCATCGCTCGTCTCCAAGGCCAAGTCGAGCTCGGCGCCGCGCATCGTGCGTAGCTCGCCATCGATCGTGACCACAAGGCCCGTGTTGGTGATCCGGGCCAACTCGCGAGCGCGTAAGCCCGATCGCCGCAGGGCCGCTTCCACCCGCTTGAGGTCTGGGTCGGGATGCTGGTTCTGCCAAGGCTGACTCACGAACGGCCTCCCTGCGTGATCAGGTGCGGTGTGGCGCCTCCATTATCAATCAACTGCCAGGCATCCACGATGGGCTGGTACAGGGTGGTGAAGTTCCTAAGGCCGCTGACGAAGCGCCGGCGGATCACCTCAGGGGGAATCGAATGACCTCCCTGCGCAACACGCTCGGCGACACGGCGAATGGCAACCTCCTCATGGGAGAGCTTCAGAAAAATCAGCTTGACGCGATAGCCATCAGCCTGCCACTGATGAATTCTCTGCAGATAAGCCTTCCCCGCCAGTGTTGTTTCAAACGCAAAATCTTTACCCGCTCCCCCGCAGCGATCAATCTCCTCCAGCATCAGCCGCCCCGCCCGTCGGGCTGCAAGTTCCGGCGCAAACGGCGACAGGCCAGCGGCGATCAGATCGGCATTGATGAAGGTGG
>JBBASH010000010.1:731-58717 GCA_040399305.1 Cyanobium sp.
TGGTGATACCAACCTCCAGGGGCAGGTATTCTCGGGCAAACGTGGTTTTACCAGCACCATTGGGCCCGGCGATGATGATGATTCGTTTTTCATTGCTGCACCGCTCAGGCACTGAGGCCCCCAATCATCTCCAGGATCCGATCCGTCACCTGCTTCAGCTCGGCATCGATCACATCCAGGGGCCTAGGCGGGGTGAACACATAGAAGTGGCGGTTGAAGGGGATTTCGTAACCCACTTTTGTTTTCTCGTGGTCGATCCAGGCGTCGTTCACGTGGGGCAGCACCTCCCGCTCGAAGTAGGTCTGCACGTCTTCTGAGAGCGGCACGTTTTCGGTGTCGCGCAGGCTGGAATCGGCCTGGGGTTGGCCCTTGGCCTTGCCGCGCTGGCCCAGCACCACGTTGCCCGCTTCATCGCGCAATGGACGCTCCACGGTGATCGTGCGGTAGCCGAAGTCTTCGGTGCGGAAGAGGCGGCTGATCGGCTTGCCGTTGTGTTCGGCTTCCTCGAAGTTGCCGAACAAGCGGGTGATCTCCTCGATGTGCTCCGGGCTCAGCTCCTTGCGCTTGCTGCCCAGGCTCTTGCGCATCTTCTGCCAGAAGCTGGAGGCATCGATCAGTTGCAACTTGCCCTTGCGCTCGGTGGGCTTGCGGTTGCTGAGGATCCAGATGTAGGTGCTGATGCCGGTGTTGTAGAACATATCGGTGGGCAGGCCGATGATCGCCTCCACCAGATCATTTTCCAGCACATAACGGCGGATCTCGCTTTCTCCGGATCCCGCACCACCGGTGAATAGGGGTGAGCCATTCAGCACAATCCCGAAGCGGCTGCCGCCATCCTTTGCCGGCCGCATCTTGCTGATCAGGTGCTGCAGAAACAGCAGCGAGCCATCGCTCACCCGCGGCAGCCCCGGCCCGAAGCGACCGGCAAAGCCAAGCGTGTCGGCCTCCCGCTGCACCTCCTTCTGGATCTTCTTCCACTCCACCCCGAATGGCGGATTGGAGAGCATGTAGTCGTACTTCTGATCGCCCAGCTGGTCGTCGGCGAGTGTGTTGCCGAAGCGGATATTTTTGATGTCCTGCCCCTTGATCAGCATGTCGGCCTTGCAGATCGCGTAGCTCTCGGGGTTGAGCTCCTGGCCGCTCAGTACCAAGCGCGCCGTGGGGTTCATCCCCACCAGGTGCTCCTCCGCCACGCTGAGCATGCCGCCGGTGCCCGCGGTGGGGTCGTAGAGGCTGCGGACGATGCCGCCCTGGGTGAGGGCCTGATCGTCTTCGATGAAGATCAGGTTCACCATCAGCCTGATCACCTCCCGCGGCGTGAAGTGCTCTCCGGCTGTTTCAT
This sequence comes from Cyanobium sp., assembly GCA_040399305.1. Lineage (GTDB taxonomy): Bacteria > Cyanobacteriota > Cyanobacteriia > PCC-6307 > Cyanobiaceae > Cyanobium. Next base: position 2,074 of record JBBASH010000010.1, read on the forward strand.
TGGAGAGCTCCGCGAACTTGCGGATCAGCTCCTCAAACACCAGCCCCATCTCGGCGTTGCTGACCGTTTCTGGGTGCAGGTCGATCTGGGCGAAGCGTTCGCACACCATGTAGAGCAGCCCGGCCTTGTCGAGCTTGTCCACCTGCAGGTGGAACTCGAAGCTCTCGAAGATGTCGCGCACCGCTGGCGTGAACGCCTGGATGTAGGAGCGCAGGTTTTCGCCGATGTTGTCCTGATCGCCCATCAGCCGCTTCATGCCCAGGGCTGAGGTGTTGCAGAACCCCTGCCCCGCCACCCGCAGCAGGAAGGGTTCGGGGTCGAGCCCCTGGCTCTCACGCAGCTCCTTCTCGGCCAGCACCGCCTCTTTGCTGGGCTCCAACACGCAGTCGAGCCGGCGCAAGACCGTGAACGCCAGGATCACCTTGCCGTAGTCGCTCTGCTTGTAATCCCCCCGCAGCAGGTCGGCCACGCTCCAGATGAAGGCCGAGAGGTTTTGCTTGCCGCTGGGTTGGGGGCCTAGGGGGGCGGGGCCGGCGGCGCGGCCAGGGGTCCTGGGCGGCGTCGCGAACGCTGCACTCTGGCCGCCACCCGCTTCCGCAACGGATCCGTCAGCTTCCCTGGCGGATCCCCCTGCTACCGCGAAGGATCCCGCCGCCACCCATGCAGACCCATCAGCACCTCCATCGCCGACGCCATCCGCCAGGCTCACTGAACCGCCCCGCCCCCGGCCCGTGCGCAGCTGCCCCGAGGCCAGCAAGGACGCCTTCACGGCCTCGTAGGGGGCTTCTTCCCAAGTCAACAGCTCCCGAAGCCGCCTATTGCCCGCCGAGCCCCCCAGGGCCTTCAGGGCGCCGAGGAACTCCTCCTGCAGCGTCTCCTGATCGGTGGTGGGGCCGGGGCTGCCGGTCATGGCGGAGAGGCATGCGGGGAAACAATGCAAAAACGGCATTCAATCCAGCTGGAGCCTGGGTTGTGCCCGCTTCGCATCGCCGCATTGTGACAAGCCGGTGCGGCATGGAGCCAGCGGGCGGAGGGCGCCGGCTCGGTCAGCGGCGGCCGGTTTAGTTGTATTCCCCCGGTAGGTCCTTCTTGCTCACGGTGACGCGGCCCACCTTCTGGCCGGAGAAGCGCAGCAGCTCATCGCCGGAGAAGCTGTAGCCCACCCCGGCGGCAATCTGGGCCACGTCGTCGGCGGTGGCGGCGGCCAGCACCTGGGCGCGGAGGGCCGGCTCATCCTGCATACGGGTCAGGAACTGCCTGAGCTGATCCAACGCCATCGTGGCTGCGCTCCGGAGGGGTATCGATGCCTGCACTTCAGCACGGGAACCCGTCCCAGGATTCACGCACCAGGTCAGAGCGCCTGAAGAGTCTGGTGATGCCCATGGCCGGGAGCCGGCGCCATTGACTTCCGCCTCCAGGCAAAGTTGGGAGCCGATGCCACGTTCCCAGCCCATGCAGTGGTCCAGCGATGCCGAACAACGGCTGAAGGAAGTGCCCTTCTTCGTGCGCCCGGTGGTGCGGCGGCGCATTGAAAGCCTGGCCGCCGAGGCGGGCCGGAGCGAGGTGGATGGGGTCTTTTATGAGGAAGCCAAGGCCCGCTTCGGCGAAAAGTGAAGGGTTGTGGAGGGTGATGGGTTAAAAGGGTAGGTTGATCCGTTCCCCAGCAGATGTCGCAGTCCAAGCGTGAGCAGGTGGTGAGCCACCTCCGCTACATCCGCCAGGAGCTTCGCGAAATGCATCAGGGGGTGATGGAGGATGGCCTGTTGCCCGAGGCCGGTGAGGTGCGGGGGGTGATGGCCCAGATGGAGGCCCTGCTGGAGCTGCTCGAGGGCAAGGGGGCCCGCAAGAAGGACGGCGACTCCTGAAGCCCTGCCAAACTGGGTGTCCTGCCGCAGACTGAATCACACCTGGATCACTGGGCCGAGGCGGCTGCTTCGTCCATGGCCACCCGGACGCTCCGGATTTCGTCACCTGCCCCTTGCCCCTCCCCGAGCGGGCTGGTTTGCTGGAGCTGTCCCCATCACCCGCCCGGGCCTCGGCCACGGGCTTTTTTATTGGGATCCCCTATCTGTGGGGTGAATGCACTGCCAATACCCCAGAGATGGTGTAGACATGTCTGAGCAGGGCTCCGGGCCGGGTGATGGGGATCACCGCCAGGGCCTCCTGCCTGGCCATCGCGCCGGGCAGGACACCTGACCGGACCGTCTCCGCCCTGCCCCCTTTTCCCTTCCCCTCCGAGAGCTGTGGTTGACAAGCCGCCGCGGCTCCGGGGACCGCTGGTTTCCTCCCCCGCTCCCCGCTTTCAGCAGACCCGTTTCCAGCGCCGGATCGCGCAGGTGGGCAGCAGCCTGGAGGATTGGGCCACAAATCCCTGGCGGCGCCTCTCCCTGCTGCTGATTGTGCTCTTGGCGGCCATGGTGGTGGGTGGTGGCCTTGGCACCATCACGGGTGCCCTGTCCTACTTCGACCCCATCACTGCCCTGGTGTGCGTGCTGCTGATGGAGCTGGCCGTGCGCCTGCGGCCGGGTCTGCTCGCCGGCCGTCAGGACCGATTGGTGCTGCAACTCGTGGACATGGCCCGCATCGGCCTGCTCTGGGGCCTGATGTTGGATGGCTTCAAGCTGCTTTGAGGCCTTCGCCGGCCGCCAGCAGGTAAAGCAGGGCCATGCGGATCGGGATGCCGTTCCGCACCTGTTCCTCCACCAGGTTGTGGTGGGGATCGTCGAGCAGTTCGCCGGCCAGCTCTACGCCCCGGTTCACCGGGCCGGGATGGAGCACGGGCACCGGCCGACCACACAGGGCCAGTCGCCGGTGGTTGAGCCCGAAGTGGCGGTGATAGCTGTCGAGGCTGGTGAGCAGGTGCTGGTGCATCCGCTCCTTCTGGAGCCGCAGGGTCATCACCGCGTCGGCGCCGGGCAGGGCCTCCTCCAGGCTGCGGCAGATCGTGATCGTGCCCCGTTCCGTCACCGGATCCTGGGGCTGGCCGGGGGGGGGGCCGTCCACGAAGCTCGCGAAGCCGGCCGGCAGCAGCGTGGGCGGGCCGCAGAGCACCACCGTGGCACCGCAGGCGGTGAGCGCCCAAAGGTTGGAGCGGGCCACCCGGGAATGGAGCACATCCCCCACGATCACGATCCGTCGGCCCCGCAAGGCCTCGGGGGTGGGGGCCTCCGGGGCGAAATGGCGTGCCAGGGTGAAGAGATCCAGCAGGCCCTGGCTGGGGTGGCTGTGGAGGCCATCGCCGGCATTCAGCACGGCCACCCGCTCACCGCAGCGATCCAGATCGCGGGCGAGGGTGTGGGGCACGCCGGCGCAGCGGTGGCGCACCACCAGCACATTGGCGCCCATGGCCACGTAGGTGCGGGCGGTGTCGAGGAGGCTTTCCCCCTTGCTCAGGGAGCTGGAGGAGGGGGAGAAGCTCTGCACATCGGCTGAGAGCCGCCGGGCCGCCAGCTCAAAGCTGCTGCGGGTGCGGGTGCTGGGCTCGAAGAAGAGGCTGGTCATCAGGCGCCCCTGGAGCGCCGGCAGCTTGCGGGCACCGGCCACGGGCATGGCCCGGAACCGCTGGGCCAACTCCAGAACGGTGGTGTAGTCGGCGAGCGAGAAGGCCGCCAGATCGATCACGTGGCGGTGACTCCAGCCGCTCAAGACACCCGCTGCCGCACCTGAGCACAACCTAAGGCTCAGTAGGCCATCGGGCCAGCGCGTTCTCCGTCGGGACCTCCTCGGGCCGGGGCCACCAGGCCTGCTCCGGCGGCGGCCTGCGGTCGCCCGGAGCCCGGCGGCTCACGCTGCGGCTGGCGCCCAGATACCAGCGCCAGGGCAGCTCCTGGGCCTGGCTGATGCCGATCCGGCTGGTTTGCACCACGGCTGGGGGTCCGGAAGCGGCAGGCTGGGAAGGGGCTTCGGCATTGGGCAAGGCGGCTTGGAGCTGGGCGGCGGCTTCGCTGAGCCAGGCCGCCAGGGGCTGGGGGCGGGGCGCTAACCAGAGGCCCTCCTGCGGGGTGGCCGCTGTGGCATCCCAGACACGATCGATGCCGAAGCGGCGGGCCAGCAGGGCCGGTCCGGCCGCGATCCGCTCCGGCTCCCCCGGCAGGGCCAGGGCCCGCAGCAGCACCCCATTGGCCCAGTCGGCGCGGTGGGTCACCACGTTCACGCAGTGGTGGATGCCATAGCTCACATAGACATAAAACCGCCCAGGCTCACCAAACAGGGTTTCGTTGCTGGGGGAGCGGCGGCGGTGGCCGTGGCAGGCGGGTTCGCTTTGGCTGTAGGCCTCTGTTTCCACGATCACACCCCAGAGCAGCTCGCCACTGGCCTGGCGCTTCACCAGCCGGCAGCCGATCAGCTCCGGGGCCACCACCTCGGCGGGGCGGGCGAAGAAGGATTGGGGGAGGGCTGGAGGGTGATCTGTGGCGATGGAAGTGGCCAAGGAGACAGGCAAAGACTATGGTGACGACATTGCTACGGTGGCACAAATCAAATCGATAAAAATGACAACAACGGAAACCAATTACGTCTTTACGAACAGCTGGTTCGATCGCCACAAAGCAGTATGGAGACCATTGCTTGATGAGCTAGGACCGGCACGCGTTCTGGAGGTCGGCTCCTATGAAGGAAACAGCACCACCTACCTGATCGAAACCCTGGCAAGCCACAGGAATGTTGAAATCCATTGCATCGATAGCTGGGAGGGAGGAATCGAGCACAAGGCAGGTGGATCTGCCGAAGCGGATATGACAGAGGTGGAAGCTCGATTCCACCATAATGTCAAGGTCGCCCAGGGCAGGGCAAGCCATGAAGCAAGGATCACCCTTCACAAGGGCTTTAGTAATACACAGTTGCCCAAGCTTATCGCCGAAGGCAAGCAGGGATACTTCGATTTTATTTATATCGATGGATCCCATCAGGCGCCGGATGTGTTGCTGGACGCAGTCCTCGGGCTCGAATTGCTGAGAACTCAGGGAATCATGGTGTTCGATGACTACCTGTGGCAGGAGCCCCTTTCGAGCGGCGTGGATCCGATCCGCTGCCCCAAGATGGCCATTGATGCCTTCACGAATATTTATTGCCGAAAGCTCAAGTTGATCAGCGCTCCTCTGTGTCAGCTGTACATGCAAAAAATCAGCCAATAAGCAACGGAGGTGCTGGGAGGCATCTGCGGGCCGCCCCTCAGCTCCAGAGGTCGCTGAGCTGGCCGAACACCTGGCTGCCGATTGCGGCACCGAGTTTCAGGCCTTCGATGTTGCCATCGAGGAAGTGAATGCCACCCCAGAGGCGCGAGAAGCCGGCTTCCTGGGCCGCCCCCTTCCAGGTGTCCCAGGCGAGGGAAACGGGCTGGTTGGCGGGGTCGTAGGGGAGGGAGAGATTGAAATCCACCTTGCCGCCGAACTCGCCGGAGCCATAGAAGTTGGTGAGGAAATCGGCCGCCGCCGCCGAGAAGGTGCTGTGGCCGGAAACGAGCTCGGGGAAGGGAGGCGAATAGGGGCCGGGGGTTTGATAGGTCTCCCAATCGGTGCCATTGATGGTCTGCAAGCCCTGGCCGCGCACATAGGCCTGGAACTGGGAGCCATTGGTTGGGTCATTGTCGACATCTTCCATCAGCCCGAAGCGGCTCAGATCGCGGATCACCCGAATCGGCCGGGCGGAATTTTCCTGGAGCTTGAGATCCCAGGCCGCGATCGAGGCGGTGTACACCGAAGCACCGAGTCCCAAGAAGAGCTTGGCATCATCACCAAGGCTGTTGTTGTGATCGAGCGAGGCGTACTGGCCGAATTTCATCCAGGTACCCGGCGGAAAGGCGGTGCCGCCGCCGTTCTCCCAGAACTGGGCGATCCCTTTGTAGTTGTTGCCCTCTGGATCGGTGAGCTGCCGGTTGAAGGCCAGCACTTCGTTGGCCTGGTTGATGAAGCCGGGATTGATCGTCTTGCCGATCTGATCGGGCCCGATCGCCACGCCGGGACCGACGCCATCGTCGTAGATCAGGCCAAGCTGGAGGTTGTAGGTGTCGTTGGGATCGAGCAGGAAGGCTTCCGCCCCCCCAGCCTGGGCAGTGAGGGCATTGATGCCGCTGGTGGGGAAGAGGTAATACTGCACATCGCCCCAGGTGGGCGTGAGATACACCTGCAGGGGCGTGGCGGGATTGGAATTGACGGAATACTCCGGCGTCCACTGGTCGATCAGGGTCACATTGTTCGGCCCGCTGTTCACCGGCAGGTAGGCGGGCGCATTGAGCGTGATCGGGTTTTGCAGGGGGGCGAAGGTGAGGCTGGAGCCGTCGTTCTGGAAGCTGGCCAGCACCCTGGCCGCCACGGTCTGGCTGATCTGCTGATCGATGCCGTTGAACAGGGCCGCCTGGGCGGGGGTGATGGTGCTGAGGGTGGCCTGCAGCTGCGCGTTGAGGCGGGCCAGACCGGCCGAACCGGCCTGGATGCCAGAGAGGGGGCTGGCGAGCACCGCAAAGGTGGTGCGGGCCACCACGCTCTCGATCAACTTGGCCGCGGTGGGGCTGAGGGAGGGGGCGTCGTCGTTCCCCTCGTCATCACCTCCACCTCCATCGCCTTCGCCATCGTCATCGTCCTCGTCGTCATCGCCGGAGCCGAGGGTGGAGCCCCCGTCGAATTCGAACTCCTCGCCGATGCCCTTGAAGAAGCCCTTGATCTGCTGCTCCACGGCCCGATCCCAGCGTTCCGAGGAGGAGGGGGTGGCGATGCTGCTTTCGGCCTCGGAATCAAAGACCTGCCAGGCCTCATACAGGGCCGAGCCGAGCATCCCGTAGAACCGGGCCGACATGGTGGGGCCGGTGCGGTTGTCGAGCTTCACGCTGCCGGTGGTGACCGCATCGGTGGCGGCGCTCACCCAGTTCCAGGCCGTGCTGGTGGTGTCAGCGGCCGTGGGCACCACGGTGATGTTGAGCTTGGCGCCCACGCTCAGGGTGGGCTTGGCTTCGGTGGTGGGGGCGACCGGGTCGGCACCCACCAGCTGGAAGGCCGAAGCGCTGAGGTTGGGAGCGTTGGCGAGGGTGGCGAACGGCACCGCGTCGTAGACGCTGCCGCTGCCGTCAGCGTCGTAGCGGAGGGCGCCGGAGCTGGTGTCGTAGAGGATGCGATCGGCCGCCGTGGTGGCGCTCACCAGGCCGGCACCGGCGCGGAAGGCGGAGCTGCTGAGGCTGCCGCCGCTATTGAGGGTGGTGAAGATGGCCCGATCAAGCACGAGGCGATCGCCGGCGGCCGCGCTGAAATCGGTGATCGTGTCGCTATTGGTGGCGGCGCTGAGGTAGGCATCGAACACGAAGCGGTCGGCGCCGCTGCCCCCCACCAAGGTGTCGCGGCCACTGCCGCCGTCGAGGGTGTCGTTGCCGCTGCCGCCGAGCAGCGAATCAAAGCCGAAGCCCGCATCGATGCGATCGTCGCCGGCATCGAGGCTGATCCAGTCGCTGCTGCCGGTGCCCTTGAGGTTCCGGTCGGAGCCGGTGCCGCCCACCACCAGGTTGAAGGCGGACACCCCCGCGGCCGTGGGGTCGGCCTGGGTCTTGAACTGGAACGTGCCAGCCAGGGTGGCGGTGGCAGTGGTGAGGTTCTTGATCGGCAGGCCGCCGGTGAAGCTGTTGACCCCCGTGAAGGTGAGGGCCAGATCGCCGGAGAGGGCGCTGCTATTGCGCACCAGGATCGCGAAGGGATCGCTGCCACCAAATTGACCGGTGGGATTGCTCACCCCGCTCAGGTCGAAGCTGTTGTTGGCCAGGATCAAGCTGTCGCGGGAGAAATTGCGCAGGTCGAGATAGGCGCCATCGCGAAACACGTTGCCCGCAACGGTTCCGGAGCTGTTCTGGATGATTTCACCGCTGGCGCGCACGCTGCGGTTGGCGCTGCGGCGGAAGGTGTTGCCGCTGATCGTGACATTGCTGCTGTCGACGATGGTGAAGGCACTGCGATAGCCCGCCTCATCGAAGGTGGAGCGCCGCAGTGTGATGCCATCGCCCTGGGCGTACAAAAAGGAGCCGCCACCGGTGCTGCCGTTGAAGCCGGTCTGACCGGTGAGGCTCACGTCCAGCCGATCGAGGCTGAGGTCGAGGCGGCCGGAGCCGGCGCTGGTGTAGCCGGCTACCGCCTGCAGATAACTGGTGCCCGAGCCGGCACCGGCGTGGCTGCCGCTGAAGCTGAGATCGGCGAGGCTGAGGCCAACCATCGCATTGGCGGCGCCGTAATAAAGATTGCCGCCCTGGTCATAGCCGAGGGAATTGAAGATATAATCGCCGTATTGCAGGATGTAGCCGCTCGCTAGGGCGTACTGCAGGCGGAAACTGCTGAGGTTGAGATCAAGGGGAAGGCCGCCGTTGCGATCGAGCTGGCCCACGTAGATGCGGGCGTTGCCCACCACCGTGGTGAGGGCCTTGCCAGCACCCACGACGCTGAGGGCCTTGGCGCCGAACTGGGAGAAGGTGGCTGGAGCCGTTCCGGTGGCGGCGGGGCTGGTGAGGCTGGTGATGTTGAAGCTGCCGGCATCCAGCAGGATCGTGTCGCCGGAGGCGGCGGCGCTGATCGCCGCCCGGATGTTGAGAGCAGGATCGTCAGAGTCCACCAGGAGGATGGCCATGGATCAGGCTCCGGATCAAGGGCTTATACGCCCCATACATACAGGCAGCGCCGCATTTCTGCACACGTTCCGCCGTCACCCTGCAGTGATCCAGCGGCAGCTTGTCGCCCGCGGCGGCTGGCGCCGATCGGCGCCACACTGGCTGCACACCGCTGGCCCGGCTCCCCGCCCTGACCCGATGCACTCCACCAGCTTCAACCTCGGCACCGTGCTGATTGCCGTTTCCGGCCTCTTCTGCCTGGCCACCCTCTTCTTCGGCACCAAGGGCGGCTACTACGACACTGACGCCTACGACGGCAACGGCACCGCCCACTGATCGTCTCTCTGCAGCGCACGCGTGTCGACTCCATCCCCCATCGCCCTAGGCCCCCAAACCGTCGCCTGCGGATCCTTCCCGGCCGAGCCCCTGCCGTTTGAGGCCATCCGCCTGCAGTTGCGCACCTGGCCCGAGGTGGAGTCCTACCTGGAGCGCTGCAAGGGCGTGATCGTGCCCCTGGGTTCCACCGAGCAGCATGGCCCCACCGGCGCGATCGGCACCGATGCCCTCACCGCCGAGGCGGTGGCCCTGGAGCTAGGGCGCCGCAGCGGTGTGCTCGTGACCCCGGCCCAGGCCTTCGGGATGGCCGAACACCATCTCGGCTTCCCGGGCACGGTGAGCCTGCAGCCCGCCACCCTGCTGGCGGTGCTCCACGACGTGGTGCTTTCCCTCGCCCGCCATGGCTTCGAGCGCATCTACGTGGTGAATGGCCACGGGGGTAACATCGCCACCACCCGGGCCGCCTTTGCCCAGGCCTATGGCACCGCGGCCACCCGGGGGCTGCCGGTGGCCGGGGAGCTGCGTTGTCGGCTGGCCAACTGGTTCACCGCCGCGCCGGTGATGCGGCTGGCCCGGGAGCTCTACGGCGATCGGGAGGGCCACCACGCCACCCCCAGCGAGATTGCCCTCACCCTTCACCTCGAGCCTTCCCTGCTGGCGGCCCAGCGACCCCTGCCGGAGGCGGCCCCGGCCGGGCCGATCCATGGACCGGAGGATTTCCGCCGTCGCCATCCCGATGGCCGTATGGGTTCCGACCCCTACCTGGCCCAGGCCGACCACGGGGCCCGCTTTCTCGATTGCGCCGCCACCGCCCTCGTGGAGGACCTGCGCGACTTTCTGGCCGATGCTCCCGCCCTCTGATGGCCTCCCCCTCGCCGGGGGCCGATTAAGTTCGGAGCCTCTGGTGCCGACATGAGAATGGGCAAAATCTCCGCCGATGATGTGCGCAAGGTGGCCCATCTGGCCCGCCTCGACCTGGCCGAGGCCACCATCGCCACCTACACCACCCAGCTGGAGCGGATCCTCGACTACGTGGCCCACCTGGAGCAGGTGGACACCGAGGGGGTTCCCCCCACCACCCGGGCCGTGGAAGTGGTGAATGTGACCCGCGATGACGCCGTGAACCCCACGCCGGTGCGCGAGGACCTGCTCGATCTGGCCCCGGAGCGCGAGGGCGACTTTGTGCGGGTGCCGAAGATCCTGGCCGACTGAGTCTGCTCAGCTCAGCGGTGTGGTGAGACCGCCGTGCGGTGCAGCACTTCAATCACCCGGCGGCGGGCATGCCGGGTGGGCATCAAGGCGGCGAGGGGCCTGAGACGGCTGCGTTTGCGCTTGTGGCTGCGCACGCCAAGAAAGATGTCGTAGAGGAAGTTGAAGCCATCGCGACGGGTTTCGAACAGGCCGAGGCGCTGGGGTGACCCCTTGGCATCGAGCAGATGGCGAACGGCGTGATAGGCGGGCCTGTATTCGAACCAGGGAATCGATGGCCAGAGGTGATGAACCAGGTGGTAATTCTGACCCATGATCAACCAGTTCATCATCCTCCCTGGATAGACGCGGGCGTTGTGCCAGCGGTTGCGGGAGGTGAAGGGTCGATGCGGTAGGTAGTCGAAGAAGAGACCCAGGGTGACGCCCACCATCAGGGCCGGGGCAAACCAACAGTTGAAAATAAAAGGCAGGAAATCGTGCTGAACGGCAAGCAGAACGATGGCAAAGAAAACAGCCCTTGCCAGCGCCCATTCCACCAGTTCGTGACCCCGCCAAAGACGGCGCCGAAAGAAAAAGACCTCGTGGTAGAAGAAGCGCGGCGCGATCAGCCAGAGCGGACCGAATGTGCTCACGATGTGATCGGGATCGTGCTTCGGATCATTCACATGGGCGTGGTGCTGTAGGTGCACCCGGGTGAAGACCGGGAAGCTGAAGCCCAGCAGTAGCGCGGCGCCATGGCCCATCACCGCATTCCAGAAGCGGTTGGGGTGGGCGGCGTTATGGCAGGCATCGTGGATCACGGTGCCCTCCAGGTGGAGCGCCAAGAAACCGAGGGCCAGTAGCGGCGGCAGGGACCAGCCCCCCACGAACCAGCCCCAGATGGTGAGCGCGGCCAGGCCGTAGCCCGCCAGAAACAGGCCCACCGTGGGGTTCCAGGCCGCCGGCGGATCGAGGAACTGCTTGGGAACGCTGCGCACCGAGGCCGAAAGGCGCACGGCCTCGGGATCGGGGGGCGCCGCGGGGGAGGGGAGAGAAGCCGGCATGCGCGCCAGGACCTGGGACATCAGCGGAGATGGGACCTGAAACGGAGCCGGATCACCGGAAACACCGGAAGGCCCACCAGATTACGGACATCGGGCCTCGGACTGCTGGGGCCGCCATGCCGCCCTTTCGCCTACAGGCGCTCCAGATCCGGCAAGGTGGCGGCCTTCTGGGCCAGACGCCAGCGAAGGGTTTCCAGCAGGAGCCTGATCGGGGGCTGGTCGGCCAGGTCCCGGCGGCAGAGCAGGGCGCCGCCGTTGTCGAACGGGGCCGGCGCGTCTAGGGCAACCAGGCCAGGGCTGGCCAGGCGGTTCAGGGGGGTGAAGCACAGCAGGGTGATCGCGTCTTCGCCGCGTTCTTCCCAGCCGCTCCGGGCGTAGTGCGCCAGATCGGTGGCTTGATGGTTGAGGTCCAGGCTGTGGAGCAGGCTGCGGGACCGCTCGAAGCCCCCGGCCGGAATATCGAGGCAGGGAAAGGAACGCAGGTCGGTGCTGGTGAGGGCGCGTTCGCCGGCGAGGGGGTGGCCGGGGGCGGCGTGCAGGGCCACGGGATTGCGCCAGAGGGGGTGGATGGCCAGTTCGGGTCGCCCTGAGGGGGGCGGCAGGTCGTCCACGGCATCGCAGATCCAGGCATCGATCACCCGCTCCCGCAGCAGCTGCAGCGGCCGTTCCACGCCGATGTGGTCGTAACAGCCGCCGATCCAGCCCTCCGGCAGGGGATGGGCGAGCAGGGGGCCCGTCAGGGGGCAGGCCTCGAGCCGTAGCGGCAGATGGCCCAGCAGCCGGCAGTGCTGGTGCAGTTCGCGTTCCATCTGCAGCAGGTGGGAGAACGGCAGATCCCATTCGTTGCGGATCCGCCGCATCTTCAGCTGGAACACCTGCAGACAGCGGCCGAGACGGCGGGAGATGGTGCTCTGGTTGCAGCCCAGGGCCCTGGCGGCCTGCTTGCCGGTGCGTCGCCAGAGGACGAAGTCGAGCGAGGCCAACTCCTCGACACCCACCATGGCCAGCACAATTTGCCTCTATTGGACATCTTATACGGTCAAAATGCAGCGGTGTCGACCTAAAGTCGGATCGACTTCGGACTAGGTGGGGAAAGGGTTTTGGCTGATTGTCAAAATCCGAACCCCCTTCCGGCGTTCTGTCAGTGAGTTGGGTCACACTCGAGGGGAAATGGGTGGAAACTCCGCCCAAATGCCTGGCGGAATTCGCTCTCCTCCCGCTGCTGTCGTCCCGTCCGCGGGCCGGCGCAACCCGCTGCGAGCTTTCCGGCCCTGCCATCACCGCCAGCCCCGCTGCGGCAGGACAGCCATCGCCGCGCCATCGCCGGCGCCACAACCGGTCACGGGGCGGGCGGGCTGCTCCAGGGGCGCCATAGCCCTGATGGCCAGCCGCTCCGCCTGGAGGGACCAGCCCCTGGACCGCGGCGCCCCATCAAGGCTGCCGCCGTACGCGTGGCGCGCCAGGAGTGCGGCCCTGCTCGTTAAGCCATGCCCACCGGGGGACTTGAACCCCCACGACCTAAGCCACTGGAACCTAAACCCAGCGCGTCTACCAATTCCGCCAGGTGGGCAGGCGCCAACTTTAGGCAGAGCGTGCCCCGAGCAGAGCACGCACAATGGATCCAGACCCTGCCGGCCTCGGCCATGCTCGCCACCCTCGGGGGACTGCTAGCCCTGCCCCTGGGCCTCACTGTGCTGCTGCTCCCCTTGCTGGCCCCCGAGCTCAGCCGGCCCCGGGACTCGGCCTGGGGCGCCGTGCTGCTGCTGCTGGGGCTCGATCTGGTGACCAGTGCCGATCGCCTCACCGGAGCGCCGATGCTCGGCGTGCTCTGCGGCGCCCTGCTGATCGGCCGCCTCGGCCTGGAGGTGGGCCAGGGCCGCTGGCGCCAGCTCACGGAGGAGGAACGGCAGCGGCTGGGGTCCCTGGAGCGCTGGAGCACCAGCTTCCGCCAGCTCGGCATCACCTCCACCGGCCTGCTCCAGCAGGCCGGTGCTGGGATCGGGCGGCTCGGTACGGGATTCGGTGGCCTGAAGGGTGGAGGCGAGCGCGCGCCGACCGCCGCAGTCGGCCAGGGCGGCGGGGCCCCATCCAGGAGCGGGGGGAAACGCCAGGGCAAGCGCTGGGTGCGGCCGGAATCTCCGGTGCCATCCCCGACGGCAGACGCCGCTCCCGAGCCCACCACGGCGGGCTCCTCAGCCCTGCTTCCCGCCCCCGAAGCGACGGATCAGGCATCGGAACCCTCCGCCCCCCATGGGCTTGCCGAACCGGAGTCCCCTTCGCCCACCGCATCCCCGGACCCGGCCGCGCCGCCCCCCTCCTCCAGCGAGCTCGAGTCCGGAGCCTGACCTCCGCGGGGCCAGGGGCTCAAGGACCAGAACCCCAAGGACCAGGGGGCCCAACCTGCCGGACCCACCAGATGCCGGCACCGGGCACCGCCCGGCGGGACGGGATAATCCCCCCTTCCCGCATCCCGTCGTTGTGACCGCCGGCCCGGCCTCCTACAAGGACACCCTCAACCTGCTGGAGACGCCGTTCCAGATGCGGGCCAACGCCCGGGTGCGGGAGCCCGAGATCCAGGCCTTCTGGGCGGAGCGGCGGCTCTATGAGCGGCTCAGCCGTGAAGGGATCAGCCCGGAGCATCCGGGCCCGGTGTTCACCCTGCACGACGGCCCGCCTTACGCCAACGGCGCCCTGCACGTGGGCCACGCCCTCAACAAGGTGCTCAAGGACATCATCAACAAGCACGCCCTGCTCAACGGCAAGCGGGCGCGCTTCGTGCCGGGCTGGGACTGCCACGGCCTGCCGATCGAGCTGAAGGTGCTGCAGGGGCTCTCCAGCGAGGAGCGGCGCGAGCTCACCCCGCTGGCCCTGCGCCGCCGCGCCCACGCCTACGCCCTCGAACAGGTGGAGGGCCAGCGTCAGGGCTTCCGCCGCTGGGGCATCTGGGCCGACTGGGACCAGCCCTACCTCACCCTCAACAAGGCCTACGAGGCGGCCCAGATCGGCGTGTTCGGCCAGATGGTGCTGGCGGGCCACATCTACCGGGGCCTCAAGCCGGTGCACTGGAGCCCCAGCTCTCGCACCGCCCTGGCCGAGGCCGAACTCGAGTACCCCGACGGCCACACCTCCCCCAGTGCCTACGTGGCCTTCCCGGTGGTGGAGCTGCCCGCTGCCCTGGCCGGCGAGCTGCGGCCCCACGGCATCGAAGGCCCCACCACCGCCGGCCACCGCGAACAGCTGTTCGTGGCGATCTGGACCACCACCCCCTGGACCCTGCCCGCCAACCTGGCGGTAGCGGTGAATGGCGAGCTCGATTACACCATCTGCCGCGATGGCTCCGCCCCGGCCGATGCCCCCCGTTATCTGGTGGTGGCTAAGGCCCTGGTGGACGGCCTGAGCAGCACCCTCGAGCGCCCCCTGGAGCCCCTGCTCACCGTGAAGGGCCAGGCGCTGGAGGGAATCCAATATCGCCATCCCCTGCTGGATCGCACGGCGCCGGTGGTGGTGGGAGGCGACTACGTCACCACCGAATCGGGCACCGGCCTGGTGCACACGGCGCCGGGCCATGGCGTCGACGACTTCAACACCGGCCGCAAGCACGGCCTGGCGGTGCTCTGCCCGGTGGATGAGGGCGGCACCCTCACCGCCGAAGCCGGCCCCTTCGCCGGCCTCAACGTGCTCAAGGACGCCAACGCCGCCATCCTCTCGGCCCTGCGCGACACCGGCGCCCTGCTAGCCGAGCAGAGCTATGCCCACCGCTACCCCTACGACTGGCGCACCAAAAAACCCACCATCTTCCGCGCCACCGAACAGTGGTTTGCTTCGGTGGAGGCTTTCCGCGAGCAGGCCCTCGCCGCGATCGCCGCCGTGAACTGGATGCCGGAGAGCGGCCGCAACCGGATCGAGGCGATGGTGCGCGACCGGGGCGACTGGTGCATCTCGCGCCAGCGCACCTGGGGCGTGCCGATCCCGGTGTTTTATCACCGCGAAAGCGGCGAGGTGCTGCTCAACGCCGACACCCTCGCCCACATCCAGGCTCTGATCGCGGAGCACGGTTCGGATGTGTGGTGGGAGCGCGAAGAGGCCGGCCTCTTGCCCCCCGCCTGGGTCGACCAGGCCGAGCAGTGGCGCAAGGGCACCGACACCATGGATGTGTGGTTCGATTCCGGCTCCTCCTGGGCAGGGGTGCTGGGGGGGGGAAGGGCGCAACGGAATCGGGGGGCACCTCCGCCGGCCCGGCAGCAGGCGACGGGGCGTTGGGGGCTGGCGCAGCTGCGGCTGGGGCTGATGGTGAAGCGGCCGTCGCTGCCGTCGGTGCCGGTGCTGCGGCGGCAAGCGTTGGCGGATCCGCTGGGGCGGTTTCGGCGGGCGACACCCCCCTCAACTTCCCCGCCGATCTCTACCTGGAGGGCTCCGATCAGCACCGCGGCTGGTTCCAGAGCAGCCTGCTCACCGCCGTGGCCGTGACCGGCGGGGCGCCCTACCGCCGCGTGCTCACCCATGGCTTCGTGCTCGATGAGAAGGGCCGCAAGATGAGCAAATCCCTGGGCAACGTCGTCGATCCGGCGGTGCTGGTGGAGGGGGGTAAAAACGAAAAACAAGATCCCGCCTACGGCGCCGATGTGCTGCGCCTCTGGGTGAGCTCGGTGGATTACTCCGCCGATGTGCCGCTGGGACCGGGGATCGTGAAGCAGCTGGCCGATGTCTACCGCAAGGTGCGCAACACGGCCCGCTACCTGCTCGGCAACCTGCACGACTTCGATCCCCGCCCCCAAGCCGAGGGGGGCCATGCGGTGCCGATCGCTGAGCTGCCCTTGCTGGATCGCTGGATGCTGCAGCGCACCGCGGCGCTGATCGATGCGGTGAGCGCCGATTTCGAGCGGTTCGAGTTTTACCGCTTCTTCCAGGCCCTGCAGAACTTCTGCGTGGTGGATCTCTCCAACGTCTACCTCGACATCGCCAAGGACCGTTTGTATGTGAGCGCCGCCGATTCCTTCCGCCGCCGCAGCTGCCAGACCGTGCTGCATCTGGTGGTGGAACGCCTCGCCGGCCTGATCGCGCCGGTGCTCTGCCACATGGCCGAAGACATCTGGCAGAACCTGCCCTATCCGGTGGCCGAGGGCTCAGTGTTCGAGCGGGGCTGGCCGACGGTGCCGGCGGAGTGGTATTCGGGGGCTGACGGGGGCTACGGCGCTGAAACCGATGCCGCCGTGCGCGAGCTGTTGTTCACCCTGCGGCCGCGGGTGAACCGACTGCTTGAGGCCTGCCGTCAGCAACCGGCGGCAAAAAAGGCAGGCTCCGAAGGGAGCGGCGAAGGCCAGGCTGCGAACGAGGCGATCGGCTCCTCCCTCGAAGCCCAGGTGCAGTTGGAGCTCGGCGAAGCCGGGGGCAGCCTGGCCGCGGCCCTCGCCCTGCTGGAGGCCAGCCCCCACCCCGAGGTGGACAACCTGGCCGATTGGCTCTTGGTTTCAGCCCTGCACCTCGGCGGTGAACCCCCCGCAGCTGTGCTGGCCGAAGCCAGCGACGAGGGCATCACGCTGCGGATCTCCCGGGCCGAAGGCGAGAAGTGCGAGCGCTGCTGGCACTACGAAACCGACATCGGCCAACACGCCGCCCACCCCACCGTCTGCGGCCGCTGCGTGGCGGTGCTGGAGGGCTGAGCCCGCTCAGCCCAACAACCGCGGCAGCAGCAGCCCCGAACGCTCCCGATAGGCGGCGAAGCCGGGGTAGCGGGAGAGGGAGGCATCCTTGTTGCGCATGTTGGGCAGGAACACGCCGAAGGCAAAACCGGCCAGCACCACGTAGGGGAGCCAGTGCATCGCCAGCAGGGCGAAGGAGAGGTAGATGAGCAACTCACCCAGGTAGTTGGTGTTGCGGCAGCGGGCGAAAAAGCCATCGTCGATTAATCCAGGCTGGAGCTTCAGCACAAAGTGCTTCTGGGCATCGCTGCCGAAATGCAGAAACACACCGAGCAGATTGAGGGCGATGGCCAGGGCCACCAGCGGCATGGGCGGCACGGCGCCGGAGGAAATCAGCAGAAAGGGCGCCAGCCAGTAGAGCGCCAGCACCAGGAAGCCCCCCACGGCCCCAACCCAGCCGATCGGCTGCTGCCACTGGCGGTCGGGGAAGATCCGTTCCTTGAGCAACCAGAGCATCCCGTAGGTGCCATGCAGGGCCAGAGGTTGATCACATGCCGCAGTTGCATGCTCCGATGCCCAGGGGCATTCAGCCTAGAAACGCTCTCCCTGGCACCGCCCCCCGCAGGGCTGGGCCCTGGGCCCCCGAGCCCCACCGCTACGGCCAGGCCCCAGGCTCCAGGAACAACGCCACCGGCCCTGGCCCCGCCAGCAGGCCCTCCGCCTCGCCGGGCCGCAGGGGGGCCTGCAGGATCTCAGCGCTGATCAGCCGGGCGGTCTCCGGCAGGGCTGGCTGGTCGGGATCGAAGGCGGTGGGGTGGGTGGTGCTGCTGGAGAAGCCCCGGTAGATCACCAGCTCACAGGGCTCAACGGGCGATGCGGCCGCGCCGGGATCCTCGCTGGCTTCGCTGCCGCCCTCGGGAGGCAGAGCTCCCAGGGTTCCCCGGAGCCGCAGCACCCGATCGGGGCGCTCACGGCTGATCGCCTCCAGCCGGGCCAGGAGCCGTTCCGTGGCGACGGTGGCTCCCGGCGGCGGATCCGGCGCGAAGGGGCTTGTCTCGGAGGCCATGGGGTACGGGGAGGAGCGGGGATGGGAACGCGGGGGCACTCCCGTGAAACGCGTCAGGGCCTGCGACCCTCAGAACTCGCCGGCCACGCGCCCCTGGCGGGGTAGCCGCACCAGCAGCCACTGCAGCAGGCCCACCGCATAGCCCGCCAGGCCCGCATAGCCGAGGAACCCCGCCACCGCCGGGGTCCAGCGGCCGCCGAACACGAAGCCAAAGATCTGGGCCAGCACGCCATGCAGCTGGCCGGGGGCCTCCAGCCAGGCGGTGCAGACCGGGCGTTCCAGCCCGCCCGTCAGGCAGGAGAGGGCGGTGCTGGCCAGGGCCGTCAGGGACAAGGCATAGAAGGTGAGGCTCCAGCGCCAGATCCGCACGGTGAGCGGCAGGCCGCGCCAGGTGGGGAAATCAGCCAGCTCCTCGTTCAGGTCCACCCAGAACCAGAGCACCGCCACCAGCAGCAGGGGAGCCGCCACCAGCAGGGCGAAGCCGAGAGGCGCCTTGTTGGTGAGCAGAAGCAGGGCGATCAACAGCAGGCTGGCCATCTTCCAGTAGAGCCCGAGCAGGCGACTCAGGGCCCCCTCCCGCCGCAGTGAGGTCCACACCAGCAGCACCAGGGGCAACCCCACCGTGAACAGCAGGCCCAGGCGCACGGCCAGCCAGACCAGGGAGCGGTAAAGCGGATCCGGCACGGATGATTGAGGGCGGTAAGGCGCCATTATCCGCTCACCCCTCCGGGACCTAGGGTCCGGCGATGGCTGCCTTCCCCTCCTTCCCCTGGTTGGCGCGGCGTGAGAGCGGCGCCTGGTGCCGCACCGGTCTAGCCCGCGATCCCTCCCTCCAGGGCGCGGTGGACGACTTGGCCCGCCAGCTGGCGGGCGCCGGCCCGGCTGATCTGGCCCTGGTGTTCGCCTCCGCCAGCTACGCCAGCGACCTGCCCCGCCTGCTGCCGCTGCTGCGCCAGAAACTGCAGGCCCGCCACTGGATCGGTTGCCTGGGCGGCGGCGTGGTGGGCACTGAAGCGGGAGGGGCACCCCGGGAGCTGGAGCATGAACCCGCCCTCAGCCTCACCCTGCTGCGCCTGCCCGGGGCTGAACTCCATCCCTTTTCCCTGGACACGGCCGACCTCCCCGACCTCGACGGCCCCGCCGAACCCTGGCGCACGGCGGTGGGCGCCGGAGTTGAGGGCATCAACGCCATGCTGCTGTTGGTGGATCCGGGCTGCGGCGCGGTGAACGACCTAATCGGCGGCCTCGACTACGCCTTCCCCGCCGTGGCCAAGGTGGGCGGTATCGCGGGCCAGCACAGCGCTCCCCACGGCTCCCTGCTGTTCGGCGACCAGGTGCGCGGCGGGGCGGTGGGCTGCCTGATCGGCGGCGCCTGGCGCCTGCAGCCGATGGTGGCCCAGGGGTGCCGGCCGATCGGTCCGGTGCTGGAGGTGGAGCAGGCCCAGCGCAATGTGGTGCTGCAGGTGAGCGAAGGCGACCTGCGCCGCAGCCCGGTGGAGGCGTTGCAGGCCATCCTCGGCGGGCTCAATCCGGCGGAGCGGGAGCAGGTGAAGCATTCGCTCTTCCTGGGGGTGGCCCGCAGTGATTTCAGCCTGGAGCGCAGCGGTGAGCAGCCCCCGGCCTTCCTGGTGCGCAACCTGATCGGCGTGGACCCCCGCAACGGCGCCGTGGCGGTGGGCGAACGGATGCGGGTGGGCCAGAAGGTGCAGTTCCAGCTGCGGGATGCCGATGCCTCCCGGGAGGAATCGCGGCAGTTGCTGCGCCAGGCGGCCCGCCGACCGGCCGAGCCCCTAGCGGCCCTGCTGTTTGCCTGCCTCGGCCGCGGCCGGGGCCTCTATGGGCACCCCGATGGCGATGTGAGCCTCTGCCGCGAGGCCTTTGACCAGCTGCCGATCGCGGGGGTGTTCTGCAACGGCGAGATTGGGCCGGTGGGGGGCACCACCCACCTGCACGGCTACACCGCCAGCTGGGGCTTCCTGGTGCCGGAGGGCTGACGGGTGCGCCAGCACGTCAATCCGCTCAGCCTTGTTCACCAGCAGCCGCGGCCCCTGCCGCCGCCGGCCGAGCTGTTCGCCCACCCCGATCAACCGCTGGTGCTCGACATCGGCTGCGCCCGCGGTCGCTTCCTGCTCGACCTGGCGCCCCTGCAGAGCGACCACAACCATCTGGGCTTGGAGATCCGCCGGCCCCTGGTGGAGGCCGCCGAGGCGGAGCGGATCGCTGCTGGCCTCACCAACCTGCACTTTCTGTTCTGCAACGCCAACGTGAGCCTGGAGCGCTGGTTGGCCGAGCTGCCTGGGGGCCTGCTGCAGCGCGTCTCGATCCAGTTTCCCGACCCCTGGTTCAAGCTCCGGCACCACAAACGGCGGGTGCTGCAGCCGCTCCTGCTGCGCTCGATCGCCGCAGCCCTGGCGCCGGGGGCCGAGCTCTTCCTTCAGAGCGATGTGGAGGCCGTGATCTCGCCGATGGTGGCGCTGTGTGAGGCCAGCGCCTGCTTCGAGCGGCCGGCCGAGGATGCCAAACCCTGGCGGGCCTCCAACCCCCTGCCGGTGCCCACGGAACGGGAGCGCCATGTGCTCGCCCAGGGTCTGCCCGTGTATCGGGTGCTCTACCGGCGCAACCAGGCGGCGGTGCCGGCGTTGGAGCACCTGGAGCTGGCGCTGCCACCGGCGGCGGCCGAAGTCGGGGAGCCCTGAAGGAACGAGCCCTAAAGGAAACAGGGCAGGCGCCTCTGGCAACGCTCCGTTGCACCCCCCCCCACCGGCCTGGTCGCGACAACGCACAGCGCTCACTGACGGCGATCTTGGTCGGCGCTGGCAGGTGGCGGTGAAGGAGCCGGTCATGGCCTGGAAATGGGGTGCGTCGGGCAGATCAGGCTCCCGGCTGTTATGGAAACGCGGCCTAACGAAGTCCGCTCCCATCCCCGCAGCGTTGGGAGTGGCCGCAGCCACGGGGCCGCCCATTCCCATCACGCCGCAAATACCAAGGAACGCCCCAAATCCCCCGCTGGCTGGAAAGCCCGGCCGGCCCCACCGATAATCCCACCACCACCACCGCTGCGCCGTGCTCTCTCCCGCCACGCCCACGCCCCTACTGCTGCGTTGGCAGGGCCTGCTGGCGGGCTCACCGGCGGGCAGCATCTCGAAGCACCTGCCGCTGATCTCCGGCCTGGTGCTCTGTGCCCTGCTGGCGGGCCTACCCCTGGTCACCCGCGCCGGGTTGAGCCTGCTGATCGCCGCCTGCGGCCTGCTCTGGGTGCTCTGGGCCCTGCGCACCACCCCCGGGCGGATCGGCCCGATTAACCTGGCTCTGCTGGCGGTGCTGGCCGTGGCGCTGCTCGCCACCGGCTTCTCGCCGGTGCCGGTGGCCGCGGCCAAGGGGCTGATGAAGCTCACCAGCTATCTGGGGGTCTACGCCCTGCTGCGCCAGCTCCTGGCCAGTTCACCGCTCTGGTGGGATCGGCTGGTGGCCGCCCTGCTGGCCGGTCAGCTCCTGACCAGCGTGATCGGCATCCGCCAGCTCTACGCCGATTCCAGCCAACTGGCCCGCTGGTCCGACAACAACTCGGTGGCGGAGGGCACGGTGCGGATCTACAGCACCCTCGACAACCCCAATCTGCTGGGCGGCTACCTGCTGCCGATCCTGCCCCTGGCGGTGGTGGCTGTGTTGCGCTGGCGGACCCTGCCGCGTCGTCTCTTCGCCCTCGTCTCCCTGGTGCTGGGGATCGTGGCCCTGGTGCTCACCTACAGCCGCGGCGCCTGGATGGGCATGGTGGCCTCCCTTGGCCTGCTGGGCCTGCTGCTGGCGATGCGTCAGACCCGCCACTGGCCCCCCTTCTGGCGCCGCACCTTTCCCCTGCTGCTCTTGGTGGCCACGGCGGTGGCCCTGGTGGTGTTGGTCACCCAGGTGGAGCCCCTGCGGGTGCGGGTGATGAGCCTGGTGGCCGGCCGTGAAGACAGCTCCAACAACTTTCGAATCAACGTCTGGACCTCCGTGCTGGCGATGATCAACGACCGCCCCTGGCTGGGCATCGGTCCGGGCAACACGGCCTTCAACCTGATCTATCCCCTCTACCAGCAACCCAAGTTCAACGCCCTCAGCGCCTATTCCATCCCCCTGGAACTGCTGGTCGAAGCCGGCGTGCCGGGATTGCTGGCCGGGGTGGCCCTGCTGTTCACCGCCGTGCGCACCGGCCTGCGCCAGGGCCAGGGCCAGGGGATGCTCAATCTCCCCTCCCTGGCGGCGGTGGCGGTCTTTGCTGGGCTCGCTGTCCAGGGCCTCACCGACACAATCTTCTTCCGGCCGGAGGTGCAACTGGTGGGCCTGTTCAGCCTCGCCACCCTGGCGGCTGCTGCGGCTGATCCCCAGCCCGCCGGGGCTTCCATTCCCATTCGTGCCCCGGCCGCCAGCGAGCCCGCCTGAGCCCCTGGCCGGCCCGGGCGGGCCACCCCCCGCCGATCCCTCCTGTCCCCAGTCCACCGCTGCGCCCACCATGGCGGACCTTGCCGATCCCGCCCTCCAGGCTCACAACCCTCGGCCGCCCAGGGCCCTCCTGCTGGCCGGTTTCGATGCCGGCCAGACCCACACCACCTGTCGCCTGGCCAGTGACGATGGCGGGCTGCTGGCGGAGGGCCAGGGACCCGGGGTGGTGCATCTGGCGGCACCGGGCGGTCCGCAGCGGTTCACCGCTGCACTGCGGGAGAGCCTGGCTGGGGCCCGGGCCCGGTTGCCGGACGAGTGGCGATCCGTGCCGCTGGCGGCGGCGGCGGTCGGTGCCAGCGGCATCGAGGCCGGCAGCCCGGTGCAGGCCCAGGGCCTGACCCTGGCGGCGGCGGCCCTGGGCCTGCCCAGCACCCGGCTGGCCGTGACCGGTGACGAACGCACCGCCCTGCGGGGTGCCTTCCCGGAGGGGCCGGGCATCGTGGTGATCAGCGGCACGGGCACGATCGCTGTGGGCAGCGATGGCCAGGGCCGCCATCACCGCTGTGCCGGCTGGGGCTGGCTCCTCGATGGGGCCGGCTCCACCATGGATATCGGCCGGGACGGGCTGGCCCTCAGCCTGCGGATGGCCGATGGCCGTGAACCCGATGCTCCCCTGCGGGAAGCGATCTGGCAGGTTCTCGGCCTGGATCCCCAGGATCCAGCTACCCCCCAGCGGATCAAGGCCCTGGTGGTGGATCCGGACTTCGGTGCCGCGGGCTTCGCCCGGCTGGCGCCGGTGGTTGATCGACTGGCGGAGCAGGGCGACGCCCGGGCCAGCGCGATCCTGGCCCAGAACGCCGAGGCCTTGGTGGCGATGGTGGCCGCCGTGGCCGCGGCCCTGGATCTGCGGGAACCACCAGTGGCGGCCCTAGGGGGCGGACTCATCCATCTGGCGGGGTTGCGCCACCGTTTCGAGCACGGCCTGCGGCGGTGGGGGGGGATCCTGGTGGCCCCCCGGGGGGATGCCTGCCATGGGGCTCTCCACCTGGCGGCCGCTGCTTCGATGGCGTGAGTCATGCACCGAGGGGCCATGGGGATGCCGGGATCTTCGGGTGCGCTGCCAGGGGATGACCTGGCGGACTGGCTGGCCGAAAACCTCGGGGTTCGCCCGGTGGGCCGCCGGCCGGTGGGCGGGGGCTGCATCCACAGCGCCTGGTGCCTCACGGTGCTGCCCTCGGGGGGGGCGGCGGCCGCGCTCATGCCTGCGCCGCCGTTCTCAGGGGGCCGTCTGTTCGCCAAGATCAACACCCTGGAAGCCCTGCCGTTGCTGGAGGCGGAGGCCGAGGGCCTCCAGGCCCTTGCCCGTGCCGCCGCGGGCACCGACCTCCGCGTGCCGGCGCCCCTCGCGGTGGGGGTTGCCGGGAGCCAGGCCGTGCTGGTGTTGCCCTGGCTCGAATTGGAGGGATCAGCCTCTGCTATAGCTCCAGGCGCCTGGCACCGGCTGGGGGCCGCCCTGGCCTTGCTGCATCGCAACAGCCTGGAGCGCCCCTGCATGCCGGGGGATCGGCCCGGCCGCTTCGGCTGGCCCCGCGACAATGCCATCGGTGCCGCTCCCCAGGCGAACGGCTGGCTGGAGAGCTGGGGTCCCTTTTTTGCCGAACGGCGACTGGCGCCCCAACTCAAGTGGCTGGAGAGCAGGATCGGTGCGCTGCGGGGTGGGCAGGCCCTGTTGGAGCGGGTGCCGGACTGGCTCGATGGCCACGGTGCTGATCCCTGCCTGGTGCACGGCGATCTCTGGAGCGGCAACGCCGCCATCGACAGCAGCGGTCACGGAGTGATCTTCGATCCAGCGGTCCACCGTGCTGATCGGGAGGTGGATTTGGCGATGGCCAGGTTGTTTGGTGGCTTTCCGGCCCCGTTCTTCGCGGGCTATGAGGCCACCTGGCCCTTACCCGCTGGGCATCGCCGAAGGGTTCCTCTCTATAACCTCTACCACCTGCTCAATCACGCCAATCTGTTCGGCGGCAGCTATGCCGACCAGGTTCAGGCGGTGATTGCTGAGCTGCTTCTAGATCCGCCTGGCTGAGGGCAGCCGGTGGCTTGGCGCCGTTGAACTCAGCTCGATCACATCCTGCCGGACCGCTCCGCCGGGGTCACCGACACCCGTGGGCCGCGGCGGTGTCCAAACAAAAAAAGCCCCCGATGAACGGGGGCTCAGCTTGTTGTTCTTGGGAGCTCTGGCGATCGCATCGCCCGGATTCTCTTGACGCTTGCGAAGGTGGTGAGGCGCTGGGCCGAAAGAAGTGTCCGGGGTTGGATCAGCCCAGGTATTCCTTGCGCACTCCCTGGAGGCGTTCCACCACGGCGTTGCGCTTCTCGCTGGTGGTGAGATTTTCCCAGCTCCAAGTGCCCACCACCACCAGACCCAGCAGCTCCAACAGGCCGGGCACGATTGGCAGCAGGTTGATGGTGTCGAGCACCCCTTTGATCAGAATCTGGGCAACAATCACGGCCAGCAGGATGCCGGCCACCTTGCCGGCCTTGCCGATCTGGCTCCAGTCGAGCTTGTCAAGGGTTTGGTTAACTTTGCCGATCACTTCGCCGAAGCGTTGGTTGAAATCGGCGCCGACTTCTTCAGCGGCATTGCCAACCGCTTCGGCCGCTTCCTTGGCTTCTGTGCTGAGGTCGCTCATGGCTAAAAGCAGAGTTCAGACTGGATCAAAAGATACAGGGGAGTCTTTGGAGGCGCCAGCGGAAATCTGCCTCGGTGGTCAGGTGCTGACGCTGATCGACCGACTCTTGGATGCGGCGGCCCCTGAGGAGGGCTGTGCCTTGCTGCTGGGATCGCGGCGGAGCAGCCCCCGAGATGCGGCGGGAGTGGCCCCCAGCTGCTGGCATCTCCAGCGGGTGTGGCCCACGGCCAATGTTTGGGAGCCGGCGGACGAAAGGCGGCGTCGCTTCCGGATCGACCCCCGCGAGCAGCTGCTCGCCCAGAAGTGGGCCCGCACCCAGGGGCTGGAGGTGCTGGGCTCGCTCCACAGCCATCCGGCCAGCCCGCCGCTGCCCTCCGCCACCGACTGCAGCATGGCCTTCGCCCCGACCCTGATGCTGATCCGCGGCGTGGCCGCTGGGGAGCGTCCCCCCGGGGATGGCGCCGCCGCCCGGCCGCTGCTGTGCTGCTGGTGGATGGAGCTGGAGGTGCCTCCCCGGCTTCTGCCGTGGAGAATGGAGGATTGAGGCGATCGCCCCCGCGGCCGCGCCCCGCTTCCCTTCCGCCCATGCTTCCCCCTGACACCAGCGGCGTCCAGCTCAGCCCCGATGAGGTGGCCCGCTTTGCCCGTCACCTGATCCTGCCGGAGGTGGGCATGGTGGGGCAGAAGCGCCTCAAGGCGGCCTCGGTGCTCTGTGTGGGCACGGGCGGTTTGGGGTCGCCCCTGCTGCTCTACTTAGCCGCCGCCGGCGTGGGCCGGATCGGCATCGTTGATTTCGACGTGGTGGACCATTCCAACCTGCAGCGCCAGGTGATCCACGGCACCAGCTGGGTGGGCAAACCCAAGATCGAATCGGCCAAGGCCCGCATTCTCGAAATCAATCCCCACTGCCAGGTGGATCTCTACGAGACCGCCCTCACCAGTGAGAACGCCCTCGAGATCATCCGTCCTTACGACATCGTTTGCGACGGCACCGACAACTTCCCCACCCGCTACCTGGTGAACGACGCCTGCGTGCTGCTGGGTAAGCCCAACGTGTACGGCTCGATCTTCCGCTTCGAGGGCCAGGCCACCGTGTTCAACCTGGATGCGGAGAGCCCCAACTACCGCGATCTGTTCCCCGAGCCGCCGCCGCCCGGCATGGTGCCGTCCTGCGCCGAAGGCGGTGTGGTGGGGGTGCTGCCGGGGATCATCGGCGTGATCCAGGCCACCGAGGCGGTGAAGATCATCACCGGCATCGGCACCACCTTGAGCGGCCGTCTGCTGCTGTTCGATGCCCTGGGCATGAAGTTCCGCGAGCTGAAGCTGCGGCCCAACCCCGAGCGCCCGGTGATCGAGAAGCTGATTGATTATCAGGAGTTCTGCGGCGTGGGCGGCAGCGCCCCCGGCCAGGAGGAGGCCGGCGCCGTTGCGAGTGTGGGGGTGGTGGAGCTCAAGGCCCTGCTCGACGGCGACACCAGCGGCTTGGTGCTGATCGATGTGCGCAATCCGCCCGAAGCAGAGATCGCCGCCATTCCCGGCGCCACCCTCATTCCCCTCGACCAGATCGAGAGCGGCACCGCCGTGGAGCGGGTGAGGGAGCTGGCGGCCGGCAAGCAGCTGTATGTGCACTGCAAGCTCGGCGGCCGCAGTGCCAAGGCCCTGATCGCCCTGAAGCGCCATGGCATCGAGGGCATCAACGTGACCGGCGGCATCGACGCCTGGAGCCAGGAGGTGGATCCTTCGGTTCCCCGCTACTGAGCCTTTCCATGGCCTCCGGCGGCGACGAGGTGGATGGCGCCCAGGCGCCCGGGGTTCTCGGATCCGGAGCGGAGGCGAGCAGCCGCCAGCTGGAACGGCAACGGGGCATTCAGCGACGCCTGGTGAAGCTGGAGCCCCAGTTCGTGCCCCTGCTGCTCAGCGTGCTGCTGCCGGTGGTGCTGCTGCCGGTTGCTGCCCTGCCCGGTGGCGGATTCCTCTGGCTGCTCCCGGTTCTGCTCACCGTTCAGGTCGGCCAGTCGCTCCGTTCCCTGCCTGCCCTCGGCCCCGGGCTTCTCTCGCAGGTCGTGCTTACCCTGCAGCGTGTGCTGGGCTTTGGCGCGATCACGGGGATGTGGACCCTCACCCTGGTGGGTCACCGCGCCGAGCACCAGCTGCTGCGTTTCGGGGTGCTGCTGTTTTCAGGATTCTTCTCGATCCTGGCCACTCTCAAGCTGGTGCTGCTGCTGGCCCGGGTTCCCCGGGTGAATGCCCAGGTGATGGCGGGGGCCGCGGCCGGCTACATCTACCTGGGCCTCACCGGTGGTCTTGTGGCCTCAGCCCTGCAGCTGGTGATTCCAGGCACCTTCACCCTGGGCCTCGACGTCGGCCACGAGTTCCTGGTGGACCGGCTCACCTACTTCAGCTTCGTGGTGCTGGCGGGCCTCGGCCTGGGGGATGTGCTGCCCCATAACCCCCTGGGCGAGCGATTCGTGATCCTGCTCAGCCTCTCCGGCACGCTCTATCTGGCCCTGTTGATGGGCCTGCTGATCGGGCGCTTCATCGCCACCCAGGAGGTGGAGCTGGAATTCGATGCCCTCGCCGATGAGGTGGAGGCTGCCGACAGCCCGATCGGTGAGCGGCTCGCCGGGCTGGGCAGAGGCGCTCCGAGCGGGGGTGATGGCCTGAAGTCCGAGGGCCCCTCAGGGAAGCGACGGCCTCAGTAATCCACACCCCGTTTGAGGTCCACGCCCCGCTCGGCGTAGTGCTTGTGGCACACCATCTCCGAGTGCACGCTGGCCAGGTCGAAGTAGGCGGGCCGGCTCTTGCAGCGGCCGGTGATGATCACCTCGGTTTCGGCGGGCTTGCGCAGCAGGGTCTGCACGATCGGCTCCACCGGCAGCAGTTCGAGATCCACGGTGGGATTCAGTTCATCGAGGATCACCGTCTTGTAGAGGCCGCTGGCGATGGCGGCCCGGGCGATCTCCCAGGCCCGCTCGGCCTCCACGTAGTCGATCGGCTGCTGCTGGCCGCGCCACACGATCGCATCGCGGCCGGAGCGCAGGTGATCCACCAGGTGGGGGTAGCTCTCGCGCAGGGCGGCGATGGCGGCGTCTTCGGTGTAGCCGCTCCCCCCCTTGAGCCATTGCAGGATCAGCACCCGGTGGCTCTTGTCCTGGCTGATGCCGCGGCCGATCGCCTGCAGGGCCTTGCCCAGGGCGCTGGTGGATTTTCCCTTGCCTTCGCCGGTGTAGATCTCGATCCCATCGATCCCATCGAGCCCCCGTTCCCGGGCCTCCGCCTCCACGCCGTCCTCGTCCCCGGATTCGGAACCTTCCCGATCGCCGGGGCTCCGGCGGCGGTGGGCCCGCATCTCCGAGTGCAGGTCCGCCAGGCGGACCAGCTCCCGGGGAGCTCCCCGGCCGGTGCAGATCACCTCCATGCCCGCCGGCTTGGCCGCCAGGGTGCGCACCACCTCGGCGGCATCGAGCAGCCCCAGGTCGAGCACGGGATTGAGCTCGTCGAGCACCACCACCGAGTAGAGGTCGCTGGCGATGGCCCCCTTGGCGATGTCCCAGCCGCGCTGGGCTTCCTGACGATCGAAGCGGGTGGCCTGGTCGGCCGTGAAGTATTCGCCCCGGCCGGTACGTACCTGGTCGATCAGGTGGGGAAAGCCCTGCTGCAGGGCCTCGATCGCGGCGTCCTCGTCGTAGGCACGGCCGGGTCCTTTCAGGAACCGCAGCAGCAGCACCCGGGTGCGCTTGCGCTCGCAGATACCCAGGCCGATGGTGCGGAGCACCACCCCCAGGGCCGCCTGGCTCTTCCCCTTGCCGTCACCGTCGTAGACGTGCAACTGACCGTGGGCTCGTTCATCGCTGCCGGCGGCCGTGCGGATGCCGATGCCCCGGCCGGTGCCCCGTTGGGGGGTCTGGGTAGGGCCGGAGGGCGGGGGCGTCATCGGGAGGCGGTGATCCATGGATGCTACTGAGCTTCCCGGGGGGATCCCATGGAATCCGCTCGATCTGAGCGGCGGGCTCGGGGCCCCTTTAGCCGGTTCCTCCCTGAATGGGATGGGACTTGCCAGGATCATCCCCATGGATTCCTCGCCCCCTACCCTCACTCTGCTCGAGGCGCTGCCCCCGGACCTGGGGAAGGCCTATCGGGCGGTGAGCGACCGCATTGCCGCTTTTCCCCAGGTGGTGGTGGCCTATTCCGGCGGGGTGGACAGTGCCCTGGTGGCGGCCCTGGCCGTGGACCGGCTCGGGGATCGGGCCCTGGCGGTGACCGGTGTGTCCCCGGCCCTGGCACCCCATCTGCGGGACGAGGCCCGGGCCCAGGCCCGCTGGCTCGGACTGCGGCACCGGGAGATCCCCACCGCCGAGCTGGAGGATCCGGCCTACGCCGGCAATCCTCAGGATCGCTGTTACGCCTGCAAGCGCGAACTCCATGGTCTGCTGGCGCCGCTCGCCCTCGCCGCCGATGCGGTGGTGCTCGATGGGGTGAACCGGGATGATCTGGCCGACTACCGCCCCGGTCTGGGGGCAGCCCGCGAGCGCGGGGTGATCTCTCCGCTGGCCGAGGCCGGCATTGATAAGCAGGGAGTGCGCTGTCTTTCGAGGGCCCTGGGGTTGCCCTGGTGGGACAAGCCGGCCCAGCCCTGTCTGGCTTCCCGCTTTCCCTACGGTGAGCCGATCACAGCGGCCCGGCTGCAGCGGGTGGCGGCCGCTGAAGACTGGTTGCGGGCGCGGGGATTCCACGACCTACGGGTGCGCAGTCAGGGGGAGACCGCCCGCATCGAGTTGCCGGCCGGGGTCCTCCCCGAGGTGCTGGCCAGGCTGGCCCAGGGCCCGTTGCGCCAGGAGCTGGTGGCTGCCCTAGGCAGCCTCGGTTTCACGGCCGTGGCCCTCGACCTGGAGGGACTGGTGAGCGGCAAGCTCAACCGTGACCGCGCCGCTGCAACCGCCTTCGGGGTGGCTGCCCTCGCCCCGCAGCCGGGGTCTGGCGGCTGAGCGCGCCGCATAAAAAACCCCCGGGCTGCCGCAGGTAGTCCGGGGGTTGGAGCGAAGGACGTCTTCCGGCGGCCTGAGAGAACCTCAGGCCGGGGAGAGTTCCGGCTCGCGCGGGGTTCCGGCGATCGATCCCGGGGTTTCGCGGCGGAAGCTGGTGAGCTTGTGCCGAGCGGCTCCGAGTTCCTCGACCAACACCTGACAGGCCCGTTCAGGCATGGTGTGGTCTCCGCAGGTGAAGACATCCACAGCCGCATAGCCGGATTCCGGCCAGGTGTGGATGGAGATGTGGGATTCGGCCAGCAGTGCCAGCCCAGTCACGCCCTGAGGCTCGAAGCGATGGGTGATGAGGTTGAGGAGGGTGGCACCGGCACGTTTGGCTGCTGTGGTGATGGTGTCCCTAAGGAAAGCTTCGTCATCCAGTCGGCTGCTTTGACAGTCGTACAGCTCGAGGATGCAATGTTTCCCAACCGCGTCAGAGATGGCGGGCGTGGAGGAGAGTTGCGGGGCGGCGGCTCCACTCCATCCCGGGTTGGGGTGGAGGCAGGACAGGCGCTGGTTCATCGAATCCAGTCAAACAGCAACCCACCATAGGGGCTGTGGTGCCGCATCCCGGTGCGGATGTCCCTGCCGTGGCCCATTCCGCACAGATTCGCCAAGGAGCCGGCGGTTCACTCGCTCTGCAGGGTGCCCTGGCGCATGCGCACCACCTGGGCGTCGCTGCGCCAGCTCCCGTTGAAGCACTCCAGGTGGGTAGCGCTCACCAGGCACTGGTGGCCGTTCCCCACCGCCTCCAGCAGCAGGTTCTGGCGCCGGGGATCCAGTTCGGCGAACACGTCGTCGAGCAGGAGGAGCGGGGGCTCCCCCACCACCGCATGCACCACATCCAGCTCGGCCAGCTTCAGGGCCAGCACCAGCGTTCGCTGCTGGCCCGCCGAGCCGTAGCGCCGGGCTGGTGCTCCCCCCAGCAGCAGTTCGATCTCATCGCGGTGGGGGCCCACCAGGCACTGGCCGAGCCGTTCCTCCTCGCTGCGCTGCTGCAGCAGCTGGTCGAGGAGGGCGGCCCTCCACACATCCTCATCATCGGCGGTCGCCTCGGCCTCCAGCCTCGTGCCGCTCCGATAGGCCAGCTCCAGGACCTCTTTGCCGCCGCCCAGCCGCTCCTGCCATAGCCGCGCTAGGGGCTCGAGCCGTTCCAGGGCCCGGCGCCGCCGGCGATGCAGGCGGGTGCCCACCAGCGCCATCTGCTGGTCGAAGGCATCCAACAGGGCGCATCGTTCCGCCGGCGCCAGGCCGCGGCGCAGCAGCTGGCTGCGCTGGCGCAGCAGCCGGCCGTAGCGGCTCAGGAGGGCGCCATAGATGGGCTCAAGCTGCAGCACCACCCGGTCGAGCCACTGGCGGCGCTGGGCTGGTTCCCCCCGCACCAGCTCCAGATCCAGGGCGCTGAACCCCACGCACCGGAGCGGCCCGATCAGGTCGATGAGGCGTTCCAGGCTGCGGCCGTTCCGCAGGGCCCGGCGACCGCCGCGACGCCGCAGCTC
Organism: Cyanobium sp.; assembly: GCA_040399305.1. Classification (GTDB taxonomy): domain Bacteria; phylum Cyanobacteriota; class Cyanobacteriia; order PCC-6307; family Cyanobiaceae; genus Cyanobium. The sequence continues at coordinate 33,577 of JBBASH010000010.1, forward strand.
CAGTTCCAGTTGGTCCCCTTCGTTCGTGCGTGCCCGTAGCCGACTGGTCGGCTCCCCCTGGCGGATCAGGTCAGGGTCGCTGCTGCAGCGGTGGGAGCGCAGGCTGGTGAGCAGCTCCACGGCCTCCAGCAGGTTGGATTTCCCTTCCCCATTGGCGCCGATCACGAGCAGCCGCGGAGCCTGCAGCTCCAGGTCGAGCCCGGCGATATTGCGGAAGTGGAGCAGCTCCAGGCGGTGCAGCCGGATGGGTCTGGGGCGGTCTGCGGCTAAGGTAAGTCCAACAGGGACAGGTGTTGGATCCGATCCATCCGCCGTGGTCCTTGGGACACCTCTCCCGGTGTTGGGCATGTAGCTCAGTTGGATAGAGCATCAGATTCCGGTTCTGAGGGTCGGGGGTTCGAGTCCCTCCATGCTCGTGGTTTCGATTGATGGGGGGATGCCACGACCCTCAGATGCCCCCGCCGGAACGGGGGCTTTCTTTTTGGTCCATCCCTGGCGTCGTGAGGGTGAGGCCCATGGCGCGGATCCCGCCCGGATCCACCACGAATCCCGCCCCGTGGAGGATCTCCAGTGCCTCGGGCGGGGCGGAGAGGGACACGCTGCAGCCTGCCAGCTCCCGCCTCAGGCGGCTCAGGGCGCAGCGCACTAGGGCTGTGAGCACCTGATCGCGCCCGGGGTCGGCCGGATCGCTGAGCAGGTCCCATAGGTTGGCGTTGAGGGCCAGGTCGCTGGTGGCCCGCAGGAAGCCCACCAGCCTGTTCTGGCGATCCTTCACGCCTAGGTGCCAGGTGCTGCGTGCCAGGACCTGCCCCCAACGCTCCGGGCTTCGGGGCCGCTCTTCGCATGCTCGCAGCAGGCGATTCAGCCCTTCGGCGGCCGTTTCCCCCTCGCTCGCCAGATCGCCCTCGGGGGACTGGATCAGGCGGTATCCCTGCGGCAGTACCTGGGCCGAACCGGAGGGGCGGAAGGGGATCAAGAGGGAGGCGAGGCGATCAGGCGGCGGCATCAGCCGGTGTTCCGCATACCGGCGGCGATGCCGTTGATGGTGAGCAGGGCACCGCGGAGTAGTTCGCTACGGCTGTAGGTGCGGCCGTCGCCTCTGGCCTGCCCGCTGATTGGACCTTCACTCATCGGTGGCTGGCGGTTCTGGTCCCGCAGGCGGCGCAGCAGGGCCACCTGCAGGAAGCCGAGCGGCACGATCGTGCGGTTACGCAGATCGACCGAGAGCTGTAGGGCCGGATCGCCATCCAGCAGGCGGGTGTGGTTGCTGATCTGGAGCACCAGATCGCGGGTGCGGCCGAACTCGGTGGCGATGGCAGTGAAGATTGCCGCGAAGGCTTCGCGGTTCTCAGGGCGCCCCAGGGAGATCACGTAGTGATGGGCCAGTTCCAGGTCGACCTTGGAGAGGGTCATCTCCACCTTGGAGATGAGCATGCGGAAGAAGGGCCAGCGCTGATACAGCAGCTGTAGCAATTCGATCTGGGAGGGGTCGCCGGCCACCTCCTGGTCGAGGGCCATGCCCACCCCGTACCAGCTGGGAAGCAGGAAGCGGCTCTGGGTCCAGCCGAACACCCAGGGGATGGCCCGCAGGCTCGAGAGATCCTTGGCGCCGCTCTTACGGCGGGCCGGTCGGCTCGAGATCTGCAGCTTGCTGATTTCCTCGATCGGCGTGACCTGCTGGAAGAAGGCCACCAGGTCGGGGTTGTCATGCACCAAGTCTCGGTAGTGGTCGCGGGATCGGGCCGCCAGCCGCTCCATCAGGGCGTTCCAGCTGGGGGTGTCATCAATCGGGGCGCTCACCAGGCTGTTCTGGAGGACCGCCGTGGTGACCGTTTCCAGGTTGTAAAGGGCCAGCTCGGGGAGGGAGTACTTGGAGGCGAGCACCTCGCCCTGTTCGGTGATCTTGATCCGACCCCTCATGGTGCCGCTGGGCTGGGCGAGGATCGCCTGGTAGGCCGGACCGCCGCCGCGGCCCACGGATCCGCCGCGGCCGTGGAAGATGCGCAGGGCCACGGCGTGCTGGGTGGCGAGCTGTTGCAGGGCGATCTGGGCCCGGTGGATTTCCCAGTTGCTGGAGAGGAAGCCGGAATCCTTGTTGCTGTCGGAGTAGCCGAGCATCACCTCCTGAAGGGGTTCGCTTCCCTCACCGCCGCTGCACAGCACCTGGCGGTAGAAGGGATCGGCGAACAGGCGCCCCATCACGGCCGGGGCGCCCTGCAGATCCTCCACGGTCTCGAACAGGGGAATGACCAGCAGGTCGGAGCGTCGAGCCAGGGGATCCACCAGGCCCGCCTCCTTGGCCAGCAGGAGCACCTCCAGCAGGTCGGACGCCGTGTGACTCATCGAGATCACGTAGGTGCTGCAGATGCGTGTACCGAACTCCTGCTGCAGCCGTTGCAGCATGCGGAACACGGCGAAGGTTTCGGCGGTGGATTCACTCCAGCGGGCCGCCGGCGGCAGCAGGGGGCGGCGGGTCTGGAGTTCGGCCAGGAGCCAGGCGATCCGCTGCTCCTCATCCATCGCGCCGTAGGCCACCGGCAGCTGCAGGTAGCGGCTGAGTTCGTCGATGGCGTCGCTGTGACGGGTGCTCTCCTGGCGGATGTCGAGGCTGGCCAGGCAGAAGGAAAAGATGTGCACCTGACTGAGCAGTTCGCCCAGGGATTCGCAGCTCAGACCGGTGGCCACCAGGCTGTCGCCCACCAGCTCAAGGTCGGCGCGGAACTCCTCGGCGGAGCCGTAGTGCAGATCGGCGACGCTGGCCACCGGCGTGAGGTTGCCCGGGTTGAGGGTGAGGCTGCCGCCGCTGCCGCTCTCGAAGGGGGTATCCCAGCCCGTCTGGTACAGCTGCTGGTTGCGTTCGAGGCTGAGACGCAACCGCTCCAGCACATAGCTCAGCTTGAGGCGGTAGGGCTCCAGCCGGTAACGCGCTGCCCGCTGCTCGTAGATCTCAGGAAAGCGCAGCCGGTCCATCTCCAGGGATTCGAGCAGGGCAGGGCTCACCTGGCTCCACTGCATCGAGATGCTGAGCTGATCGCGCAGCTGCTCCACCGACTTCACATAGCGCTGCAGCATCAGCTCCCGCTGGTAGCAGGCGGTGCGCCAGGTGATCTCCGGGGTCACCGAGGGGTTGCCGTCCCGGTCGGAGCCCACCCAGGACCCGAAGGTGCAGAAGTCATCCAGGGGCGGCTGCACGTCGGGGTAGCTGGCGGCCAGGGCCGAGCGGATGCGTAGCTGCAGCTTCGGCATCGCGTCGAAGAGCACCTGCTGGAAGTAGTGCAGGGCGTAATCCACCTCATCGAGCACCGAGGGTTTGAACTGGTGCAGTTCGTCGGTGCGCCACCAGAGGCGGATCTCCTCTTCCAGTTGCTGGCGGTGACGTTCGCGGGTTTCGCGGCTGCCACCCCGGCTCTCTTCCAACTTCTGGATCAGCGAGGCCACGCGGCGCTGCTTATGGCGCACGGTGTGGCGCACGATCTCGGTGGGGTGGGCCGTGAAGACCAGTCGGATGTCGAGTTCGCGGAGCAGGTTCTCGATCTGGGCCGGTGGCACCCCCAAGGACCGCAGCCGCTCGAACAGCTGCCGGAAGGTGGCGGGTTCGCTCTGGCTGGCGAGGGCCGGCAGGAAGGGATCGTTGACGCTGCTGGAGGGGGCGGTCTGAAGACTTGCGAGGTAGCTGTCTTCCTCGATGTGCTGCTCGAGGATGTTGACCAGCTGGAAATACAGCGAGAAGGCCCGGGCCGCAGCGATCCCATCGGCCAGATCCATATCGTGAATCACCGCCACGATCGCCTCGCTAGCTCCACTGGAGAAGCCCGCCGAGTCCTGGTTGGCTTCGATCTCGGCGGGGGAGACGGGCCCGCTCAGTTCCTTCAGGCGGATCAGGCGTTCCACCTGGGCTGGTGGACATTCACTGCGCAGCACCGTGAGCCAGAGGTCTTCGACAAGCTCAAGCCGTTCTTCCAGGAGCCGCCCCACCGCGGCAGGAACCTCGGGGGTCGCGGCGGCGGCAGGGGATCCGGCCATCGGCAACGACCCTGGAGGGGAGGCCGCTGCGGCTGTGGCTGGGGAGGGCGGCCGCATGGACAGCGGGAAAGCGTTAGAGCTCTCCATGATCATCCCAAAGCGTGGGCTGGGTCTGTCGCAAGGTATGCCTCCAGCGAGGTTTCCCGCGCTTCGAGGGCTGCCGCTTCGGCCGCCACGATCTCCGCCACGGGTTGGCCGGTCCGCTGGAGGGCGAGCCAGCGCATCGCCGTGTTGCCTCGGGTGAGCAACATCTCAAGTGGGGGCAGCAGGTTCTCCAGGCCCAGGGATTGGGCCAGGGGGGCCATCGATTCCAACTCCGCCGCGATCCAGTCTCGGGCCAGGATCGGGGCGCCGGTCTTCCAGTGGCGCAGTTCCGCCTCCAGGCTGGAGCGGGCCGCGGCCCGGTCGTTGGCATCGGCGAGGTCGGCTAGATCCTCTGGGGAAAGGTCGCTGGCGAGGAGCGGATCGAAGCGCTCCGGCTCCGCCAGGAGTTGCAGCAGGCGCAGCTCGGCGAAGGCGGTCACCGCCAGCAGTTCGAGGGGATCCGCGATCAGATCGCAGATCCGCAGCTCGATGCGGTTGAGGTTGTGGGGGCGGTCGTCACCGTTGGGGCGCACGGAGGTCCAGAGGTGGCGCACGTTCTGCATCGAGCCGGCGGCGAGCTGCTCCTCCATCCAGCGCACGTAATGCGGGTGATTGAGGAAGATGGGCACCTGGGGCGGCGTGAGCGGGAATTGGAGCCACCGCTGGGAGTGGGCCCCGGTGGCCTGGCCATCGAGGAAGGGAGAACTGGCGCTCAGGGCTAGCAGCAGGGCCCCCTCACAGCGGAGTAGGCGCAGGCCGGCGAAGAGAGACTGCATCTCCGCCATGCCCAGGTTGATGTGCACGCTGGCGGTCACCACCCGGGTGCCGTAGGTCTGCTCGATGTGGGCGTGGTAGGCGTTGGAGGGGTCCGAGCGCTCGAAATGGGCACTGCCACCGGTCGACAGGGTGCTGCCCGGCAGGAGGGTGAGTCCCCGGGGGCTCAGCCAGCGGCGCAGCCGTTGCCGCGGTTCCAGCAACAGCTCAAGCTGCCTTGAATAGCTGGCTTCGGGAGGCGTGATGTATTCGAGGTTGCGATGGTCCGGTTCGGTCACGAAACCGGTCAGCTCCCGGGCCGCCTCGGCGGCGCAGCCCACCACCGTGCCGTCGGGTCGGCCCGTGTACATCTCAACCTCGAAGCCCTTCAGCAACAGGTGGGGAGTGCTCATGGCTTGGCCCCGGTGGGGGGCTCCAGGCAGGCGAGGGCCTTGAGCATGCCACGGGCCTTGTTGAGGGTTTCCTGGTACTCCGAGGCCGGCACCGAATCGGCCACGATGCCGGCTCCCGCCTGCACCCGGACCCTCCAGCCGGGCTGGGCATCTCCGGGTTCGGGGGGGAGCACCACCATGCTGCGGATCGTGATCGCCGTGTTGAGGGCGCCGTTGAGGTCCACGGCTCCGTAGACACCGGAATAGGGGCCCCGGGCGTTGGGCTCCAAGGCGTGGATGAGCTGCATGGCGCGGATCTTGGGTGCGCCGCTCACGGTGCCGGCCGGGAAGGAGGCCATCAGCAGATCCCAAATGTCATGGCGGGGATCGAGATCCCCCTCCACCTGACTCACGATATGCATCACGTGGGAGTAGCGCTCAATTACCATCAGGTCACGCACCGCCACGCTGCCCGGCTTGCAGACGCGGCCTAGGTCGTTGCGGCCCAGATCCACCAGCATCACGTGCTCGGCCCTCTCCTTGGGATCGGCCAGCAGCTCCTCGGCCAGGGCATCGTCCTCCCGCTCATCGGCGCCCCGGTGGCGGGTGCCGGCGATTGGCCGCAGGGAAGCCTTCACGTCCCCTCCATCGCGGGGTTCGGCCTTCACCATCACCTCCGGACTGGAGCCGATGAGGAACCAGTCGCCGAAGTTGAAGAACGCCATGTAGGGGGAGGGGTTCACCATCCGCAGGCTCCGGTAGAGATCGAAGGGATCCCGCTCCACCCGGGCCTCCAGCCTTTGGCTCAGCACGAGCTGGAACACATCCCCGGCGGCGATGTGCTCGCGTCCTTGGCGCACCGCGGCCTCGAAATCCTCGCGGCTGCGGTTGGCGGTGGTGGCCAGTTCGGCGCCGGGATGGTCATGCCACTGCAGCGGCTTGATCTCCGGCGGCAGGGGAGCGTGCATGCGGGCCTCCAGGGCGGCGATGCGGCCGGCGGCCCGATCCCATGCCTCGGCGGCATCGGCCTGCTCGGCCAGGTTCACGTAGGCCACGGCGGTGATCTGGCGCTTCACTTGGTCGAACACCAGCAGGCTGTCGGCCAGCATCCAGTTCCCGTCCGGTGGATCCCCCGGGGCCGGGGCGTGGACCGGAACGCTGGGCTCGATCCAGCGGATCAGTTCATAGCCCCAGGCACCGAACAGCTGGCCGAGGGGGGGAAGCTCCGGCACGGGCGCCGGCCGGATCGGCGCAAGGCACTGCCGCAGCAGGTCGAAGGGATTGCCCTGGAGGTCCTCGCTACGGCCGTCGCGCCATTGCCGCCGCGCCCCCTGGCCCCGACAGGTGAGGGTCCAGAGGGGGTCGCCCACCACCACACTCCAGCGGCCGAGCCGCTCGCCGCCTTCCACCGATTCCAGCAGCACCCCCTGGCGTCCGCCGGCACCCACCTTCAACCAGGTGCTGAGGGGCGTTTCCAGGTCGGCGGGCCACCGTTTCCACAGGGGGATGAAGGTGCGGCCGCCAAAGGCCTCAGCACCGCGGGCAGCTTCGGCCAGAAAGGCGCAGCGGTCGGTGGCTGGATCGGAATCCGGCATCACGGCAGGCGGCAGGCGGCAGGCAAAAAAAACGGGGCTGTCAGCCCCGCCGTTATAGAGCTTCGCTCAGGGGCTCAGACTTCGTAGGGCTCTTTGCCGCTGAACTTGAGGCTGGCGGGGTTGGGGTTGGCGCCGATCCGGCGGGCATTGTGGCCCACTTTTTCGCGGCCCTCATTCACCTTCTCAGGGAAAACGCCATCCTTGGGATGGAGGAATTCGGTGTCACCACCGGGATAGATCCGGTAGATCTTGTAGTCCTCGATGCGGGGCTTGAACTTGGTGCGCAGCTGGGTGCCCAGGGCAAGGCACTGCTCCTTGCGGGCGAAATACATGATGTTTTCGCCGGCGTTCATCTCGGCGGCGCCACCGGTGGGGAGCTCAAACACCTGGGCGGCGGAGCTGGACCAGGTGATGGCGTATTTCTCTTCGGTTTCGGCGGAATTGAGAAGGCCGCCCGTGCTGCCGATGTACTTCGGAAGTTGACCGTTCAGGGCCGTCGCTGCCATGGCTCAAGGACCGTTTCAGGCGGAAGCTAGCACCGTGATTCGGGCCTCCCTCGTCGTGGCGGCTCACTCTTCACACCCGTCAACAAAGGGCGCCCGCTCAGCCTGTGGCCACCGGGAAGAACACCGTGAGGCTCGAGTCGCCCCGCTCGGTGAGGCGCCCACCCAGCCGGTGGAACAGCTGTTGGGTGGCCTGGTGGCTGAGTTGCAGGCTGCCGGTGCCCGGATTCCAGCTCAGCACCGGACCCACTAGGTCGCCCCGACTGGTGGCGCTGTCGGATCGTTCCCCCTGGGCGCGCCGTGCCGGATTGCTGCTGCTGAGCTGAAGCTTCAGGCGGGAGCCGGCCGGCTGCAGGCTCACCAGCACGTGGCTGCCGCTGGCCAGGCTGCGGCTGAAGCGGTCGATCAGGCCGCCGAGCATGGTCTCCAGCCGGGTCGGGTCACTCAGCACCGGCGGCAGGTCGGGATCGATCGCCAGGGTGAGGGCCAGATCGCGGCGGGCTAGCTGGCGTTGCCAGAGGGCTTCGAGCTGCAGCAGGAGCTGGCTCAGGTCGGTGCGGGCCAGTTCGGTGGCGCTCAGGGGCCGGCTCCATTCCGGTTGTCGTTGCAGCTCCGCCGCCAGGAAGATCAGGCCGAAGCGGTCGATCTGCTCACTGCATTCGCCATCGATCTGTTCCAGCCGCTGGCGCACCAACGGCGAAAGTTCCCGGCGGCGCAGCAGGGAACGGATCAGGGTGCGGATGGTGGCCAGGGGGGTGCGCACCTCATGGGTGAGGGCCTCCAGCAGGGCGAGTTCGGCCTGGGCGGCCGCCTCCAGTCCGGCATCGACCCGCTGCTCCTCGCCTTCAGCCTCGTGGCCCCGCCCCGCCCCATCTGGAGCCCGCACCAGGGGCTGCAGGGTCACGCTCGGCGCCATGGCGGCCAGACGTTCCGCCAGCCTCGGCCAGAACCGCATCGCCAGATCGGGATCGTTGTGGAGGGGGCCCAGGTCCCGCAGGCTGGTGCGCAGCCGCCGCGCCTGGACAGGCGCGTCTTCTTGGAGGCGTCGGTCCAGCAGCTTCAGGGCGGCTGAGAGGGCTGGGGCATCGAAGCGCACCAGCAACCGGCGGGCCCCCGCCGCCCCCTCGATCGCCAGGGCCACCTGCACGGCGGGCGTGATCACGATCAGCAGCGGATCGGTGCCGTCCTCATCCCGTAGGGCGAGCCGCTGCAGACCCGGCAGGGTGCCGGTACCGAGTGCAGCGGCGCCCCCCGGCAGCAGGGGCGGCGTGGGCAGCAGGGTGCCGATCTGCTTGGGCGCCCAGACCCAGCCCCGCAGGCCCTGCAGCAGCTCCGGCGCGTAGAGGGCCGGCAGGGGGGCGGCCAGCCAGAGCCCGCGGGGGGGATCCGCCCCAGCCAACAGGTCGTCCTGGAGGGTGGCCAGGGCCGCCCACCATTGGCGCCGCACGCTGTCGTCGTCGGATTGGCCGGCTGGCATGCCCTGGCCGAGCTCGCGGCGCAGGTCGCTGAGGATCACCATCGGATCGCCCTAGGGGAGGTGATGGGCTGGGCTATCGCGATCGCCTCCCGGGGTGGACCGGTGGACCTGCGGGAGGGTAGTGCGGCCGAAGTCGCTGTCACCAGCGGCGGTTGCTGCTGCTGCGGCTGCGACGCCGCACCGAGGCGCAGAGGCCGAGCGAGACGTAGTTCACCAGCATTGCTGAACGGCCGTAGCTCACCCAGGGCAGGGGGATGCCGGTGACCGGACCGAGGCCGATGGTCATGCAGATGTTCACCACTACCTGGAACATCAGCATGGCGCCGATGCCCACCACCAGCAGGGCCTCCACATCGGTGCGGGCTCGGCTGGCGATCTGCAGCAGGCGCCAGCAGAGCAGGGCATAAGCCAGCACCACCAGGGTGGAGCCCAAAAAACCGGTTTCCTCCCCCAGGGCACTGAAGATGAAATCGGTGTGTTGCTCTGGGATGAAGCGCAGCAGGGTGAGGTGGCCATGCATCAGGCCCGTGCCCCAGAGGCCCCCTGAGCCGATGCCCACCTTGCTCTGCAACAGGTGGTAGCCACCCCCGAGGGGATCCTTGGAGGGATCCAGGAAGAGCACCAGCCGATCCCGCTGGTATTCCCTCAGACCGTGCATCCACAGATAAGGGGTGATCACAGCGAAGAGGCCCTGCACCGCCAGCACCACCGCCAAGCCCACGCGCTTCCAGGGGAGGGAGGTCCAGGCCAGCCAGCCCATCAGGGGAATCCACACGATCAGCAGCAGGGGCTGAACGCCCGCCACGATCGCGGCCACCAGCGGTGACAGCAGCAGCACCAGCCAGGGGAGGGGTAGCCCGGCCCAGAAGAGCATCACCAGCAGCACCGCCCCAAACACCAGGGAGGTCCCCAGGTCGGGCTGGATGAACACCAGGCCCCAGGGCAGCGCGATCAGGCCGATTGGCCGCACGAGATCCACGGGCCGCTCCACCGGAAAACGGGAGAGCACCCCCGCCAGCAGCAGGATCGCGGCCAGCTTCGCGAACTCCGAGGGCTGCACGTGGAAGCCCGCGATGCTGATCCAGCGCTGGGCCCCCAGGGCGGAGGTGCCCACGAAGCGCACCGCCACCAGGCTGAGGATCGTGAGCCCGTAGAGGGGCCATTGCCAGGACTGCACTTGCCCCAGCGGTAAGCGCGCCATGACCAGGGCCAGGCCGATGCCGACTGCGGCGGTGATCCAGTGTTGATACCAGTCGGCGTAGTCGGCCTGGCGCTGGGTGCTGGCGATCAGGATGCCGGCCAAAGCCGTGAGGCCCAGCGGGATTCCCCAGAGCACCAGGTCGATCTCCGCGAAGGGCGAGCGGCGTGGCCTGCCCCGCCCGGGGCCGGCGCCGCGGCGGGACCCGAGGTTCGTCACCGGCTCAGGCGGGGGTCGCCGGAGCGACGCAACGCCCGGCCAGTTCGGCCGCCAGGGCAACAAAGGCACGGGCAGTGGCGGATTCGGGTGCCGCCAGCACCACCGGCAGCCCCCGGTCCCCGCCTTCCTGAACGCCCATCTCGAGGGGCAGTTCGGCCAGCAGCGCCACCCCGGCCTCATCGGCAAGCTGCCGGCCGCCGCCGCTGCCGAAGATGGCGTAGCGCCGATCCGGCAGGTCAGGCGGCACGAAGGCGCTCATGTTTTCCACCACGCCGAGCACGTTCACGCCCATTTGGAGGAACATCGCCAGGCCGCGGCGGGCATCCTGCAGCGACACCTGCTGTGGCGTGGTGACGATCACCACCCCGGCCATGGGCACCGCCTGGGCCACCGTGAGCTGGGCGTCACCGGTGCCGGGAGGAAGGTCCACCACCAGCACATCCCGCTCGCCCCAGGCCACCTGATACAGGAACTGGCGGATGATGCCGTTGAGCATCGGCCCCCTCCAGATCACGGGCTGGTTCTCCTGGATCAGCAGCCCCATCGACACCATGGCGATGCCGCAGGTTTCGATCGGCACCAGGATCTGTTCGCCCTCGGGGCCCGTGTGCACCTCTGGGGTGCGGTCGGCCACCCCCAGCATCGTGGGGGCATTCGGGCCGTAGATGTCGGCATCGAGCAGGCCCACCTTCAGGCCGGAGGCCGCTAGAGCGCAGGCCAGGTTCACCGCCACGGTGCTCTTGCCCACACCGCCTTTGCCGCTGCTCACGGCGATCACCTGGCGCACCCCCGGCACGCTCTGGCGCGGTGGCGGCTGGCCATGGCCTCCGGGCCCGTGGCCGGCGCCACCAATCGGCGCGGAGGAAGGGGCCGCCCCGGCCGGGGCGCCTTCGGGCTGGGCCAATTCGATCTGAATGTCCTCGATCCCGGCCACCGCCAGCAGGGCCTGGCGGGCCTCGGCCGCGATCCGGTCCCGCTGGCTGGCAGCGAAACCCGGCAGGGCTAGTTCGAAGACGGCCCTGGACTCCTGGCGCCGTAGCCGCCGGATCCAGCCGAGTTCCAGCAGGCTGCGTCCACTGCCGGCATCCCGCAGCGGCTCGAGCGCCGCGCCGAGGGAATCGACGTCCAGGGAGGGGGTCTGGCGATCGGAAGCCGGGTCTGGGGTGGCCATCCGGTGCATGGACTCCTCAAGAAGGGCGGATCCTAGGAGCCTCGCTCCCGATCCCCCGTGACAGACGCTCTCGAAGCCTTGTGCGGCGGGCCGGCGGACTGAAAGGGTGGGCTGATGTTCTGCGCCTCCGAGGCCGCACCACGGGATGACCACGCCCTCCGTGCCCAGCGAATCGCCTCTGCTGAGTTCACCCCCCGCCGATTCGCGCAGCCGGGCCCGGACCCTTCTGATGGGCCTCCAGGATTCGATCTGCTCCGCTCTGGCCGAGTTTGATGGCGAAGGCCAGTTCCAGGAGGAGAGCTGGGTGCGTCCGGAGGGCGGTGGCGGTCGCTCCCGGGTGATGAAGGCCGGCCGGATCTTCGAGCAGGGCGGCGTGAACTTCTCCGAGGTCGAGGGGGACCGGCTGCCGCCCTCCATTCTCAGCCAGCGGCCGGAGGCGGAGGGCCAGCGCTGGTTCGCCACCGGCACCTCGATGGTGCTGCACCCCCGCAATCCCTATATCCCCACGGTGCACCTCAACTACCGCTATTTCGAGGCCGGCCCGGTGTGGTGGTTCGGCGGCGGCGCCGACCTCACCCCCTACTACCCCTTCCTGGAGGATGCCCAGCACTTCCACCGCACCCTGAAGGGCGCCTGCGACAGCGTGGATCCGGCCTATTACCCGGTGTTCAAGCCATGGTGCGATGAATACTTTTTCCTGAAGCACCGCAGCGAAACCCGCGGCGTGGGCGGCATCTTCTACGACTACCAGGATCCCGGTGGCGTGCTCTACAAGGGCTCCGATCCGACCGGTCCGGCTGCTGCGGCCAGTGCCGCCGCTGGAGTGGTGCAGCACGACTGGGAGACGTTGTTCAAGCTGGCCGGAGCCTGTGGCAATGCCTTCCTGCCGAGCTATCTGCCGATCGCTGAGCGCCGGCAGGCCACCCCTTGGGGGGAGCGGGAGCGGGACTTCCAGCTGTATCGCCGCGGCCGCTACGTGGAATTCAACCTCGTGTTCGACCGGGGCACGATCTTCGGTCTCCAGACCAATGGCCGCACCGAATCGATCCTGATGTCGCTGCCGCCGCTGGTGCGCTGGGAATACGCATACACCCCCGAGCCCGGCAGCCGTGAGGCCCTGCTCACCGAGGTGTTCACCCGGCCCCAGAACTGGCTGGAGGATGGCTCTCTGGTGGAACGCTGCGCGGCCCACCAGGCCGTGGGGTGAGCCCAGACCCGGCATCGGCCGGCACCTTGGCCCCTAAGCGGTGCCTCGCTCAGGGGCCGGCGACCACGGGGGGCGGCTGAGGCGGGAGCGCCGGAGACGGTCCTGTGGCGGTGGTGCTTCCGGGGGTGGCGATGCCGCGCTGCAGGGCATACACCACCCGCTGGGCGATGTACTTGATCGTGCGCTCCCGGGTACGGGGATCCCGCAGGGAGGCCTCCAGGGGGCCTTCCAGCTTGCCCACCTCCAGCAGGCCGATGCCCCGCTTGGGCCCCCCGAGCCGGTCGCGGAAGTTCATCGGGAAGCTGCCGAATTCCTGGGCCAGGCTTTCATCGATCGTGCTGAATGGGCGGTGCAGGGGCGGGATCAGGCCCGAACCCACTCCGGCGCTGCCGTAGGCATCGAAGTGAATCTCGAGCGCGTAGCCCCCAGCCGCGGCGTGGTCGCGGCCCACGCTCCAGTTGGTGCCGGCCTCGTCGCCGCTGAGCATGGTGCGCACCGGCGGGATGTGGAAGTTGATGTTGAGCCCCCGCTGCCGGCCCAGCACGGCCACGGCGTGGGCCACCTGCAGGCACCAGTAGTGCTCATCGCTGATGCCGGGCCGCATCGGCGCGGCGCCGTAGAGCCCCACGGCCTCACCGCTGGTGCCCGATCCCCCGATCCCCTGAGCATCGGCATGGCCGGCCAACATGATGATTGGGATTGTCGGGCTGACGCCGCGGCTGCCGACCCAGTCCTTGGGCAGAGGGGAGCGGGGCCCGAGTAGGGGATCCACCGCAGGAGCCGCGGCGGAGCCCCCCAGACTGGAGACGGACTGGGCTTCCACGGCGCCGGGCAGCTGCACCACCAAGGCAGCCAGGCTCAGCAGCGCCGTGGCGAGCCTGGGAACCGGTTTGCGCCGTTCCGTGGCGTGGGGCTGGAGCGGAGACATCGGCCTAGAGAGCAAGGGAACGAAGGAGCGGACCGGAAGGAAGCGACCCGCGGCCGTCAGGCGGCACGGGTCGCGATCGGGCGCTAAATCGGCGAGGAAAGCAGGCGGCCATCGCTGGCGAGCTGCAGGGTCGGGCCGAGCTCGGTTTCGATGGCGATCAGTTCATCGCGGTGGGCCCGCAGCCGCAGGGTGCTGCCCTGGTTGGTGTCGGCCTCGATCAGCCGCAGCTCAAAGGTTTCGGCCCGCTCGGCCCGGCGCCGGTAGATGAGCCCCGCCGCCGGGCCTAGGAGCGCCAACAGCAGGGGCCACCAGCCGAGCTGAGGGAGCACCTGACGGATCACCAGGCCCAGGCAGGCGGCCCCCACGCTGCCGAGCAACGAGAGCAGCAGGGCCAGGGGCGTGCTGGCGCCCACCTCACCGCGGAAGCGGAGCAGGTTGATGGCGGGATCACCGGTTTCGGTGCGCCAGCCCCGCTTGGTGAGCCAGCCGCTCAGGCCCTCGAGCACCTCAAGGGCGGGCCGGGGCGAGTGAACCTCCACCACGGTGGTGCGGTCCTTGCTGGCGGCCCGCAGGAAGAACACCAGGCCCACCGCCATCAGCAGGGTGAGCAGCAGGGTGGAAGCCAGCGTGGGCATCAGGGGCCTGCAGAACAGTGGGCAGCATTCTCCCCCATGCCCCCGGCCCCGGTCTGGGGCACGATGAACCTTCTCTCCACGCCGGCGATCGTTGCCATGACCCAGGCCCGCAGCGCCTCCGCCCCCACCGTGCCCCCGGCCCGCTTTGCCGTGTTCGACGGCGACCTCGATGCTGAATGGCAGGAGCTCCTCGGCGCGGCCAGCGCCCTGGCGATCGACACCGAGGCGATGGGGCTGATCCATGGACGCGACCGCCTCTGCCTCGTGCAGATCTGCGATGCCAACGACAACGTGTGCTGCATCCGCCTCGCCCGGGGCCAGCAGGGGGCGCCACGCCTCAAGGAGCTGCTCGAGAATCCGGCGATCGAGAAGGTGTTCCACTTCGCCCGTTTCGATGTGGCGGCCTTGGCCCAGAACCTGGCAATCACCGTGAATCCCATCTTCTGCACCAAAATCGCCAGCCGCCTGGGACGCACCTATGCGCCGCGTCACGGGTTAAAGGAGGTGGTGCAGGAGCTGGTGGGGGTGGAGCTCGATAAACAGGCCCAGAGTTCCGACTGGGGCATGGTGGAGGACCTCAGTGAGACCCAGCTGGCCTATGCCGCCGGGGATGTGCGCTGGCTGCTGGCGGCCCGCGACCGACTCGAAAGGATGCTGCGCCGGGAGGACCGCTGGGACCTCGCCCAGCGTTGCTTCGGCTGTATTCCCGTCTTTGCCGATCTCGATCGCCAGCGGTTTGGCTCGGTGTTTGAGCACTGAGGCGGCGGAGGGACTCAGTCCTCCAGCATGAAGTTCACGTCGTTGCCCACCGCCTCGAGCTGGGCGGTAAGGAAGTCACCGTTGTCCACGCCAGCGGCGTTGGCCTCCTCCAGCATCCGCTCGGCGATGGCCTGACGGGAGGCGGTGTCCCGCAGTCCTTCCTGGGCGGAGCGGACCTCCACCTTGCGCCGGGCAGCCGACTGGCTGATGCCGAGGCGGCTGGCCAGCCGACCGCAGGCGGCGTTGTAGCTGCGCTCGGGAATGCCGGCCATCGGGCGGGGTGGATCGGGGAGGATCCCATCATCCCCCGCGGCATCCCGATCTCAGGCCGGATTGAGCAGTTGGTCGGCGATCGCCCGGGCGAGCCGCTCGCTGCCCCCGGCCGGCCCCATGCGGCGCCGCCCGATCCCACCCAGGCGCAGCCGTTCGGCTGGATCGGCCAGCAGGGCGTTCAGCCGGGTTCGCAGTTCCCGGGCGTTGTGGCAGGGCAGCACAGCTCCCCCCAACAGGCGGCTCTGGCGCCGGGCGAAGCCCGCCTTGAACTGGGGGCCGGGCCCCGGCAGGGAGAGGGCCGGCACCCCCAGGCCCACCAGCTGCTCGGTGGCCGTTCCGGCGGTGGCCAGTCCCAGCTCACCCCAGCCGGCCCAGCGGCTGAAGCAGCCAGGGCCCACCAGCAACTGCATCGCCCCGCGCCGCCAGGCCGCGGCGGCCCCGCTGCCGCCGGGCGGGGAGCTCGCCACGAAGCCGGCGGCACTCAGCAGCGGCGCCAGTTCGGCGGGGGCCGGTCTGGACCCGCATGCCAGCAGCAGGGTGATCGGCTCCGGGCCGTTCGGCAGCCCATCGAGCAGCCGAGTCAGGTTGCCGAGGGCCTCCGGCTGGCGGCTTCCCGGCAGCAGCAATAGGCGCCGCTGGCCCTCCAGCCAGGCCGGCAGGGGGGCTGGCTCGAACCCATCCATCATCGGGTTGCCCGGGGCGAGGGCCGCCACGCCATGGCGCCGCAGGCCCCGGGCGGTGAGGCGGTCGCGCACGGCCACGAGCCGGCAGCGCGGCTGGCCCATCAAGGCCCATTCCCAGGGATCCCATTCGCTGCCCTTGAGGCGGTGGTAGCCATCCGCCAGGGGTGAGGCCCCCCATCCGGTGGGCGCCGGGGTGGCCCAGGTGTGGTCGCTCTTGGGGGTGCCCACGAAGCCATAAGGCCCGCCACCGGCCCAGGCCAGCAGCAGGGGGAGCAGGTCACCCACCGCCAGGATCGGATCGCCGCGGCGGCCCCAGGCCCGAACGAGCTCCCCTTGTTTCCAACTCAGCAGCGGCAGCCCGGCCGCCAGATCCCGCAGCAGACCGCCCAGGCTCTGGTTGCTGAAGCCGCCGCTGGGCAGGCTGCGGCGCGGGCCGATGCGGCGGAGGAGTCCCCGGGTCTCCGCCGTGCCATAGGCCTGACCTTCCCCCACCAGGGGCAACACCGCCACCGGGAGCCCTGGGCGCTGGCGCTGCAGGGCCTCCACCAGCCGCAGGGCGATCACGTCTTCCCCGTGGCCGTTGCTCAGGACCAGCAGGGGAGAGGGCATGCCATGGCTGATACGATCCGATCCGGGGAGTTTGCTCCTCGGCCGGCGGCATGGCCAAGTGGTAAGGCAGAGGATTGCAAATCCTTTACCCCCAGTTCGAATCTGGGTGCCGCCTTCCTTAAACCCTGCTCACTAGCGGTTCCATCTCAGCGTCAGTCGGCCGGCATCCCCCGAAGACTCAGTCGCCGGGGATCCCCTGGTTCGCGTCCCTCGATCCGCCAACTCCCTTCACACCCTTGCGAGTCGGGTGGAGCGAGCGACACAACTTCAGAAGAGGGGGCGAGCGACAGACCGGCCGCTGGCCTGAGACCATCAGTTGACCGATCTGCAACGGCGTACTCGCCTCATGGACTGACCCAGGCCCGGACCGGGTCCGAAAGAATCTGAGTCAGATCCTCCCCTTAGAGACGGTGGGAGTAACGGATCGCGCTTCATCGTCTCGTTGGCGCTGCCACACCTCTTGGGCGGTGTCGAACAGCGAGTTCTGCATCTCCCCCAGGAAGCGCTTCAGGCGTCGGCGGGTGTCGCCACCCTGGGCCAGCTCATCGGAGAAGGCACCGGCGTGGCAGAGATCCACCAGCAGGGCAACCTCATCGGAGCTGAGGCAGACCAGGTGTTCGTCGTTGCAATGGGTGACCTTCATGGCGCCAGCGAGGGCACGAAGGATGTTCTAGGCCGATCCCCGGACGACGGTGAAGGGGGGAAACCGGCCGCCGCGCTCAGGCGATCCCGCTCAGGCCCAGGGGAGCAGGTGGGTGAACAACTCCACCATCGCCAACCCGATCAAGGCCATCATCGCCAGGAGGGAGCTTGGACTGGTCATGGTTCCGCCTCGCCAATCAATCGATGGGCGAACCCTAAAGGGATCCTTAAGTTCTCTTCCGGTGCTTCGGCGGAATCGGTGGGAAGCGCCACATCGCTTCATATCCCTTACGGAACGGCGCCTCTCCGCAGCCTCAGTAGCCCGAATCCGCCACACAGCTGCCCTCGCAGCTGATGCCATTGCTGGCGGTGCGGCCGCAGTGGCGGCACAGGATCGGATCGGCGTCGGCCTCGCTGGCCTGCTCGGGCGTCAGATCTTGGGGATGCTTTCCACTCCCGTCGGCCGCGGAGCCGGCAGGCAGGGGAGCGGGGTGGCTAGTTGGCACGGTCGGCCCGATCGGCTGGGGCTGAAGTCCGATCATGGCGCCCGGATCCCCACTGTCGTTGCGCCATGCCCCACGCCACCCCTGCCAGCCCCGCCATCGGCGTGGGCACTTGGGCCTGGGGCAACCAGTTCCTCTGGGGCTACTCCCCTGAGCAGGACCAGCAGCTGGAGGCCTGTTTCCAGCGGGCCGTGGCGCGGGGCCTCCACTTCTTTGACACCGCTGATTCCTATGGAACCGGCCGCTGGAACGGCCGCAGTGAGGACCTGCTGGGGCAGTTTGTGGCCGCGCTCCCTCCCAGGCAGCGCCAGGATCTGTGCGTGGCCACCAAACTGGCTCCCTTCCCCTGGCGCCTGGGGCGCCGCGGCTTCGATCGGGCTTTGCAGGCCTCCCGCGGCCGCCTGCAGGGCAAGCTCGACCGGGTGCAGTTGCACTGGAGCACCGCCCGCTACGCCCCCTGGCAGGAGGGTCCCCTGCTCCAGGGGTTGGCCGATCAGGTTCTGGCCGGGGCGGTGGCCGAGCTGGGCGTGTCCAACGTCGGACCTGAGCGGCTGCGGCGGATCCAGGGCGACCTGGCCGCCCGGGGGGTGCCGCTTCGCAGCCTGCAGGTGCAGCTGTCGCTGCTGGCACCGGAGCCGATCCGGCCCGGTGGCCTGGTGGATGTGTGCCGCGAGCTGGGCATTGAGCTGATCGCCTACAGCCCCTTGGCCCTGGGACTGCTCACCCGGATGCCGGGCACGGAGCCATCGCTTCCCTCCGGACCGCGGCGCTGGCTGTTCCGCAGGCTCTGGCGTGATCTGCAACCCCTGCTGGAGGCGATGGCCGAGATCGCCTCCAGCAGGGAATCCTCCCCGGCGGCCGTGGCGCTCAACTGGTGCCGGGCCCACGGGGCCATGCCCATTGCCGGGCTGCGCACCGTGGCCCAGGCTGATGCGGCGGGCGATGCCCTGGCCTGGAGCCTTGAGGAGGGAGAGCGGAAGCGGCTCGACCAGCTCGCCCTGGCCCTGCCCAGCGGCGCCAGGATGCCCGCCAATCCCTTTCAGAGCGCCTGAGCCCCGTGTTGGCGGGTCCCTGGAGGCGATCGCTTCAGACCGCGCTGTCGCGGGGGAGGAGATCGGGGGTCAGCACCACCGGCATGGCTTCGGCCCGAGCGGCCGGCGGGGTATTCCCCTGAAGCAGACGGATCACCTGGGGATCTTGGGAGGTGGGTGAACGCCCCTCCGGATCGGAGGGATCACAGGCGGTGAGGGCCTCCTGCAGCAGCGAATCGAAGGTGGCTCCCGGCAGGCGGTGGCGGGCCAGCTCCAGGAAGGCGCGGGAGAGGGACTCGCCGGCCGCCGCCCGCAGGGCGGGGTTGCTGCGGCGCAGCTCCTGTTCCTGGGCGATGGAGGCCAGGAAGCGTTCGGTCACGTCCCGCTTGGTGGTGGCGCGGATCCGGGTGTCCTGGTCGACCTGGCTAAGAGAGAGTTGGTTGCGCAGTTCCTCGAGCCTTCGATTGAGGCTTTCGAGCACCTCCTCGGCCTCCCGTGCGATCTGACTCAGCTGGCCATCGGAGAGTCGGGGCAGGTCGGCCACATAGACCTTGCCGTGATCCCGCAGGGTGAGGAACGTGGGCCGCTGCCCACCGCTGCCGCCTTCGCGCGGGCCGCTGATTTCACGAAGGCGGGGGCGGGGCTGCTGAGGACGCTGGGGTGGAATGGGACCGGCGGAGCTGCGCCGGCGGGTGATGCGGCTGGAGGTATCGAACATGGGTTCTGCGGGGTATGGGGCTGCTGAATCACCACCGGGGGCCAGGCGGCTGAACCTGCCTTTGTAGCGCAGGCGACTTCTTGAAACCTTAAGGAGGTACGGACGCCACGGACCATGGCCCGTTCAGTACGGCAATCCGGCCAGCGAGCCATCCGCCGAAGCAACGGAGTTTTCCGCCGCGGCGCTGCCGGCTTCCACCTGCCCGAGGGCCCAGGCCCGGTGGCCCTGGGCCTGGCAGCTGGCCAGCACACTCTCCAGGGCCTCCGGTGGAACCACCAGGCAGAAGCCCACGCCCAGATTGAAAGTGTTCCAGAGGTCGGGCTCCGGCACCTCCCCCTGCTCCTGCAGCCAGCGGAATAGGGGGGGAAGCTCCCAGCTGGCGGGATCCACCCGGGCGTGTACCCCGGCGGGCAGGCAGCGGGGCAGGTTTTCCGGCAGGCCCCCGCCGGTGATGTGGGCCATGCCCCGAATCGGCGCCCCCTCGGCCAGCAACGCCTGCACCAGGGAGGCGTAGAGGCGGGTGGGGGTGAGCAGGCTGGCGATCACGGGGGGGCCATCGCCGCCGAGCTGGGTTTCGGCTGTTGTTCCGCTGGCCTCCAGGATGCGGCGCACCAGGCTGAAGCCGTTGCTGTGCACCCCACTGCTGGCGACGGCCACGATGCGGTCGCCGGGCACGATCTGACGGCCGTCGATCAGGAGGTCGGCCTCGACCACAGCCACGCAGAAGCCGGCCAGGTCATAGCGGCCGGGACCGTAGAACCCCGGCATCTCCGCCGTTTCGCCCCCCAGCAGCGCGCAGCCGCTTTGGCGGCAGCCATCGGCGATGCCCTCCACCACCTCGGCCATCGCCTCGGGGCTGAGCCGGCCGGTGGCGATGTAGTCGAGAAAGAAGAGGGGGGCGGCGCCGCTGGTGATCACATCGTTCACGCACATCGCCACCAGATCGATGCCCACCCCATGGTGAATGCCGTGGGCCTGGGCCAGTTCGAGCTTGGTGCCCACCCCATCGGTGCCGGCCACCAGCAGGGGGTTGCGCAAACCGGCGGGCAGGCGGCAAAGCCCCCCGAAGCCGCCCAGGCCCCCCACCACCTCCGGCCTGCGGGTGGAGTCCACGCTGGCGCGGATCCTCTCCACGAAGGCGCGACCGGCGACGACATCCACCCCGGCACTGCGGTAATCCATGCATCAGACCCTTCTGAACCGATCCTGCATCGGCGGCGACCCGCCCAAGACCCGCTCGCCGGTGGACGGTCGGGCGATTGTCACGCTAAAGGATCAGCCTGGCTGATCAGAAGGATCGGATTTTCTGATCAAAGCGCGGTGTGGGCGGGGTCACTCAGGCCAGTGGTACAGGGATCCCAAGGAAAAGATGAAGAAAACTGATCAGTCATCGCTGCGATGCGCCGCCGTTTCAGCGGCTGTTCGCTGCCGTTACGTTGCCGGGGTCGTTATTTCCAGCCAGGAACTCGCCCCGGCGGATTCATCCAACCCCGTTGCCCTGAGGGCGCCGGGAGGTGAATTCACCCTCGACACTCGGAATCCTCCGATGTCCAGGGCTCCAGCCAGCGAGTTCCGCCTGCCATGCGTGCAACTCAACTTCTGGGCGCCGCCGCCCTCCTGATGGCCCCCCTGGCGACCACCGCCCCTGCGCTGGCCGCTTCCTTCTCCTCCCTCTCCACTCCGGCCGCCGATGCGGTGATCCGTGACGTGGTCCCTTCCCCCTCCTGGGAGGACCGGTTCCTCAGGCAGATGCCGGCATCACCCAAAGGACTGCATCAGCTCGCCGCCGCTTACACCGGCCAGGCCAGCTGGTACGGACCCGGCTTCTACGGCAACCGCACCGCCAGTGGTGAAGTGTTCCGTCCCGGCACCTACACGGCTGCCCACCGCAGCCTTCCGTTCGGCACCCGGGTGAAGGTCACCAACCTCAACAACGGCCGCTCCACGGTGGTGCGGATCAATGATCGCGGTCCCTACTCCGGCGGACGGATCATCGATCTGGCCCACGGTGCCGCCACCGATCTCGGTGTCACCGCCAGCGGTGTCGCCACCGTGCGCCTCGAAGTGCTGCCCTGAGCTTCAGCCCTAGGTTGGCTCTATTCGGCCCATCTGCCTCTGGCAGGTGGGCTTTGTTCTTGAAGCAAGCGCGTGCGATTGATCACCAGCCGCGCCGAGCTGCTGCTCTGGCGCCGGGAGCATCCCGACCGTCCCCTCCATTTCGTTCCCACCATGGGGGCGCTGCACCAGGGCCACCGTTCCTTGCTGGAGCGGGCCTGCCGTCCGGTGGCCGGGGGCAGGCGGCCCCGGGTGCTGCTCAGTGTCTTCGTGAATCCCCTGCAGTTTGGGCCGGGTGAGGACTTCGATCGTTACCCCCGCGATCCAGCCGCCGATGGGGCCCTGGCGGCGGCGGCCGGCGTGGACGCCCTCTTCCTTCCCTCCCTCGCCACGATTTATCCCGGCGGCGAGGCGGCCCTCACCCGGGTGAGCCCCCCTCCTCAGCTCACGGCCCATCTCTGCGGCCGGTCGCGACCGGGTCACTTCGATGGGGTTGCCACGGTGGTGTGCCGGCTGCTGGCCCTGGTCCGGCCCGATCGCTTGCTGTTGGGCGAGAAGGACTGGCAGCAGCTGGTGATCCTGCGGCAGGTGGTTGCCGATCTCGGCCTGCCTCTCAGCGTGCAGGGATGCGCCACTGTGCGGGAGAGCGATGGGCTCGCCGCCAGCTCGCGGCTCCGCTATCTCTCCGGCGAGGAACGGGGGCGGGCCCGGGCGCTGGGGGAAGCCCTCGATGCGGCCCAGGCCCTGAGGCAGGGAGGGGAGGATCGCTCCGACCAACTGATCGCCGCCGTGGCCGAATGCCTCGGTGCGGCCGCTCTCAGCGCCGACTACGTGGAGGTTGTGGATCCCCACCGGCTGGTTCCGGTGGAGCGCACCGGTAGCTTTTCCCTGCTGGCCGCCGCCGTGCACTGCGGCGCCAGTCGCCTGATCGACCACCGCTTCCTGATGTCCCGCGCCCCAATCGTTGCCATCGATGGTCCCGCTGGGGCCGGCAAGAGCACCGTGACCCGGGCCCTGGCCCTCAGGCTCGGCCTCCTTTACCTCGACACGGGTGCCATGTATCGGGCCCTCACCTGGTGGGTGCGGGAGCAGGGGGTGGATCCCACCGATGCTGCGGCCATCGCCCCCCTGTTGCAGGATCTCGATCTCCGCCTGCTCGGCGGGGCGGATGGCGAGCAGCAGGTGCTGATCAACGGCCACGATGTGAGCGCCGCGATCCGCAGTCCGGAGGTCACCGCCCTGGTGTCCACCGTGGCGGCCCACGCCTGTGTGAGGGAGGCCCTCACGGCCCAGCAGCGCGCCATGGGCCAGCGGGGCGGCCTGGTGGCGGAGGGGCGCGACATCGGCACCGCCGTGTTCCCAGATGCCGAGTGCAAGGTGTTTCTCACCGCCACGGTGGCGGAGCGGGCCCGGCGTCGGGCCCTGGATCTGGAGCAGCGGGGCTTTCCGGTGCCGCCTCTTGCGGAGCTGGAGGCGGCGATCGCCGAACGGGATCGGCTCGATTCCACCCGGGAGGTGGCCCCCCTGCTCCAGGCGGAGGATGCCGCCGAGGTGATCACCGATGGGCTCACGATCGAGGAGGTGATCGCCGCCCTGGAGGATCACTTCAGGGCGCGGGTGCCCGAGGATGCTTGGCCCGGCCCAGTCGCTGCGGGGGAAGGGAGCGATCTTCAGGCTTGAGGCGACCGTCAGGCCTGCTGCCCCCCGTTCCCGCTCAGTTCTGCCTTCCGCTCAGCTCAGCCTTGCTGAGTGCGATCGGCTCGGTTCCAGCCGCACGTTGGCCCCCTTGTGGCAGCCCGAGGATGCGGCCGCACTGGTGACCACCTCAGCCCTGGCGCCGTTCCTGCAGTAGGTCTTCCAGTAGGCCGGCGCAGGCATCCTCGAGCAGGTCCAGCACCCGTTCGAAGCCGTCCTCACCCCCGTAGTAGGGATCGGGCACCTCGGGGGAGCGGAGCCGGCGGCAATGGTCGATCAGGGGACTGATCCGGGCCCCTCCCGGCGCCTGGCGCTCCAGCCGTCGCACCGCGGCCAAGTTGTCGGCATCCATGGTGAGGATGTGGTCGAAGCGCTGCAGATCGGCGGCCTCGATCTGGCGGGCCCGGCTTGGAAGGTGGATGCCGCGCCGTTCGGCGGCGACGATCATGCGGCGATCGGCCCGATGGCCCACGTGCCAGCCGCCGGTGCCGGCTGAATCCACCGCGAAGCAGTGCTCCAGTCCTGCCTCGGCCAGCAGGTGCAGGAAGACCCCTTCGGCGGCCGGGGAGCGGCAGATGTTGCCCATGCAGACAAACAGCACCCGGGTCGGTGGGGCCTGGCCGCCGCTGGTTCCGCTCTGGGATCTAGGCGTGGACATTCTGGGCATGGGGGATGTCTGGGTCAGGCGGCGGGGCCGAGGCGCCCGAGGGCCTGGTTAGCCCGGAGCGGCACCACCGTGGTGTCCTGATCGGGATCGCTGAGCAGGGTCAGGGTCTGGAGGGCGCGCTCCCTGAGATCCCCCTCGGAGCTCCCGCTCTCGGGCGCGAGATCAAGGGCCAGCGATTCCAGGCCCACCACCACCGCGTAGCGCACCACCCATTCGCCATCACCGGCAGCCGCCTCCAGGCTTGCCAGGGCCCGTTCCTGAACCTCGCGCCGCTCCTGGGCTGGCAGGGCGCCGCAGCGCAGCTGGCCCAGGCCACGGGCGGCGGCCCGGCGCACGCTGGGGCCGATGTCGCCGCCGAGGGCCTGCTCCAGCAGCTCCAGGCCCCGCACATCGCCGATCCCCGCCAGGGCCCGCACCGCCCAGGCCCGGGCCCCGTAGTTGTGGGCATCGAGGTTGTCGAGCAGGGGGGCCACCGCGGCCTCACCACAGGCGATCAGGCCGTCCACGGCGGCCACGGCGGCACCGGGATTGTTGAAGCCCAGCACCTGCACCAGGGCGGCGATCGCGGCCGGGGCCGGTGGATCACCGCCAGCCAGCTGGTTGGCCAGGCGGGCCGTGGCGACCAGCAGGGCGGTGGCGGTGTCGGCCTGCTCCACCGCCTCGATCAGGGGGGTCACGCTGGCGAAGGGATCGGTCATCGGAAGGGAAGACATCGGCCGGCCTCAGAGCAGGTCATCCATGGCGCCCAATAGGGCCTCCAGGCCGGGTTCGCCGCTGCCCTGCTCCACCAGGCCCCGCAGTGCGATCAGCTTGAGGCTGTTCTCCGCCAGGGTGGCGCGGATGGGCTCGAGGGCGGGACGCCAGCCCACGGCGCCGAGGTCCATCAGGGCGGCCCGGCGCACCTGCAGCTGGGGATGCTCCAGCAGTTCCAGCAGCACCTCACCCCAGCGCACCTCGGCGGTGAGCTGCAGCAGGGCCCGGGCGGCAGCACTGCGGATCAGCGGACGGTCATGGCCGCTGAACGGCTCGATGATCCCGACCACCGCAGGATCGGCCACGCCGATCGCGCCGAGGGCCTCAATCAGGGCTTCGCAGGGTTCCTGGAGCTTGGGGCTGTTGGTCTGTGGCGCTCCGGCGCCGGCCGGCCCACTGGCCAGGCGGGCGCAGATCGGCGCCACCGCTTCAGGGGCTCCCAGTTCGCCCAGGGCCCGGGCCGCGGCCTCCCGCAGACCGTCGTCGTCGTCTTCAAGGGCGGCCAGTAGGTCGGGCACCACGCTGGAATAGTCCAACTTGCCCAGGGCCCGGGCCGCGTTGCGGGCCA
>JBBASH010000011.1:0-58454 GCA_040399305.1 Cyanobium sp.
AGACACCTACACGCTCACCCTGAACACCACCCCCACAGCCCCGGTCAGCATTGTCGTCGCGGCTGCCGATAACCAGACCCGTCTCAGTACCGATGGCATCGCCTTTGCCGCGTCACTCACCCTCAGCTTCAGCGATCAAACCCCACAAACCATCACCGTAAAGGCGGTTGATGACGCCGCGATTGAGGCTTCGCCTCACCAAGGGGTGATCACACACACGGTATCGAGCGCCGATAGCAACTACAACGGCCTCACGGTTCGTGCCGTCAACGTTGGCATTCAGGACAACGACGTTGCGCCCGTTATCACAAAGATCAGCGAGATCCAGGGTAGTGGCTCCACATTCAATTCAACCTACGGCGGAACGCAGACCATCGAGGGAATTGTGACTCGCGTATTCCTTGGATCAACGAAGCTGAATGGCTTCTATGTGCAAGAAGAAGCGGTCGATTCCGATGGCAACGCCGCCACATCGGAGGCGATCTTTGTTCATGATCTCGCGGGTCTATTCACAGGCAGTCAAGGCGACAAAGTGCGCGTCACTGGAAGCGTTGGCGAGTATGTGTCCAGCAGCTCCAACATTGTTGGCACTGGCTCCAGCAGCCTCACCCAGCTGTCTGCTCTGACGAGTGTCGTCAACCTCGGTGCGGCTTCACTTCCGGCCGCAACGAGCGTGATCCTGCCCATTGCGGATGCATCGCAATTGGAGCGCTACGAGGGAATGCTGGTGGAGATCAGCGCCGGCAGCAACCCACTGGTTGTGACCGAAACGTTCAAGTTAGGACGGTATGGCCAGGTTGGCCTTTCGGCGGGCCAGCGCCTCGGACAGTACACGCAGTACAACGCACCAAGTGCGAGCGGCTATGCGAGCTACCTGACTGATCTCCAGGATTCCTACATCATCCTTGATGACGGCAGCACAAGCCAGAACCCCGACCCCGTGATCCATGCCCGGGGGGGGCAGCCCCTCAGTGCCAGCAACCCCCTGCGCGGCGGCGACTCGATCACGAGCATCACCGGAGTTTTGGATGAGCGCTTCGAGGGCTATCGCGTGCAGAGCGGCACTGCGGCCAACTTCATCGCCACCAACCCCCGCAGCAACACGGCGCCGCTGGTGCAGGGAAACCTGAAGATTGCCAGTTTCAATCTGCTCAATTTCTTCAATGGCGATGGCAGCGGCCTCTCTGGAACGGCGGGCGGCTTCCCGACAGCGCGTGGCGCCAACAGCCTGGCGGAATATGAGCGGCAGCTCGACAAAACGATCGCCGCCATCCTCGGTCTTGGCGCCGACATCGTCGCCTTTAACGAACTTGAGAATGATGGCTTTGGCACAAGCAGTGCGATCCAGCAGCTGGTGGCCAGCCTCAATGCCGCCCTAGGTGTCAACGCTTACAGCTTCATCACGCCATCGGCGGGCTTGCTCCAGGCCGATGGACGCTTCGGCGGTGATGAGATCAGCGTTGGTTTCCTCTACCGCAGTGATCGTGTCCGCCAGGCGCCTGGCTCCAGCGTTGCGGCGCTTCAGAGCGGCAGCTTCGATCAGGGCAGCAACCGCATTCAACGCCCCGCCCTGGCTGTGAGCTTTGAGCGCCTTGATGCCGGGGTGGGAAGCGGCGAACAATTCACCGCGGTGGTCAACCATTTCAAGTCAAAGGGCAGCAGTGCCGGCGGCAGTGGTGATGCCGACGCCGGCGACGGCCAAGGACTCTCCAATGGCAGCCGCACTCGCGCGGCCACTGAGCTGGCCGACTGGCTGGCCACCTCCCCCACCGGCCTCAACGATCCGGATGTGTTGATCCTGGGCGACCTGAACAGCTACCTGAAGGAAGATCCGGTCACCACCCTGGCGGCTCGGGGGTATCAGAGCCTCTACGGGCCTGATTCCTATTCATATCAGTTCAATGGCCAGTGGGGATCGTTGGACCACATGCTGGCCAGCGCCAGCCTCTTCGCGCAACTGGGAACTGCCACGAAGTGGGCGATCAACAGCGATGAAGCGGTGGTGCTGGACTACAACACCGAATTTAAATCAGCCTCACAAATCAACAGCTTCTATAACGCCGATCCCCTCCGCAGCTCCGACCACGACCCGTTGCTCGCCGGCTTCCAGCTCACGCCTTCCAACCGTGGAGCCGCCAGCTTCAGCATCAGCGGCACCGCCTTGGTGGGCCAAACCCTCACTGCTGCCCGCACGGCCTCCGATCCCGATGGCGATGGCATTCCCACCTACAGCTGGCAGGCCTCTCCCAATGGCAGCGGCTGGACCGTGGTTGGCACGAACAGCAGCTACAGCATCGAGCCAGCCGATGAAGGCAAACAACTGCGGCTGGTGGTCTCCTACACCGATCTCAAGGGCTTTGCCGAAACCATCAGCGTGACGGCCGGTCGGGTGCCGCTGATGCCCGATCTGGCGATTACCGCCCTCACACCATCCCAAACCGAAGGCTCCATCGGCTCCACTGCCTTTGCCTTCCAGATCAGCCGCTCCGGCGATCTCAGCGGCAGCAGCCGCGTGGCCTGGGTTGTGGAGGGCAGCGGCACCAATCCCGCCAACACCGCAGACTTCGCCCTCAATCAATGGCCCAGCGGCACCGCCGCATTCGCCGCTGGACAAGACAATCTCACCGTCACCATCCCAGTGATTGGTGATGGCAGGGTGGAGCCGGATGAGCGCTTCCGTGTGTTGCTCAGCTCCGCCAGCAATGGCCGGATCACGACAGCAACCTCCAGTGCCACCAGTCTGATCCTCAATGACGACCTGTCCGCCCAGACTTATAGCTTCAACGCATCATCCACCAGCGTGTTCGAAGGCAATTCCGTTGCCATCGGTGTGATCACCACCAATGTTTCAGCAGGCAGTCGGCTCTATTGGCAGGCCAGTGGCGCCGGCATCACGGCGTCCGACTTCAGCAGCGGGGGCCTCAATGGAGAAGTGTTGATCGGCGGCGATGGACGGTCGTCCTTCACCAGAACCATCGCGGCGGATGCGGTGGTCGATCCTGACGAAACCCTTCAGATCAAGTTTTTCAGCGATACGGCCCGCAGCCTGCAGGTGGGCAACACCCTCAACATCACGATCAAGGAACCAACCGTTGGGCTGTCCACGGACAGCAACGACATCATCATCGGCACCGCCGCAGGTGAGCGCCTCAACGGTGTGCCGTCAGGCTCCAGCCTGCGGGGTCGGGGCTCCCGCGATGAACTCACCGGCCTAGCCGGAGACGATATCTTCGTGCTGGGTGATGCCAGCGGCCCCTACTACGACGATGGCCTGTCTGCCAACCGCGGCACCACCGACATGGCCATCATACGAGATTTCGCATCTGGCGACAGGATCCAACTTTGGGGTACCAATTCAATGTACAACCTGGTCTCAGCTCTTAATACTGGAACCAGTGGAGTTCGCATTGATCTCAACCCCATCAACTCCTTGGTACCAGGTGCTCTTCCCGAAGCCATTGGCTTTGTCAGAGGCGCTACGCTGGCATCCCTAAGCCTATCAAATCCCCTTCAGTTCCTCTACGTCAATCCTTGAATCGATGACAGCCTCAACTCGTATCAACATCCTCACTTTCGTTGGAGCTTCCTTACTGCCGTTTGCTTCCCCGCTTGCTGCTCAGGCCGTGTCCGTCAATGTAGGCGGGATTGATTATGAAGTCTTCTTCACTACCACCTCATACGATGCTAGATCCGATCTTTTTGGATCTGGATCTTCTGGTCAGATGCCGTGGTGGGATAGTGCAGTCATTGCCTACGACTTTGCGCTCGCGGTATATGACCAGCTAGGGGAGAATGTCTATCAAGCCGGCTATGGGCCAGTCTTTGCCTATGACTACAATCCGGCTGTTTTTGGTGGGGTTTATGGCCTTACACAAAACACGCTTGACATTAATGAACAACTAGATCTTGGCTCTGCCAACCCCCTCGCGGCCAACCAAATCTATCCCTATGCCTATGCTACGTCCAATACTCCTGTTCCTGCCCCCATGCCATTATTTGGGGCTGCTGCAGCGTTTGGCTGGGCAAGAAGACTTCGTAACAATAGAAGGTTGATCAATGGCAGAATGTTCTGAGTGGACCACAAAGCCGGCAGATTTTCGTGAAGGCGAATTACTTCGGGATTGATCGGCGGCAACCCGCAGCCCAACGGTCTCGATACAGCGCCTTCACCCTGGGTGCCAGTGTTCCAAAGGCGATTGAGCATCTGCTGCGCACCCATCCCGAAACCGGCCAGACGGCAGCGGCTCGTCGCAAGGCTCTGAAGGAAAGCTGCCGCAACATCCATTGGATCAGCCTCTACGTGCTGGATTGCCAGAACGGCGATGTACTCGATAAGTACGGGACAGTGACCTTTGAGGCCCGCTGGCGCGATCGCGATCGCCGAGAAGGTGTGCTCAGGGAGTGTTCCCGTTTCGGTCGTGGAGAATCCGGCGAGTGGCTGTATCTCGAGGCTCTCAGCCTCGGTGATGGACTCGCGGGCTGAGCAGGAAAGCGGTTTGCTGGGGGTCTTGGGGTCAACCTATAGGCATCCCACCTGCGGCTACGGATTTGGCAGGCGCGTTCGTCATTGCTTCGACCGGCACGTGGCGTAGAGGAAGTAGGCCGCCTCGTCTGGTCGGCGACTACTTGTTTCCCTTTCCGTCACCACGCTGATCTCGTCGAACCCCGCCGCTTCGAGGAGGCTCGTGAGTTCGTCCACCGTGAAGTGGTGGGTCACGTAGAGCACCTTGCCATGGTCGTTTCGCGAGAGGTAGGTGTGTCGCTCGCCGGTCAGCGGAAGGTCGTCAGCGTAGAGCCGCGCGTAGCCGGCGTTGATCGTGTCGGAAACGCCCGAAGCCGACAGGAAGAGCCGACCATCGGGCCGGAGATTCTCTCGCGCATGCCGGAGGAGGTTTGCCCGATGGCGCACGTCGCCGATGATCGAGATCACGAGTTGGCAGACGACCAAGTCGAACGGCCCGCCGTCGAGCTGCGGCGAGGCATCCTCGGCGAAGTCGGCCACCGCAAACCGCAGCGAGCGGCCAACGGTATCGGCGGACGCTGCGTTGTGTTCTGCGGCGTGAAGAGCGGCCGCGTTGATGTCCACGCCGAGCACGGAGAACCCCTGCTCGAAGAGCCTCCGACTTAGCCGCCCGCTTCCGCAGCCCACGTCGAGGAGCATGAGCAGCCGGCCCGCCGCTTCGGTCTTCACCTCGTGCAGGAACGCGTCGAGGTGCGGCGTGGAGTCCTTGCTCGGAATCGCTGCGGCGTCGAAACGCCGCCAGTCGTCGCGAGGGTCGCGCATGACGGGCTTTTCTCGTAAAGGATATTGTCGGGGCGTTCATCGAGAACGCAGCCGCTTTCGTAGCACAGATTTCGATTCACACGTAGGTGCAGGTTGTCAACCTGCTGGGTTTCAGAACCTTCGGAGGAGAGCAATGAAACCGCCTATGCAAACAAACAATGCCCGCTTCTGATCTTGAGCATTCGAAGGATGCAGGAAGCTGGGACCAAAAATGTCCATTAAAAGGAACGCACCTCAGATCTGTCGGAGCGGCTGTGCCGTGGCTCCAGCCGCTACCACCAACCCGTGGCGCTAATCCCCACCTGGGACATCTGGGACTAGACAGACGACATCAAGGGCAAGGCCTCGGTGCCTATGTATTACTGGTTTCGATCACCCGGATTAGGAACCTCGTCGGGGCAACCGCTTGCCGAAGGTGGATGGTTACTGCCGAATCAGAGTAGGCGCACAACTGGTAGAATCAGGGTGAAGAAATCATTATGAAGAAGGCGCGGAACACATAAGATACGCAAAATGATGATATGTACAAAAGGAAACAACGAAGGTAGCTACTGCTTTCTGTTACCCAGAAACAGGATGGCCAGGAAACAAAATAAAAGGAAAACAAATGCTTGTATGCCAAGAACTTGGAGTGACAAGGTGAAATTTGGCCAAGACTGTTTATAAATGTCAAGCTCAACAGGGAAATCTTTTCTTAATGGCAAGGGAATTAATGAAGTAACACCTGTAACAGCGCCTGCACCTCTCATCGCCCAGCGACTAGCAACCAAATAATAGACCCACTCGCTACTTTTAGCTAATGTAAAAGAGGCGCCTGAGAAGATTAGCTGAGGAATCAGCAAAAGAGGTGCGGCACTACTTGCCTGTTGATTATTCTGAACAAGGCTAGAAATCATCAGGCCTTGAGCACCCAACGAAACAATAGTTAAAAAGATTAAACAACCAACTGAAAATGCCCATCTCCCAAGCGAAGAAACAGGAGCGGCATAAAGAGCGGTCAGCGCAAATGTCATTAAAAGAGTTTGTACTGCTGCCAATCCCAGCATGGCCACTACTTTTGAAGCAAAATAAGATTCAGGAGTAAGATTAAACGACCTTTCACGAGAAAAACAGAACGCTCTTTAACAATGCTCTGCAATTGCGCAGAAAGAGCCACCCAAGCCGCAACACTGACTATAACAAGTAGGACGCGAATGGCATCCATATAATTGTCGATGGAAAGTATTTCCTCTCCGCCCTTGCGAAATACATCTGTATTTTGACTTGCAAAAACACAGAGAAATATGGCAGCAGGAGCTGTCAAGCAATTAAGAAGCAGGGCAAAACGATCACGCATTATGAGCTTAATCTCGAACTGTTCGGCCTCCATTGCGCGGCGGGCGCATTCGTTGAGCGCAAAGATCTGCTCGGCCTGGTGGCGGCGACGGTCGGAGATCAGCTCCTCCACCATCCGCTCGCGGGCGATCGCCAGGTAGCGGCTGACCGTTTTGATGTTGGTGATCCCCCAGTCCTGGGAGGCTTTTTCCCTCATCACCGCCAGTGGCAGCCGCTGAGCGACCCACATCTGGGCCTCGGCGATGCGCACCTCCACCTCCATGTGGGAGGACCGGGGGCGATGACCCTGGCGCCGCCGTGCCCGCGGTGGATTGCCTTTTCCGACCGGCCGGGAGGGATCCAGCGGAACCGGTATCCAAAGGGGTTCGCCATCAGCGTTCTGGTGCGCCGGGGCAGCACGCAGCTCCTCCACCGGATCCAGCCCCACCGACTCCGGCAGGACTGGGTTCACGGGGTCTGCAGCAGTGGCGGAGTGGGCGACCAAGGGAGTGCGCGTCCGCGGCCCCAGGGTCCCTGCGCCTTGCAGCCATTGCGTCTCGGGATCGCGTCGAGGTCCCCTCGCCGTTCCTGCCATGAAAAGGACGTCCGCTCTGGATCCGGCGGTGTTGCCGGTGCTGAGGGGGGAGAGATGAACGACTCAGGCTGTGCGACGCGGCAGCGGGCTTGGATCACCACAGCCGAAGTCTGCGAATGGCTCGGCATCAGCCGCGAAACCCTCCGGCAGCTCCGACTGCGGGGGGTCTTGCAGCCCGGCAAGCACTTCCGCCGCTGGGGCTGCACCCAGGGCAAGGGGCCCCTGCAGTGGCACCTGGAGAACGTGGAAGCCACCATCACCGGCTGGAGCCGGCGCAATCTCCGGCAGTAAGGGGGTTCTTTGCTCACTTGAGTGAGCAAAGAACCCCTGGGTTTCCGATCAGCGCTCTGCTTTGGGTGGCGTCGCGACTGACGGCCCTGCCTGCTCGGCCTCGATCTCTAGGCCCGTGGGACTTGCCCTCTTAGCGGCCCACCGGACGGGCGCGCTCCCCAACCAGCCGGATCGGCTGTTGCCATGTCCTGCATCTCAGGATCTGAGTGTGGGACTGGCGCCTGGGCCAATCGCTTGCTGCCAGGCCCAATGCCAGCCAGCCCCTCAAGCAGACCAAGCAGAGGGCTGGGTCCGAGCCAGGGCTGCTCATGGACGCGTCCCCATGGTCCAGGAGGTCGGCGAGCAAACCGGTGATTTGCTCACCTATTTGCTCACATGCCCCTCGGCCAATCCCTGAAAAGTCAATCGGGGCGACAGGATTCGAACCTGCGACCTAGTGCTCCCAAAGCACCCGCGCTACCAAGCTGCGCCACGCCCCGTCGGTTGGACTGTAGCGGTCAGGAGAGGGGCTGAAGGGTGAGCCCGCGAGAGGGGAGGCCGAGTTGGCTGGGTCTGACCAGGGCAGAAGGCTTGCAGGCCGCAGAGGCTGGCGGATGGGCTGCCTGGTTGGGTGGGTGAACTGGATGGAGGGAGCGGCTGGCTTCGCATGGGGCGACGCCTTAGCCCTTCCAGCCGCTGTCCAGGGGAAACCGGGGCCTCACTCGCGATACATCGCCAGCGCAGCGAGGAGGCCTGCCACGAATCCCGAGGCATGGCCGATCCAGCTCACCCCCGGGGGGCTGAGGAAGGGCAAGAGGGACGGCAGCAAGCCTCCATAGGCCAGGAGGCAAGCCGTGGAGAGCACCATGGTGAGGGGGCGCTTCTCCAGCCAGCCGATCAGCAGCAGGTAGCCGAGCAGGGCGTAGTTCACGCCGGAAAGACCATGACTGGCGCTGGGCCAGAACAACCACACCGGGATCTCCAGGGCCAGCACCGCCAGCCAGACGGCGAGGTAATCGCGGCTGCCCTTGAGCAGCACCAGCCAGGAGAGGGGCAGGAACCAGAGGGAGTTGCTGATCAGATGGCCGAAGCCGGCATGGCTGAAGGGGGCAGTGAGCAGTCCCCAGAAGGGTCCTCCGTGAACCATGGGGAGATTCCAGCGGCCAGCGAACACCAACTGGTCCACCAGCTCCTGGCCCCAGGCCACCGCGAGCAGCAGCACCGGCACCAAGGTGCGACGGCGCAGGCGGGCCAGGGAGCGATCGAGACTCTGAGCGAGGCCTTCGGCCATCCGGAGGGGGCAATAGCGGGGTGATTCTGGCGACGGCCGCGGCCAGTGAGGGGTCGACACACCCCCTAGGGCGATTCGGTTTCCCGGTCGCGCTGGATGCGCACCAGGGCAGGGGCGAACAGGAAGACCATCTCACCCAGGCGCTCGGACTGGCCATCCATCGCATAGACCCCTCCGGAAACGAAGTCGATCGTGCGCTGGGCCTCATCAGCGGGCATGGCCCCGAGGTGCAGCACCACCGTGCGCTGCTGCTGCACCGCCAGAACGGCCTCACTCGCCTGGGCAAAGCCATCCGGGGTCATCACCACCACCTCGGGGACCCGCTGGCCGAAAGAACTCTCCATGGCGCCGCACACCTGGGCCTGGGGTGGGCTGAAAGCTTGGCGCAGGACCGCCTAAATGCAAACCTGCCGGGGAGCCGTAGCTGGCGGGGGGCAA
Source organism: Cyanobium sp. (assembly GCA_040399305.1). Taxonomy (GTDB): domain Bacteria; phylum Cyanobacteriota; class Cyanobacteriia; order PCC-6307; family Cyanobiaceae; genus Cyanobium. The sequence continues at coordinate 9,193 of JBBASH010000011.1, forward strand.
GGCGTTGGCGAATAGCCCGAACACCTCTTAATGTGGATATCAACACAAGGGGTTCCGATGGACGCCTCCCATAACTGCTTCGCTGCCCCCGGGGGGATGCTCAGCGACTCCTTCGGTGAGGGGATCACCATCCATCGACCGACTTGCGACGCAGGTGTGGATTCCCCGGGCAGCACCAGTCTCAAGTGGGGCAGCAATGGTGAACTCACCGCCCAGGATCTGCACCATGTGCTCGCCCGCCTATTGGTGCACGACCAGGAGGCCTGCCGGATGATGGATGGCGACTCCGGCCCGATCTTCAGCTGACCACTCCAGCGATCCAAGAGCCCGCGGAGCCGCTCCGGATTCGGCAGCCGGGCCTAGAGCTTCAGCTCTGGAGCGGATGGTTGGCGAACAAAGAACGGGATGCCCTGCTGCAGCATCTACGTAGCGCCGCCGTCCCCTGGCAGCAGCCATCCGTGCGGGTGTACGGGCGTCTGCACCCCGTGCCCAGGCTGGTGTGCTGGTACGGCGATCCAGGCTGCTCGTACCGCTATAGCGGCCTCAGCCACGACCCCCTGCCCTGGACAGCTCCCCTGGAGGGCCTGCGCGAGCAACTTGCCCAGCGGCTCGGCTGGAGCTTCAACAGCCTGCTGCTGAACCGCTACCGCAGTGGTGCCGACCGAATGGGCTGGCACGCCGATGACGAAGCCGAACTAGCCGCCGACCATCCGATCGCCTCCCTCAGCCTCGGGGTGATGCGCACCCTTCGGTTCCGGCCCCGCCCTGCGGCAGTCCGCGGCGCCCCATCCCTGGCATCGGGCCATCCCCCCCTGGCCCTCGATCTGGCCGACGGCGACCTGCTGCTGATGGAACCACCCACCCAGGCGCACTGGCAGCACGGATTACCCGCCAGGCTGCGCCAAGGCGGCGAACGCTTCAACCTCACCTTCCGCCGGATTCGAACCTGAGCAGCTGCTGAACAGCGTCGCCGGCTTCCAGGCTCAATGGGCCGATGCCAGCACCGCCACCGCATCGATCTCCACCCGGGCTCCCTTGGGCAGGGCGGCCACCTGCACGCAGGCCCGCGCTGGCGAGGTGCCTGCGCCGAAGACCTCCGCATAGAGCGCATTCACGAGGGCGAAATCGGCCAGATCGGCCAGAAACACCGTGGTGCGCACCACCCGATCGGGCCCCACCCCAGCGGCGGCCAGAACCGCCTGCAGGTTGGTGAGCACCTGGCGGGTCTCCGCCTCCACATCACCGCCGCCCACCAGCAACCCCGTGGCCGGATCCAGGGCGATCTGGCCGGAGCACCAGAGCAGCCCGCCGGCGGCCACGGCCTGGTTGTAGGGACCCACCGGCGCGGGGGCGGCGGCGGTCTGGATGGCAACCGGCTGATGATCTGCTGGGAGGGCCGACATGCTGAACCACAATGGGGACCGGAGTTTATGGCCCCTGGCGATCACCCATCCCGGACCCACCGCCACCCCAGGCAGCATTGCGACGCCAGGCGACAACCCGATCGGCCCTGGCCCCAGCGTTCCGGCCCCGGTCGAGCGGGTCCGACTGGAGGGGATCTGGCATCGCTACGGCGCCGCGGCTGCGGACCCCTGGACCCTGAGGGGGGTGGATCTCTGCCTGGCCCCGGGCGAACTGCTCGGCCTGCTGGGCCCCTCCGGCTGCGGCAAGACCACGCTGCTGCGCCTGATCGCCGGCTTTGAACAACCCCTGCGGGGGCGAATCTGGATCGATGGGCGGGAGGTGGCCGGCCCCAGCCGCTTCCTGCCTCCGGAGCGTCGGGGGGTGGGGATGGTGTTTCAGGACTACGCCCTCTTCCCCCACCTCGACGCCGTGGCCAATGCCCGCTTCGGCCTGCGCCGGGGGGAGGCTTCCGATCGGGTGAGCTGGCTGTTCGCCCTGCTCGGCCTGGAGGGGCTGGAGCGCCGCTATCCCCATGAACTCTCCGGCGGCCAGCGGCAACGGCTGGCCCTAGCCCGGGCCCTGGCGCCACAGCCCAGCGTGGTGCTGCTGGATGAGCCCTTCTCCAACCTGGATGTGGAGGTGCGGGAGCGGCTACGGAGTGAACTCCCGAGCGTGCTGGCCGCCTGCGGCGCCTGCGGCCTGCTGGTCACCCACGATCCCCAAGAGGCCCTGGCGATCGCCGACCGAGTGGCGATCCTGAACCAGGGCCTGCTCGAACAGTGCGCCTCGCCGGTTGAACTGGTGCAACGGCCCGCCACCGCCTTCGTGGGGCGCTTCGTGCTGCAGGCCAACCTGCTGCCGGCGCGGTGGCGGGGCCAGGAGCTGGCTACCCCCATCGGGACCTTTGAGCTCTGCCCCTCGCGGAGCGCGTCCCCGGGCGAGTCGGCCGAGGCGGATAGCGGGACCAACGTTCGCCAGGCTCCAGGAGACGCTTGGGCCGATCCGAGCAGGGCACCCTCCGGCGGAGACGCCCCATCCGACCCTGGGACACCACAGCTGCTGCTGCGACCCACCGATCTGGAGGTTGTTCCCGCCGCAGCCGCTGCCGGGCCATCCGGTGAGGCTCCCCCGGATCCCGATGCGCTGCCGGGCGTGGAGGTGGAGGTGCTGGGCCGGGAATTCCTGGGACGCGACTGGCTTTATCAGATGGGGCTGGGCTCCCTGCGGCTGCGGGTCCGCCTGCCGCTGGCCGTGGCCCTGGAGCGGGGAGAAAGGTGCCGACTGGCCCTGCGGCCCGAAGCCAAACCCCTGCTCTTCCCCGCGGGTCTGCCCTTGCGGGCGAGCTCCCCAGGGGCTCTCCAGGGGCCATAAGCGCCCCGGCCCTCAAGGGCCTGGCCGAGACCATCGGTCCCTTCCACGACCACAACGCCTTCACCGAGCTTGCCGAGGGGGTGTTGAGCCTGAGCGGGCCCATCGATCAGCCCCGGGAACGGGCCATCGACCTGGGCCTCTCGAACGCCGTTTCCTCGCGAGCTGGCTGGGCGTGAAGCTGGAACCCCAGGTCTGATCAACCAGCGGCAGCAGGATTCGAGCCCTGCTGGACCTCAGCCAGTCCAGTCGTTGCGGCTAGAGCGAAGCACGGCCAGGGCAGCCGGATCGGCTGCCCTCAGGAAGAGATTGGTGCGCAGCTCCAGGCCGATCCGGCTGGGAATGGTGGGGTGGCCGGCGGCGCGGGCCCCACTCACCGCCTCCAGCCGGGTGCGGATGGCTGGATCGGCCGGTTCCACCGACGCGGCCCAGGCCAGGTTGGTGGCGGTGTATTCGTGGGCGCACCACACCCGGGTGGCCTCCGGCAAGGCGGCGAACTGACGCAGCGAGGCATGCATCTGCTCCGGGGTGCCTTCGAACAGGCGGCCGCCCCCCCCCGCAAAGAGGGTGTCGCCGCAGAAGAGTTCGCCGCCATTGGCGGACCCACCAAGTTCCTGGCCCATCGATGGCGGCGCGGAATCCAGCGGATCGGCTGGCGGCAGGTAATAAGCGATGTGGTGGCGGGTGTGGCCCGGCACCGCCAACACCTCCACCGAGCGGCCCAGCAGGGTGAAGCGATCGCCACCGGCCACGCTGCGGGTCTGCAGCGGGATGCGCTCCCGATCGGCGCCGCTGGCGATCACCGCAGCCTCCGGCCAGCGCCGCAGCAGCTCCGGGGTGCCGCCGATGTGGTCGCTGTGGTGGTGGGTGTGCAGGATCGCCACCAGCTCCAGGCCCCGCTCCTCGAGCCAGGTGATCACCGGTTCAGCCACGGCCGGATCCACCACCACCGCCGGTCCGGGGCCCGGCCCATGGAGCACGAACACGTAGTTGTCGCGGAGCACCGGGATCAAGCTCACCCGTCGGGCAACGCCTAGGAGCGCGCAACCGCCGGAGTCGCCAACAAAGCCGGGGGGAGGCCCTGCCTTCGCCCCTTCCCCCCCTGGAACGAGCGAAGCATCACCGCTCAAGGGTGGGCTGCCTACGGGGAACGGCGAAAAGGAACCCATCGTTAAAGTCGTTGCAACGGCTTCGTTCCATGATCACCGCTGCCGAGCAGCCCATGCACCCTGGCCCGGCATCCCCGCCCCCCGCTGCTCCCCTCACGGTGGCCCTGGCCAAGGGGGCCCTGTTGAAGGATTCGGTGCGCCGCTTCGCCGCCGCAGGCCTCGATTTCAGCGCCATCCTCGATCCGGAGAACCGCCAGCTGATGGTGCCCAGCGCCTGCGGCGGCGCCCGAGCGCTCCTGGTGCGCAACGCCGATGTGCCCGTCTACGTGGCCTACGGCCAGGCCCAGCTCGGCGTCGTGGGCTTCGACGTGCTGCAGGAGCATCAGCTGCCGGTGGCCCAGCTGGTGGACCTGGGCTTCGGCGGTTGCCGCATGAGCGTGGCGGTCAAGGCCAGCAGTCCGTACCGCCGCGCCGCCGATCTGCCGGCCCACTGCCGCATCGCCAGCAAGTTCACCCGCTGCGCCGAGGCCTACTTCGAATCCCTCGACCTGCCGGTGGAGGTGATCCACCTGGCCGGTTCGGTGGAGCTGGGCCCAATCACCGGCATGAGCGAGGCGATCGTGGACCTGGTGGCCAGCGGCCGCACCCTCCGCGACAACGGCTTGATCGCGATCGAGGATCTGTTCCACAGCACCGCCCGGCTGGTGGGCCATCCCCTGGCCCTGCGGCTCGATGACGGCCGCCTCCAGGCCATCGTGGAACGCATCCGTGCCGTTTCGCGCGCGGCGGTGCCCGCCTAATGGCCTCCCTCGACATCCAGCGCCTGCGGCGGCTGCTGCCCTACCTGGGCCGCGACCGTCGCCGGCTGACCCTTTCCCTGCTGATGCTCATCCCCCTGGCTCTGGCCGGGGCGGTGCAGCCCCTGCTGGTGGGGCAGGCCATCAGTGTGTTGCGCCATGAAGCCAGCCTCCCCTGGTTGGCGGCCCTGCCGGTGCCAGTGGCCCTACGGCTTCTGGTGGGCCTACTGCTGGTGGCGGTGCTGCTGCGCCTGGCCCTGCAGGGAACCCAGAGCTTCAACGTGCAGGTGGTGGGTCAGCGGCTCACCGCCCGGATTCGGGCCGATCTCTTCCGCCATGCCCTGGGCCTGTCGCTGCGCTTCCACGACCGCACCCCGGTGGGCAAGCTGCTCACCCGCCTCACCAGCGATGTGGATGCGCTGGCCGAGGTGTTCGGCAGCGGGGCGGTGGGGGTTCTCGCCGACCTGGTGAGCCTGCTGGTGATCGCGATCACGATGGTGGTGATCGAATGGCGGCTCGGATTACTGCTGCTGCTGGTCCAGATCCCGATCACCGTAGGGATTCTCTGGCTGCAGAGCCGCTACCGCCGCGCCAACTACCGGGTGCGCGAGGAACTCGGCCAGCTCAATGCCGATCTCCAGGAAAACCTGCAGGGCCTTGAGGTGGTGCAGATGTTCCGGCGCGAAGCGGTGAACAGTGCCCGCTTCGCCCAGACCACCGCCCTCTACCGCGATGCGGTGACCGGCACGATCTTCTATGACAGCGCCATCTCCGCCTTCATCGAGTGGGTGGCCCTGGCGGCGGTGGCCGTAGTTCTGGCCCTCGGGGGCACGATGGTGACCGCCGGCGCCATGGGGCTGGGCACCCTCACCACCTTCATCCTCTTCTCCCAGCGCCTCTTTGATCCGTTGCGCCAAATGGCGGAGCGGTTCACCCAGATCCAGGGGGGGCTGACGGCCGTGGAGCGGATCGGCGAGCTCCTGGAGCAACCGATCGAGATCGCCGACCTGCCACCGCCGCAGCGCAGCGCGTTGGCTCGGAGGGCGGTGGAGGAGGGGCCGACCTCCGGAGCCGGCGAGGTGGTGTTCGAGAACGTGAGCTTCGCCTACCGCAGCGATGATCCGATCCTTGAAGACCTCTCCTTCCGCATCGCCCCGGGAGAGCATGTGGCGATCGTGGGGCCCACCGGCTCCGGCAAGACCACGATCATCCGCCTGCTCTGTCGCCTCTACGAACCCCAGGCCGGCCGGATCCTGCTCGATGGGGTGGACATCCGTGAGCTGCCGGTGGCCCTGCTGCGGCGCCGCCTCGGGGTGGTGCTGCAGGACACCTTTCTGTTCAGCGGCAATGTGGCCGACAACTTGCGCCTCGATGCCGATCTCAGCGATGCCCAGCTGGAGGGCCTCTGCCGCAACCTGGGTCTCCAGCCCCTGCTCGGAAGGCTTGAGGCGGGACTGGCCACCGAACTGCGCGAGCGGGGAGCCAACCTCTCCTCCGGTGAGCGGCAGCTCCTGGCCGTGGCGCGGGTGGCGATCCGCGAGCCCTCGGTGCTGGTGATGGATGAGGCCACCGCCTTCCTCGATCCCTCCACCGAGGCCACTCTTCAACGCGACCTGGAATCCCTGCTGCAGGGCCGCACCGCCATCGTGATAGCCCACCGCCTCGCCACGGTGGAGGCCTCCGACCGCATCCTGGTGCTGCGGCGCGGGCGGTTGGTGGAGCAGGGCAACCACCGGGAACTGCGGGCCGCCGGTGGGCTCTATGCCCAGCTGGCGGATCTGCAGGAGAAGGGGCTGGCCAGCCTCTGAGCGGCAGGGCCCTGCGCCCATCCAGTCACTGAACTGCGGGCAGTCGCTTCGCTTCGGGCAGCGCCAGTCAGGCGGCCCGGGTCCCGGGAGCCACCACCGGAGCGAGCACCCCGAGCCGATCGCCGGCCCCCCCCAGGAGCCCCTCCTCCACCAGCCAGGTTTCGATCAGGCCAGCCAGACGCCGGGGCATCTGCCGCATCGGCAGGTGTCCGGCCCCCTCCAGCAGCTCCAGGCGGTGCTGGCGGCTGTAACCAGCCAGGTGACGCACGTAGCGGGGCTCCATCACGCCATCGCGGGAGCCGGCAATCCACAGACTCGGCACCCGGAGGGCTGCCGTGAGCCGGGGCAGCTGCCCCACGGCGCCCCGGTTGGTGCTGTTGGCCAGCAGGCCCCGGGCGGCCCGCGCCTCCGCCAGTAGGGGACTCCGCCAGGGGGCCATCGCCGGCAGCGGCGCCAGCCAGGCGGGCCGCAACGCCAGGAAGGCCGACCCACCCTGGCGCAGGCGGGCGAAGGGCCTGGGCTGGTACACCCCCCCTCCCGCCGCCACCTGCACCAGCCCCCGCAGCTGGCTCCCCAGATGGGGAGCGGCATGGAGGGCCACGCTGCCGCCGAGGGAGTGGCCCAGCAACACCACCGGCCGTTCACCGACCTGGGCGCGCAGCTCATCGGCCAGCCAGCGGCCGTAGCTCGCCAGGCTGGGCTGCAGACCCTTCGGCCGAGGCCGCCCGCCGAAGCCCGGCAGATCGGGACACCAGCAGGGAAGAACGGGCTCAAGCTCACGGCGCAGGGGATCCCACAGACGACCGGAGAGGAGCCAGCCGTGCAGGGCCACAAGCAGGGGAACGGCCGGGTCCCAGCCCTCAGCGGCCAGGCTGGCCGGACCTGCCGCGGGCCCGGGAACGGCGGCACCCGGGCCCGATGGGGCCGGGGTGGTGGGGGTGCTGGCGATGCCCAGGGTCCCTGCGGCGGTGATCTCCACCCTGCCGCAGCTCAGCCCCACGGCATCCGATTCGACAGACTGCGTAGCCTGGCCCGTGCAGGATCTGATCACCCGCGGTTGCCCGACCCCAGCAACGACCTCCTGGTGACCCTGTACGGGGAGCGCCACCGGCTCTGCCCAACCCCCAATCCGGCGCTGCATCTGGTGCTGAGCTTCGACCGAGAGATCGACCTGATCGAGCTGGAGCAGCTTTGCGATGCGGTGGGCTGGAGCCGCAGGCCCCTGCGGAGGGTGCGCAAGGCCCTGCAGCACAGCCTGCTCTGCGTGGGGCTCTGGCGCCACGACACCCGGCTGCCGAAATTGGTGGGCTTCGCCCGCTGCACCGGCGATGGGGTCGTGGAGGCCACCGTGTGGGATGTGGCCGTGCATCCGCTCTATCAGGGGGCGGGGCTGGGACGACAGCTGATGGATTACGTGATCGCCGAGCTCCAGACGCTGGGGGTGGACCGGGTGAGCCTCTTCGCCGACCCCCACGTGGTGGGGTTCTACGAGGGTCAGGGCTGGGAACTGGAGCCCCAACGGCGCCGCTGCGCCTTCTGGTATGCCCCCTGAACCGAAGGCGCCTCCACGCCCCGGTAGTAACGCTGAGCCAGCTGCTCCGGTGGGGTGCCACGGCGCCAGGCCCGCCGCAGCCGGGCATTGGCCAGGGCTGTGCCCAGCACCCCCAGGCGGCGCCAGCGGCGGCCACTCACCCGCAGCGAACCGGGCAGCAGGCCAATCGCGCCGAGGCGGCGCAGGCGGAGCACCAGATCAAGGTCCTCCATCAAGGGTATGGGGCTGATACCACCGGCGGCCCGCAGCTGCAGGCGGCTCACCAGCAGTCCCTGGTCGCCATAGGGCAGCCGGCGCCAGCGGCTCCGCAGGGTCACCAGGGCCTCCACCAAGCGCAGGGCGGGGCCTGGTGCATCCACCGCCAGCCGAAAGGCCCAGGCCCGCTGAGGGCCCCGCTCCATGGCATCTCGCACGAGGCCCTGCCAACCGCGGGGCAGGCGCGCATCGGCATGGAGGAGCAGCAGCCAGGCACCCGTGGTGGCCGCCACGCCGGCCGCCAGCTGGGCGCCGCGGCAAGGCTCCGACGGCAACGCTCGGGCCCCGGCCAGCCGGGCCAGCCGGGCCGTGCCATCACGGCTGGCCCCATCCACCACCACCACCTCGAGGAGCTCACAGCTCCCAGGCGCCAGATCGGCCAACAGGCTCGGCAGGCCGCTGGACTCATTGCGGGCGGCGATCACCACGCTGAGCTCCGGGAGGGAGCGGATCATCGCCAGCGCGCCAGGTCGGCGGGGCGGTCGAGATCGGAGCGCACCGAAAGCAGGGTCGCCGCCAGGCCCTCCCGATCGGCAGCGGCCAGGGTCTGGCGCAACACCGCGTCACTCCCCCAGGGGATCGGCCCCTCCGCACCGGCGAACAGCCGGGGGGCGCCCACCGCCCGATGGAAGGCCGAGCAGCCAGCCGGTCCCGGCCAGCCCAGGCCAATCAGCCAATAGCCCCCATCGAGCGCCGGGCCCAGCACCAGGGGGGAGCCGAGGGCCAGGGCCCGGAAGGCCTCGATCAGGTCCGCCGCTGCCAGTTCCGGCAGGTCACTGCCGATCAGCAGCAGGTGCCGTACCCCCTCCCGCCGCGCCCGCACCACCTGGCGCCGCAGGCGCAGGCCGAGGGGGCCCGCTCCCTGGGGAACCACCCGATCAGCCCCGAGGGAAAGCCCCCAGCGCCGGGCCGCGGCGGCCCCGATACCGCTGGTGGCCAACACCAACTCGGCGGCAACGGCAGCACAGGCCCCCCGGGAGGCGGCCAGGGCATGGTCGGTGAGGCGGGCCTGCACCCGGGCCGCTCGACGATCGCCCAGTTCCGCCGCCAATCGCCGCTTACAGCGGCCTGGAGCCGGCCAGCGGGCCAGCATCACCAGCCGGCGATCCGGAGGTCGTTGCGGCGGATCCCCGCGGCCAGCCCTGGACCGGGCCGGGACGCTCATTGGCCGCGGGGCAGTTCCGCTGGACGGAGGGTGAGGGTCAGCGCCTTGTCGCGGCGCCGCACCTGCAGGCTCAGAGCCTCGCCCACCCGGACACGATCCACCGAGAGCTGCACCTCGGAGGGATTGGCGACCGCCTGATCACCCACCCGCTCGATCAGGTCACAGGGCTTGAGGCCACCCCGGTCGGCGGGGCTCCCCGCCATCACGTCCACCACCACCACCCCATTCACCTCAGGCAGGCGGCACTCATTGGTTGCACCATTGATCTCCCGGGCCAGCTGGGGGGTGAGGGCCTGCAGGCGCACACCGATGTAGGGATGGCTGGCATAGCCGCGATCCACGATCTGGGCGGCAATCTGGCGGGCGGTGTTGATCGGGATGGCGAAGCTCAAACCAGCGCCGGGGGCCTGGCGGATGGCGGTGTTGATGCCGATCACCTCGCCCCGATCGTTGATCAGCGGTCCACCGCTGTTGCCCGGATTCACGGCGGCGTCGGTCTGGAGGTAGGGCACCCGCTGGCCCTCGCCCAGGGCATTGGTGCGCTGGATGGCGCTGATTATGCCGGCGGTCACGGTGTTGTCGAGGCCGAGGGGGTTACCGATGGCGATGGCCCATTCACCGGGGCGCACCTTGGCGGAATCCCCCAGGGGAGCCACGGGAAGTTTGGTGGCCACCACCTTCACCACCGCCACATCGGTGAGCGGATCGGCGCCCAGCACCTTGCCGGTGAAGTTGCGGCCGTCCGGCAGGGTCACGTGCACGTCGCTGGAGCCCTCGACCACGTGGGCATTGGTGAGCACCACCCCGTCGGAACGGGTGATGAAGCCAGATCCCTGGCCCTGTTGCTGCTGGATGGCGGGCCCGCCGCCGAACACCCCCCCGAGGGGATTCACCATCCGCTTCACGGTGTCGATGCGGACAACCGCTGGCCCCACCTTGTCCACCGCCGCCACGATCTGATTGCTGGGCGGCTTGAGGGCCATAGCCGCCGGGGCATCGCTGATGCGGGTGCGCTCCGGCCGCGCCGGCGCTCCGGGAAGGGTGAAGCCACCGGCGCAGCCGGCGAGGAGCAGCACGGGAGCGAGCAGGGAGGCCCGGCGCAGGCCGGCCCACCACGGATCCTGCCCGCTCAGGGAGCAGGGGCTGGAGGTGGCGCGGGGGTGGGTCACGGGGCCGGAGGGGCGGGGATTCGAACCGGATGGGGCCATCGCGGTGGCGGTGGACACAGGAACGGCTTCATTAAAGACGGACCGCCGGTGCGACGCTGCCTATATTCGGCGACCGAGGGGAGGTTCAAGGGTGCAGCAGGGCGAACAGCTTTGGCACCGGGTACAGCAGGCCCTGCAGCCCAACCTCAGCAAACCGACCTTCGAGACCTGGATCCGGCCGGCGCGGTTCCTGGCCTACGCCGATGGGCAGCTCAGGCTTGAGGCGCCCAATGCCTTCACCTGCGGCTGGCTACGCAAGAACTACCAAAGCCAGATCGCCGCCGTGGCCAGTGAGATCGCTGGACGCCACGTGGTGGTGGAGGTGGTGGTCGCTGCGGGAGGTGGCAGCGAGCCCGAACTACCGCCCCTGGCCAGAGGGGGCGCAACCTCAACGCTGCCTGGTTCCACCACCCAGCCGGAGGTCTCCGTACGGGCCGCGGCTTCGGCGGCCGATCCAACCCTCAGCGCCCGGGAGAGGTCGCTAACGGGCGCACCAGCCTCCGTGGGCCCCGGCGGCCGGCCGGCAGCGGGCCTGAACCCGCGCTACAGCTTCAGCCGCTTCGTGGTGGGGCCCAACAGCCGCATGGCGCATGCGGCGGCCCTGGCGGTGGCCGAGGCGCCGGGGAGGGAGTTCAACCCCCTGTTCATCTGCGGCGGTGTGGGTCTGGGCAAGACCCACCTGATGCAGGCCGTCGGCCATTACCGCCTCGAGATCGATTCCCAGGCGCGGGTGTTCTACGTGAGCACGGAAACCTTCACCAATGATCTGATCCAGGCGATCCGCAAAGACGGCATGCAGGCCTTCCGCGACCGCTACCGCGCCGCCGATCTGATCCTGGTGGACGACATCCAGTTCATCGAAGGCAAGGAATACACCCAGGAGGAGTTCTTCCACACCTTCAATGCCCTGCACGAGGCGGGTCGCCAGATCGTGATCGCCTCCGACCGGCCGCCGAACCAGATCCCGAGGCTTCAGGAACGGCTGATCTCCCGCTTCTCGATGGGCCTGATCGCCGACATCCAGGTGCCCGACCTCGAGACCCGCATGGCAATCCTGCACAAAAAAGCCGAGAGCGAGCAGATGGCCCTGCCGCGGGAGCTGATCCAGTACATCGCCGGGCGCTTCACCTCCAACATTCGGGAGCTGGAGGGGGCCCTGACTCGGGCGGTGGCCTTCGCCTCGATCACCGGCCTGCCGATGACGGTGGAATCGGTGGCGCCCATGCTTGACCCGGTGGGCAATGATGTGGAGGTGACCCCGAAGCAGGTGCTGGAGAAGGTGTCGGAAGTGTTCGGCGTTAGCGTGGAGGAGATGAAGAGTCCCAGCCGGCGCCGGGCCGTGAGCCAGGCCCGCCAGGTGGGTATGTTCCTGATGCGCCAGAGCACCAACCTTTCCCTGCCCCGCATCGGCGAGGCCTTCGGTGGCAAGGACCACTCGACCGTGATGTATGCCGTGGAACAGGTGGAGAAGAAGCTCAGCGCCGATCCCGCCGTTGCCCGGCAAGTGCAGCAGGTGAGAGATCTGTTGCAGATCGATTCGAGGAAGCGGCGGTGATTGGCTTACCCCATAGAATGCAGCTTGCTTGGGCTGCATCTCAGTTTTTTCTGTTCGAGACAGGGATGATCCAACTACACATGGCATGCATGCTGTAAAATGGACCATGATACTTAACATTTAGCCTTGAAGCGCATCCTCCTAGTCATGACACAGCCGCCGGGGTGCAGCGGGGTCATGGGGCACATTTAGATCTTGCCATTTCTTGAGGATCACGGCTGGGAGTTCCATTTCGCAGGTCCTTCACCACGACTGGCATCTGTGCTCACAGAGCATGTTGATTGCCCGCCAGAGAGACTTCACTATATCAACAACGTATCCTGGTCATTGCGCCTATCTATCCTTAAAAACAGACGAAATTCTCGCTCATTTGTTTACTGGTTTTTTGCGATACTCCAATCAATTGCTCTAGCGGCCGAAAAGTTGTTCAGGCATGATGGACGTGCCTATATGCTACAAGGTGTTGAGCGCATTGTAATCGACGCTGACAAGCGCTGGAACTTTGATCTCATCGCTGGGAAAAGTCCCGATTTCTCAATGCTTGATGCTGTTGCCCGCGTTGCCGAGCAGCTGCATAAGCCACTTGTGGCGATGATTGTTGACCCCCATGGTAAGCGCAATGGACTTGAGTTTTATCCCTATGATCGCGATCGGCAAGAGCAAGTCCTGACCCAGGCTATTGGCGCGATGTTCATGTCGCCATTGACCCGAGAACGCTATGTTCAATCTCAACTCGTGGCCGCATCGAAAGCGTATGCTTTTACCGACTGCTATCCCACTTCTGAAGGCTACTATTTGTCTGGGCGCAGTTGCTTACCATCCCGGCCTAGTTCATCAACCTTGCTAGACAACAATAAGCCTATCCTGAGAGCGGTTCACATAGGCATGCTGCCTGAATGGAGACCAATCGAAACGTTATTCGAGGCCATTCGTAGCGCGCCCCCCTCTGTGGTGATTGATTTCTTTGGCTACGTTTATCCAGCTGCTCGCCAGTTGATGAAGAGTGATTCACAGCTATCTGAGGTCATGCGTTGCTGGCGACAATCCCTTACCCTGAGTGAATGCCATTTTCTAGCGGAAGACTGTGACATTCTGCTGGTTGTGATCGGGCCACGTCATCTTGATAACCAGCCTTCGAAATTCTTCGAGTTTCTTGGTCATCGTAAACCCTTACTGATTCTCGGCCCGCTAGGAAATCCCATCGAAGAAATCATCAACAGCTTGGGCATCGGAGCATATTGTGACATACTAAATCCCGACTCGATCATCAACGGCTTTAAAAAAATATCAAATCAGTACGGCCAGTTTGTCAGCGCTTACGAGATTAATAACGACAAAATAGAAATTTATAGCGCTGAGCAGGTTGCGCAACATTGGGCTGATTGTCTCAACAAGATGTTGACAACCAAAAGATGATCACAAAAGATTGAGAAGAAAAGCCGCATCTTTGAGGAAAGACTAGGCACAACATTACCCATCTTGCTTGAAAAGCATCAACCACGAATAACCATAGTCACAAAAAGGCGAAATCGATCTAAGAAACATGGCTGGCTGGCATAAAGGCAATCTATCAGAAGACCGATCCAATCGGCGGCGCTCAGATGTCGAATAACTATGAATAATTGTCGTGCTGGTCTGATCGCGACGGCATAGCACAAGGGGCTTCTCAATGATGGCAATTTTTCCATATACTCTTGCAAGAAGACCCCCCCGATAATCATGAGACATCTGTTTACTACCTTGCAACTCTAATGGACGGATTTTTGCAAGAAGCCAGGAATATTTTTTCGGACTACAATGGCAAAGCCTGGATAAGGCTACTTCATCGGCTCGCACTGATAGCCTATCCCAGCTCTAGATATCACAGGCCATTTAAATCCCAGAGACTGAAGCTGTTCATCAACAGCCACACCCGAATGCACCAGCTATAAGATCCCCATGGTCCCATCATTCGAATCATCATCACTAACAACCATTTCATCCGGCCACCTTATTTGCCTAGCAATACTGAAGAGTTGCTCTTCCAAAAACTTTTCACCATTGTAGATAGCCATCGCTACCGAAAGCTTCAATCGGCTCATCACAGAAGACAGGATTTTGGTTAACTTCTACACCCATTGGCAAAGCAAACGCTAGCCATAATCAGTGGATAGAGAAAAGGACAAGATCGGGTCTATCTAGTCCCACGCAGTCTTGACTAGTGCTGACCAATGACCGGCTCACTCCGATCCAGCCCCTCCACCTCCCCCTGAAAAACCCGGCTGGCGGTGATGTCTTCCGCTTCGATCGTCATCAGATCCAGCTTGCTGAGCCGGCTGCCCATGCCATTGAACAAGCGGTTCGCCTGACGCATGCGGGCCCGGTCGATGGCGTTGCGGATCGAGCGAGCGTTGGCGAAGAAGGGCAACTGCATGCGGCGCACGATATAGTCGGCGAAGACCTCGGTGGCCCCTTCGCTAAAGCGGTAGTTTTCACTGGCGAGGATCAGTTTGGCGATCGCCAGCAACTCTGGGGCGCTGTAGTCGGGGAAGTCGATGTGGTTAGCCACCCGCGAGGAGAGGCCGGGATTGGATTGGTAAAACACATCCATCCTCTCCTTATAGCCCGCGAAGATCACCACCAAATCATCACGATTATTCTCCATCACCTGCAGCAGGATCTCGATCGCCTCGGCGCCGTAATCGCGCTCATTCTCGGGCCGGTAGAGATAATAAGCCTCATCGATGAACAGCACCCCACCCATCGCCTTCTTCAGCATCTCCCGGGTCTTGGGGGCCGTATGGCCGATGTACTGACCCACCAAGTCATCGCGGGTGGCGGTGACCACATGGCCCTTGCGCACATAGCCGAGGCCATGCAGGATCTTCGACATCCGCTCGGCCACTGTGGTCTTCCCGGTGCCCGGCCTGCCGGTGAAGGACATATGGAGGCTCGGTGGCGCCGATTCCAGCCCCAGTTCGCGTCGGGCCCGGTTCACGACCAGCAAAGCCGCGATTTCACGGATCCTGGCCTTCACCGGCCGCAGACCCACCAGTTCCTGATCCAGTTGGTCGAGCACCGCCTGGATGCCGGCCGCGTCGTAGGCCCCACGCAGATCAACCGTGAGAGGATCGACCTCCATCTGCTCGGCGATCTCCGCTTGCGGCTGCGGGCCGGCGGTCGGCTGCAGGGGATCAGAGGAGTCCATCGATCGCTGCGGCAAAGGCCTGATCAACCTCTCCCACCGGCTGCTCCTCATCCGGACGAAGGGTGAGGTTCACATAGGTGCGGCCGAAACTGATGTCGGGGAAGCGCCCCTCGCTCTCCGCCAAAGCGTTGAGCCGCTCCAAGAAAGCGCGGGTGCTCTCGTAGTCATCGAATTCGATGCGGCGCTCCAGCCGATCGGGGCGGGGCCGCTGCGTCCAAGGCTGGTTCATAGCTTGAACCTAGGCCACGACCCGGAGGTGAACCATACCCTGGACCGCAACGGGGCGGTCGAATCAGCCGCTATAGGGGTCGAGACAGTCGGTGCGGGCCACCGCCAGCCGCTCGGCCCAGGCTCGGGCATAGGCCCGGTTGGCGGCCTGCTCCGCGGGAGCCGCACTGCTCAGGGGATGGGGGAAGGTGCCATCGATGGCGGCATTGGTGACACAGAACATCGACTTCTGGAAGCTCATGCAGATCTTCACCCGCACATCGCCCTCGCCGCGGCTGCGCTGGCGATAGAGGGCATGGAGGCGCTCCGGCAGATGACGGTACATGTCCTGCATCAGCAGGCTCGGGGGAATGCCGGCGCCCATGGTGGGGAGGGGATCGGCATAGAGGGCCCCGTAGGTGAACTGGCCCTGGTCCGGCGAGATCTGCTGGGCCTGGGCATTGAACGACACGGTGCCCAGGAACGGCATGCCCCGCAGGAACACCGCCTCCACGTAGGGAACGGCCACATCCACCAGAAAGGTGAGCCCCGCCTCCGGGGGAAGCACCCAGTAGTGCTCGTTGCCCAACTGCACGCCATAGGTGATCGGATTGGCGGCCGCCTTCACCAGGCCATCCTTGATGAAGGCCACCACCTCAGTGATGGTGCTCACCGTGCCGTCCGCCTCGGCCCGGGCCAGATCAAGGAAGAGATCGCTCATCACCCGCCAGAACTGGCCGAGGGCATGGGTGGTGGCGGCGGCCCGGATGGCCTCGGGCAGGAAATTGGGAAAGAGCGGATGAAGCAGAGCCAGCAGGGGGTCCCGGCGGGTCTTGTGGCGGATAATCGCGGCGCAGTTCTGGCCGAAAGGTTCAGAGTCGAGGTAGGAATCGAGCCCACCGGTGCCATGCCAGAGCATGGCCTTCATGCAGTATTCGGCGTACTCAAAATTGATGCGGTCGCCATTGAGGTGGCGCCAGATCTTCCCCGGGCTGAGGTCGCCATTGAGGAAGCGGTAGACCGGGAAGGGATTGAGAAACTGCTGTTCGGCCTGGAAGATCAGGTTGATGCTGTAAGCATCAAGCACCTCGCCATAGCTCTTCAGCACATCCACCACCTCCACCACGTGCTCGGAGGTTTCGGCGAGCAGGGTCTCCCCCGCCAGCAGCCTGGCCTCCAGTGCTTCGACGCCGGGGCGGCCGCCGGAATGGGTGAGCAGCGCAGGGATGACCGGCATCAGCCCAGCCCTCCGTGGCTGGCGGCCTGCAGCAGGGCCGGCAGCTCGGCCATGGCGGTGGCGGTGGTCTCACTCAGCCAGCCGAGACCCGCGGGGACGAGCCCCAGCCCCACCACCGCTAAGGAAATCCCCAGAGCCGGCAAGGTTTCCCGAAGCGCCACCCCCGAGAGGCGAATATCGAGGCGTGCATCGGCGCTGGGATCCTCGCTAGGAGGGGTGATCGCCATCCGGCCGAAGTAGGCCCGGTTCACCAGCAGCAGGAAATACACGGCCGTGAGCCCCGAACCCACCATGCAAAGGAGGGTGGCCAAGGGGAACACGCCAATGCTGCCGCGAAACACTAGGAATTCGGAGATGAAGCCGGCCATCCCCGGCAACCCGGCGCTGGCCATCACCCCGAGAATCATCAAGGTGCCGGTGAAGGGCAGGCCCCGCTCCGGATTGAGCAGGCCGCGCAACACCTCCAGATCGCGGGTGCCGGTCTTGCGATACACAATGCCCACCAGCAGGAAGAGCAGGGCGGAGATCAGGCCATGGCTCACCATCTGGAACACCGCCCCCAACAGACTCACCGGCGTGGCGGCGGCGGCCGCCAGCAGGATCATGCCCATGTGGCCCACCGAGCTGTAGGCCACCATCCGTTTCATGTCCCGCTGGGCGATGGCGGCCAGCGAGCCATACAGCACCGAAACCGCCGCCCAGATCGCCAGCCAGGGAGCCACTAGAGCCCAGGCTTCGGGGAAGAGCCCCAGGCAGAAGCGCAGCAGGCCATAGGTGCCGAGCTTGAGCAGCACCCCCGCCAGCAGCACCGACACCGGCGTGGAGGCCTGGGTGTGGGCGTCAGGCAACCAGGTGTGGAAGGGCACCAGTGGAATCTTGATGCCAAAGCCGATCAGCAGCGAGCCGAGCAGCACGAGCTGGCTGCCCATCGCCAGCCGTTCACTGAGGATCGGGGTGAGGCTGAAATCCACCGTGCCCGTGAAGAGCGCCAACCCAAGAAAGGCGCCCAGGATCAGCACGCCGGAGATGGCCGTGAAGATCAGAAACTTGGTGGCCGCGTAGGCCCGCTCGGCGCCACCCCAAATCGAGATCAACAACCAGAGGGGAATCAGCTCCAGCTCATAGAACAGGAAGAAAAGCAGTAGGTTCTCCGCCAGGAAAGCCCCATTCACAGCGCCGCTGATCAAGAGCAGCAGGGCGAAATAGATGCGTGGCCGTTGGCTGATGTCACGGGTGCACACCGCAGACACGAGGGTGAGGGCCCCGTTCATCAGCACCAAGGGCAAGGAGAGGCCGTCGATGCCGAGGCGGTAGTCGAGGCCGATCATCGGTACCCAGCTGAGGGACTCCTGCAGCTGCATCCCTCCCTGGTGGGGATCGAAGGCCAACAGCACCCGCAGGCTCCAGAGCAGCTGCAGGGCGAGGGTGGTGATGGCGATCGCCCGCATCCTCCCGGGGGGCGGGTTACTCGGCAAGAGGAGTAGGACGAAGGCTCCCAGGAAGGGAATCAGCAGGAGCAGGCTCAGCATCGTTCCGGCCTCATCCCTTCAACCAGGCCAGGCTGGCCAGGAGCATGATGATCGCCGCCACCAGGGTGAGCACATAGCTCTGCAGCTGGCCGCTGACACCGAGCTTGAGCCCTTCGGCGCTGGCCAGCGAGGCGCTGCCGATCCGATTCACCAGACCGTTCACCAGCACCCGATCAACGCTGTTGGTGAGCCGGGCCAGACCCGCCACGAAGGCGACGATCGTGGCCTTGTAGATCCGCTCGGTGTAGAAGTCGTAAGCAAGCAGGTCCTGCAGCATCCCCAGGGGGCGGAACAGAGAACGGGACCAGAAAGCATCCAGATGAACTAGACAACCCGCCAGCACCCCGACCAAGCCACTGCCCAACACCAGCAGGGTGCTCGAGGTCGAGAAGCTGGGGATCGTCAGGAAGGGGTCGATCCGCTCGATCACGAGCGGGGTGAGCAACACGAGCACGGCCAGGCTCACCATGGGCAGGGCCATCAGCCAGTTCACCTCAGGGCTGCGACGCGTTTTGGGATGGGGCTTGTCGAGGAACACCTTGCGGAACACCCGCACCAGGTTGAAAGCGGTGAGGGCATTGGTGAGCAGCACCACCCCAGCCAGGAGGGGATGGCCGGCCCGGAAAGTGTCGACCATCAACCCGAAGCACCAGAAGCAGCCGAGCGGGAACAGGCCGGTGAGCCCTGTGGCGGCCACCAGATAGGCGGTGGTGGTGGCGGGCATGCGGGTTCCGAGGCCCCCGAGTTCGGTGAGGTCCTGGCAGTTGGTGGTGGTGATCACGCTGCCCACGCTCATGAACAGCAGGGCCTTAGCCAGGCCGTGAGAAAACAGCAGCAGCAGAGCAAGCAGCGGCTTCTGCAGGGCGATCGCCAGAAACACCAGGCCTAGATAGGAGGTGGTCCCGTAGGAGAAGGTGCGCTTCAGGTCCACTTGGGCGATGGCCACCAGGGCGCCACCGAGGGCGCTGATCGTGCCCACCACCAGCAACACCTGGATCGCCACCGGCGAGAGGCGCAGCAGCGGCATCAGCTTGAGCAGCACCAAGGCACCGCAGGTGACCACGGCGGAGTTCCGAAGGATCGAGGCGGGATTCGGACCCTCCATCGCCTCATCAAGCCAGAGGTGCATCGGGAATTGGGCGCATTTGCCCATCGGTCCGGCGATCAAGCCCAGGCCCAGCAACGTGGCCGGCAGGGGGGCGAGCTGGGCGGTGTCGATCCACCTGTAGAGATCGGAGAATTCCAGCGAGCCGGCCCAGCAGGAGAGAGCCACTAGGGCCATCAGCAGCAGCACATCTCCCACACGTTTGGTGAGAAAGGCATCACGGGCGGCGGTGACCACCAACGGCTGGGCGTACCAGAAGCCCACCAGCAGATAGGTGGAGAGGGTGAGCATCTCCAGCAGGAAATAGCTCATGAACAGATTGCTGCTCAGCACCACCCCGGCCATGGCCCCCTCGAAAAAACCCACCAGGGCGTAGAAGCGGGCCAGGGACCACTCCTTGTCGAGGTAGCCCAGGGCGAAGACCTGGCAGAGGAGGCTCATGAAGGTCACGAGCTCCAGGGCCGCCAGGTTGGTGAGCGAGAGGTCGAAGCCGATCCGCAGATCGAGATCGGCGGCCTGGAACCAAGGGATCTCCAGGTGCTGCGGCCCCAAGGCCAGCACCTCCCTGACGATCAGGCTGCCGTGAAGAGCAGCCACCAGGGTGAGCAGAAGATTGAGGTAGGCGGCAGGACGGGGCCCGTTGCGCTTGATCCAGCCGCCCGCCCAGGGCAACGACAGCACCATGCCGCTGAACCCGTAGAGCGGGATCAGCCAGACCAACTGGATCGGCAGGGGCAGGGAGAGGGGCAAGAAGGCGAAAAGAACGGGACTGGGCGAAAGGCTGGTTGGCGCAAGACTTTAGGCGCTGCCGCGGAAGCTCAGCAGATCTGAAGCCCTCAATCCCGCGGCAGCGACCAGCCCTCAACAGGCGATCACTCAGAGCCGGGCCCGGTCAGGCAGGGCCAGGCCAGGCCCCTGGAGACTGGCTAGCCAGGTATCAATCTCCCGGCCATGCTGCTGTTCCTCCTGCCAGAGGGCCTGGAAGAAGGCGTGCTGCTCCGCGTCGCCGATCTGAAGACAGAAGCGCATGGCCTCCGCGTAGTGGGCGATCAGGTCGTCCTCCAGCACGGCATTGCGCCGGAGGAGCTCCACAAGGTCGCCAGCATGGGTCACGGGCCGCAGCTGGGAGGCCGCCGGAGCGACCCCCAGAGTGAGCATGCGCTTCACGATCCTCTCGGCGTGCTGCATCTCCTCCACGGTCTCCTGGCGAAAGCGATCGGCCGCTTCGCCCTCACCCCAGAGCTCCACGAGGGAAGCCTGGGTCATGTACTGCTGAACGGCGGAGAGTTCCAGGCTCAGGGCGCGCCCCAGATAGCCGAGGACGCGCGGATGGGAGGCTCCCACGGCCATCAAAGACGGCGAATGACGCCACTGGCGGCGATGGCGGGCTCCACCTCACCGTGGGGGCGGGCAATGATGTGCGCGGCCACCAGACCGTCACCGACCCGTTCGCAAGCGTCGGCGCCAGCGCGGACAGCCGCGTTCACGGCACCGGTTTCACCGCGCACCATGACGGTGACATAGCCGCCACCGACGAATTCCCGGGCGACGAGGGTCACCTCGGCCGCCTTGGTCATGGCGTCGGCCGCCTCAATGGCGGGGACCAGGCCGCGGGTCTCGATCATGCCGAGGGCAATGCCCTGAACCGTGTCAGCCATGGGGAAGGAAAGGGTGGATGGATTGGAAGGGGGTGTGATGGCACCACCGCCGCGACGGGTGGCCGCGGTGGTGGCGCGAACGGGGGTGGAAGTCCGGGCCCGGGACGGGATCGAACCGCTAGCCGAAGATGAGCCGCTGCTTCGGCTGGCCGATCTCCGGGTCGCTGCCACGGCCTTGGCCGCGGCAGGCTTCCGGGCTGCCGCCGCCGCCTTGGCTGCAGCTGGCCTGGCGGTTGTAGAGCCAAGAGACTCCGCCGCAGCGGGCAGGGCCCGGGGAGTGGAAACGGCCGTGGGCACCACAAGCGCTGGAACAGCGGCAGGGGTGGCCGGCGCCGGGGTAGGGGCGCTGGCGGACGGACTGGTCTGCGGGTCGGCAATCGCCGCCTCGAGCTGTTCTGCGGGTGATTCATAGGAGCCGACTAAGACGGCACCGTCATCCGCTTGGGGGTTGGCACTGGGCCGGGCCACCGGGCGGGACGAGGAGCGATTGGTGCGGGTGGCCATGGCGGAAAAAGAGAGCGGGGAGGATGCGGAATCGGCGTAGCGGAGGAGGAGCCAGAGAGCTGCGGTTCAGAACAATTCAGAGCGGCAGGGGGGGATTTCAGCCATCCGGTTCCCAGAAATCGATGATGCCGCCGATGGTGAGATCGGTATGCACCTCGGGATTGCCGCAGGCAAAACGGGCAGCCGAGCCGCTGGCGGTGAACACCCAGTTGCCCACGGAGGCACCCACCGGATCAATCGCCACGCTGAGCTTGCCCTTGGGGGTGCGCAGCACGCGCAAGTTCCAGTGCCCCAGACCGGGCACCCGCTGGGTGCAGACCAGGGAACCCGTGACCTGCATGATCTCCATCAGACATTGCCTCCGCCATTGGCGGAAGGAGCCGAAGACTCGGCTTTAAAGCTTGCGCCCGCCGGCGTGACCGAAGGGGTTGTCTCGGTCTTGGATGCCGAATCCGTGGTGGCGTTGGATTCGGACTTGACGGGGGCCTTGCCGGCGTCAGGATCCCAGTGGTCAATGATCCCCACGATGGTCAGATCACTCGGGTAAGACTTGCTGCCGGCGGCTTCACGGGCGGCGGAACTGCCCACACAGATCACCCAGTCGCCAGGAATGCACCCCACCGCATCAACGGCCACCTTTTGGGTGCTGCCATCAAGCACAACCTGTAGGTGTTTGTGCTCAAAATCGGGAATGCGATTGGTGGAGACCAGGGGCTTCACCACTTTGCAGATCAGCATGTCAGTGCCCTCCTCCGGTCTCAAAGATGATCGTGGACCCTACCGCTTCTGCGGGGGCATGGCGGTCCTTATCGTGCACCGTGAGCAGGGCATGAATCAGTCCTTCGGCGAAGAGTTCGCTGTAGCGCTGACGCATCGCCTCCAGTACACGCCCACCGTGACGCACGGCGCGATCGCGAGCCCCAGGCACCTTGCCGCTGTAGTCGAAGCGCACCACCACCGGCACCGGCAGCCCGCGCGACACATTCAGCCCCTTGAAGATCTTCACCCCCACATCCAGATCGGGAGCGCCTTCTTCCACGGTGTCCATGTAGGCAAAGTAGGTGAGATTGCGCAGGTGAATCTCCTTAAACCCGATGCCCACGCCGATGAAGCGCTCCGCGTGGCCAGCATCAGCGTAGTGGCCGCCGTGGTATTCACGCACGTAATCAATCTGGGAAAGGTTGTTCTCGATCAGGCGACTGATCAGCTTCACCATGCCGGGATCCGGGCTGGCGGCAGCCGCCTGTTCCACCATCGCCTGGAGACGGACCCGGCCCTCGGCAGCACTGAGATGCCTGGTGGCCTCATACACCTCACGGGCGTCCAGCCAGCGCTGGAGGTTGGTGCTGCCATCGAGCCCGGGCACATGCACCCGGATCGCATCGGTGTCGGTGTCGATGCCGACCAGGAGGAGATCCACGGAGGCACCGCAGCAGAAGCTGTTCTCCACCGCCTGCTGGAAGTCCTGCAGCCGCCTGGCCCCACAGGAGGCGGCCAGGGCGTCGTCGCTGCCATGGGCAGCGCATCCTTCATGGGCCGGATCCAGGGAACTGAAGTGGTAGAGCACCACCTTCAGGTAACGGGTGTCGGCGTGGGCGGGGTTGGGCTCGGCTTCGCGATAGCGGCGATGCTCGGTCTTCACCCAGCGGTTCACCGTGTTCTCCACATCGAACAGGGCACCGGCATGGGGACGACGGCGCACCGCGCTGTAGGGAATCCGCAGGGCATAGGCGATGGCATGGGCCAGGCGGCCATCGGCGCAGGGGGTGACGTCGAGCAGGTGGAAGCCGCACTCCAGCAGGAAGGATTCGAAGCCTTGGGCGGCCTCACTGCCCCGTTGTCCCTCTAGGGGATCGTTCTGAAAGAAGGAGGCGCTGGTCTGCTCAAAGGTCTCGAACACACACCAAGCGAACAGGGTGCGCATGTCGAGCTGGGTCACCCAGGCCCGCTCCAGGATCGGCAGGGGAAGCTCGTAGCCCAACTCGGCACGGGAGAGCTGCTGGGCCCGCGCCACGAAATCATCCTCGTGCTGGAGGGCGGAGAGCTGCTTGAGCACCGGCACAATCCGGTCGAACGCTTCCTTCACCCTGTTGTCATAGGCCTGAAGCCGGGCGTTGGTGCGTCCATCACTGAGGGGATGGAGACCGGCCGTCGTCCGTCCCCTGAAACCGACCCGCACCACCGGAGCGGAGGCAGACTGAAGCGGAGAAGAAGCGGCCGTCGTCGGGGTGGACCCCAGACCTTCACCCCGCACGGTGGCGAGCCGGTCGCGTAGGCCAGAGGCGTCCCCGACGGGACGTCGCCGGGGTGCGCTCGGGGACAGGGAGCGGGTGGACATGGCCGGACGACGGGGCATCGTGCGCTCAGCCCCGGGCCCCGCCCGACACCGTGATCAGGGAACCGGCGACGGTGTTGCCGCTGGAACCAGTGATCCTGCTGACGGGTTCGGGCACGTCGTCGTTGCGCTTCGGCAGCTGGCCTGGCATCGCTGTGAGAACTCCGCGGCGGCTGGGGTTGCGCCGACGGGCCGACACCCCCTCAGTTCCGGTCACGCGGTCTCCACGATCCCAGTCGTCACCGGTGATCCGAAGACCGGAACCCTCACCGGTGACCCGGGAGGCAGGGAGGGCCGTGGCAGCGGCTTGTGCGGCCGGGACAGGCACCAGCACCGGCTGACTCGGACGGCGATCGAAGCGGAACTGCTCCGTGCCGGTCACCATGTCAGCCGCCAGGTCAAAAGGGCCGGTGATCCTCCCGCCGAACTCGTAGCTGCTGCCGGTCACGGCACCCTTCTTCTCGCGCTGCACCTGGGCCGACCGAGCCGGGGACTGCACGCTGAACTGCTGCCAGGGGGCCGACTCCAGGGGCTGGGGAAAGTCGGCATCGGAGATCGAGGCGGCACCGCAGGCTTCGATGCGCTGGTCCGCTCCCACGTAGGGGGTGCCGGACACATCGCCGCAGGCGCCCCGCTCGGCGCCGGTCATCACACCGCCGATACCAGGCTGGATACCGGTGGTCATCACCGAACCCATCCGCACGGGAGTGCGCTGGCGCACGGCGGCCACCTGGTTGGTGGAGCACCAGTTACCAGCCTCCTCGAGACCGGCGTAGGGGGTGCCGGTCACCACCTTGCAGGTGCCGGGCTCATCACCGGTCACTTTCTCGGAGCGGCCGGTGCGGGTGCCGCTCACAACCAAGTTGCGGTTGGTGGTGCTGAAGCCCACCTTGGCGGCTTCCGGGGCGGGGCGGACTTCGCAAAAACGGTCGTACTGCTGACTGCCGACGTATTCGTCGCCCGTAACCAGGCGGCAACTGCCGGGTTCATCGCCGGTCACTTGGTCGCTTCGACCCACGTGGGTGCCGGTGATGCCGGTGCCGCGCAGGGTTTGCAGGCTGGCCACCTTCACCGGGCTGCGGCCGCCCAGATCGGAGTGATCGTTCACATATTGGTCGCCGGTGAGGTGGCGGCTGGAGCCGGCCTCATTGCCCGTCACCTTCTCAGAGCGGCCCACCATCACGCCAGAAACCTGCCGGCCGGCGGTGGTGGTGGTCTGACCCACCTTGCGGGGATTGGGGGAACTGATGCCGCAGTAAGCGGCGTCTTGGTTGGCCGACACGTATTCGGTGCCAGTCACGAGCTTGCAGGTGCCGGGCTCGTCACCGGTGACCTTCTCGGAGCGGCCCACCTCGTTGCCGGTCACCCGGTTGCCGTGGCTGGTGGCGCTCACGAGCACCTTGGCGGGCTGGCGGCTGGGTGCTTCGCTCTGGCAGAAGGTCTGGAACACCTCGGAGCCGAGGTACTCGGTGCCGGTGATCGTGCGGCAGGTGGCCGCTTCGTTGCCGGTGGTCTTCACTGAACGGTTGGCCTGGGTGCCGGTCACGAGCTGGCCGGAGAGGGTCTCACTCACACCCACTTTCAGGCTGGCCTGAACGTCGGCGGCGGCGGCCAGTTTGGCGCCATTGCGATTGGGGCCACTGGGGCGGGTGCCGCCGCTGCGGCTGCTGCCGGCGGAGCCCACCTTGCACTTCAGCTCCCGCAGCTTCTGGGCCAGTTCACGGCTGCTGATGTCTGGGTTGCCTTGACGCGCCACGCTGGCGGCACTGGAGCTATTCGAGGTGTTGGCGGACTTGCCGCGCTTCGAGAGGGCCTCGCGACGGGCCAAGACCAGGGCGCGACTGGGGTTATGCACGGCGGCCCGCTTGGCGGTGGCGGCACGGCGTTCGGCGCCGGCGGAAGCGGCCGACGTGCGGGAGGGCGCGGAAAGGGAGGGCAGGCTGGCTCGGCTGCTGCGGCTGGTCGCGGAGGCGGTGTCCTCCTTTTCCTGGCACTTGCACTTGTGCTCAGGATCTTTGGCGGCAACTGAGGGAGCAGGGGCGGCGTGGGCCAGGTCTGTGCGGGTGCGGTCCTTGGAGGCATCGGCGCGCTTGCCGCGCCGGGAGAGGGCCTCACGGCGGGCCAGCACGAGGTCGCGGCTGGGGTTAGCCACGGGCCGGGCGGCGCTGCGGCGATCGGGGGAGGGGCTGCTGAGGGCAGGTCCGGCGGCACGGCTGCGGGATGGCGTGGCCACGGAGCTCACCGGAGCCGCCATCGTGGGGGCTGCCGGTGGTGCCACCGTTCGGGCCGGCAGGGCATCGGCGGCTGTCCGCACCCGGCCGGGGGCCGAGTTGAAGCGGCCAGCGGATTTCTTGCCGCCTTCGGTGAGGGCCTTGCGGCGCTCCAGGGCTGCTTGACGACTCGATGTGCTGGCCATATCCGCCCAGGTAAAGGGTTTGACGACGTCGGAGACGTCAGGAGTGAAAGGGACCTTGCTCCTATCCAACCGAACCTGCTCGCCTGACCCCTGTGGAGCCGTGGAAAGAAAGTGAGGATGGAAAGAAATCAGCCAATCTCTGACGAGATCTCTTCCAGAACGATCCACAAGTCTTGAACCTGTTGATCAGATCGCAAGGAATAAGGTGCGGTTCCGCCGCATGACGGAACCGCTAGCCGCGAATCAGCGGCCTTCGAAAACCACGAAGCAAGCACCCTGGCTCTGGGTGTAGGCGTCGTAACCCACCAGACGCACGTGGTGGTCGGGGTAGGCCCGGTGGGCTGCCTCGAGTTCGCTCACGATCACACCGAGATCCTTCTCACCGAAGAAGGGCAGCTTCCAGTACGACCAGTAGGTCGCCATGGAGCGGCTGGGGTGCACGTGCTCGATCAGGGGGCTCCAACCCTGGGCGATGATGTAGGCAATTTGATCGTAGATCTCGTCCTGGGTGAAGGGCGGCAAGAAGCCGAACGTCTCCAGGGTGGCGACTGTTTGGTAGTCACCCACGGTGCTCATGAAGGGCATGGGGATCCTTGGAATGAAGGGTGGTTGGCAGATCTGGCAACAGCCGCAACCTGGGAAAAGGAACGAAAACTATTCCTTTTCCGCTGGTCAACGGCGATTGATCCTTTAGACGTCAAGCTTGTCGACGGTGTCGAACTCGAACTTGATTTCCTTCCAGGTTTCGAGGGCGATTGCCAGCTCGGGGCTGTGCTTGGCGGCTTCCGTGAGGATGTCGCGGCCTTCGCGTTCAATCTCACGACCAGCGTTGCGAGCCTTCACGCAGGCCTCCAGGGCCACCCGGTTGGCAGCGGCGCCGGCGGCCGAACCCCAGGGGTGGCCGTGGGTGCCACCACCGAACTGGAGCACCGAGTCGTCGCCGAAGATCGCCACGAGGGCAGGCATGTGCCACACGTGGATACCGCCGGAGGCCACAGCAAACACGCCGCCCATCGAACCCCAGTCCTGGTCGAAGAAGTTGCCGCGGGTGCGGTCTTCGGGAACGAAGGATTCACGCAGTTGGTCGATGTAGCCGAGGGTGGTCTGGCGATCCCCTTCCAGCTTGCCCACCACGGTGCCGGTGTGCAGTTGGTCACCACCGGAGAGGCGGAGGCACTTGGCCAGCACCCGGAAGTGGATGCCGTGCTTGGGATGGCGGTCGATCACCGCGTGCATGGCGCGGTGGATGTGGAGCAGCATGCCGTTCTTGCGGCACCACTTGGCCAGACCTGTGTTGGCGGTGAAGCCACCGGTGATGTAGTCGTGCATGATGATCGGCTGACCCAGTTCCTTGGCGAACTCGGCCCGCTCGTACATCTCTTCGGGAGTGTTGGCGGTGCAGTTGAGGTAATGCCCCTTCTTCTCGCCGGTTTCCTCCTGGGAGGACCGCACGGCTTCAGCCACGAACTCAAAACGGTTCTGCCAGCGCTGGAAGGGCTGGGAGTTGATGTTTTCGTCGTCCTTGGTGAAGTCGAGACCGCCGCGCAGGCACTCGTACACAACCCGGCCGTAGTTTTTGCCGCTCAGGCCGAGCTTCGGCTTGATCGTGCAACCCAGCAGGGGACGGCCGTACTTGTTCATGCGGTCGCGCTCGACCACGATGCCGTTCGGCGGACCCATGCAGGTCTTGATGAAGGCGATCGGGAAGCGGATGTCTTCGAGGCGCAGGTGGCGCAGGGCCTTGAAGCCAAACACGTTGCCGACCAGGGAGGTCAGCACGTTGGTGATCGATCCTTCCTCAAACAGGTCGAGGGGATAGGCGATGAAGGCATAGAAGGCTTCCTTGTCGCCAGGAACGTCTTCGATGCGGTAGCAACGGCCCTTGTAGAAGTCGAGGTCGGTGAGGAGCTCGGACCACACGGTGGACCAGGTGCCGGTCGAGGATTCGGCTGCCACGGCGGCAGCCACCTCTTCGCGGGGCACACCTTCCTGGCCGGTGCACTTGAAGCAGGCCAGCAGGTCGGTGTCTAGGGGGACGTAATCAGGAGTCCAATACGTGTCGCGGTACTCCTTGACCCCGGCGTCGTACTTCTTGCTCATGGAAATTCTCCGGTTGGGTCGTTAGGGAAAGGGTGAGTTAGGGCGCGTCAAGACGCGGGCCTATCAGTCCTTCGAGCCCAGGCCGAAGCTGCTGTTCAGGGCAGGCTCCACTTCGCGGTGGGGGCGAGCAATGATGTGGGCTGCCACCAGGCCGTCGCCAACGCGCTCACAGGCGTCAGCACCGGCGCGCACGGCGGCGTTCACGGCACCGGTTTCGCCGCGGACGAGGACGGTGACGTAGCCGCCGCCCACGAATTCACGACCGATCAGGCGCACTTCAGCGGCCTTGGTCATGGCGTCAGCCGCTTCGATAGCGGGAACCAGACCGCGGGTCTCGATCATGCCGAGGGCGATGCCCATGGTTTCGTTTGCCATTACCTGCTCCTGGAGGAGGGGGGTGGAATGTTCGTGTGCAACCCTGCTCCGCCGCCCAACCTCCCGTCAACCCATCGGGGCACGAACCGCCATCACCGTTTCAAGCGGCGCAGATAAGCGAAGCTGATCAATGCATCACAAAACGTAAGCGGAGTTGGTCCATGTCCCTCCCAGACCCTTAAAAGGCCTCCGCATCCGAAACAAACCCCACGCCTCCATAGCGCCGTAGCAAGGGCTTCACCGCCCCGCGGATGCCCTCCAACAGCGAGGCTTCGCAGAACACGATCACGTGGGCATTGGCACCGAAACTGCTGAAATCCATCGCCTCGGAGATCTCACCGGCAACGCCCATGCCGGTGACATGCCGCATCACCGAATAGCCCGGAGCCCCAGCCTTGAGCATGGCCTTGCAGACCTTTTCCACTTCCCGTTCATTGAGAAAGAGATCAATGCGCTTCATGGTGTGCCCTCAGGCTTGGGGAAAAGTCGAAACGAAACAAAGG
Source organism: Cyanobium sp. (assembly GCA_040399305.1). Classification (GTDB taxonomy): domain Bacteria; phylum Cyanobacteriota; class Cyanobacteriia; order PCC-6307; family Cyanobiaceae; genus Cyanobium. Next base: position 38,570 of record JBBASH010000011.1, read on the forward strand.
AGCTGTGGTGGGGAATAAGGGTCGGTTCGGGCCACGCTCAGCTGGCCGGGATGCAGCGCTGGACCAGGGCCATGTACACCGGAATGCCCACTACCACATTGAAGGGGAACGTCACCCCCAGAGACGTGGAGATATAGAGGCTCGGATTGGCCTGGGGCACCGTCATCCGCATCGCCGCCGGCACAGCGATGTAGGAGGCGCTGGCACAGAGCACCATGAAGAGCAGGGCATCACCCTGATTCAGGCCCAGCAAGCGGGCGATGCCGAGGCCCACCAAGGAATGAACCAGGGGAGCCAGCACGGCGAAGCCGATCAGAAAAGCTCCCGCCTTGCGAAGATCCTGCAGCCGCTGGGCGGCGATCAGGCCCATGTCGAGCAGGAAGAAACAGAGGGCCCCGTAGAAGAGTTTCTCCGTGAATGGCTCCATCTTCTCCACCCCGGCTGGGCTAAAGGCCGCCACGAGATAGCCGATCACCAGGCTGCCGATCAGCAGAAAGATCGAGCCATTCAGAAACGCCTCCCGCAGCAGTTCACCCCAGCGCAGGCTTTGGCCCTCCTCGTTGTCGAGCCGGGCCTCGCCACGATCCGGATTCTTGGGGAGAACACCAGCGGTCAACCTGGCCAGAACCACACCGATCACGATCGCAGGGGATTCCATCAGGGCCAGGGCCGCCACCATGAACCCATCGAATGGGACCTTGAGCACATTGAGAAAGCTCTGGGCCGTGATGAAGGTCACCGCACTGATCGAGCCATAGGAGGCCGCCACGGCGGCGGCGTTGTAGGAATCAAGGCGAGTCCGCAACACCAGGAAACTGGTGATCGGCACCAGCAGCGACATCAGCACAGCCGCCCCGATGGTGAGCAGCACCAGGCGGCCCATGCCGCTATGGGCCAGCTCCACACCCCCGCGGAAGCCGATCGCCAGCAGCAAATAAAGCGAAAACAGCTTCGGCAGGGGGGAGGGGATCTCCAGATCGGAGTCGAGCACCACGGCCAGAACCCCAAGGAAGAAGAACAGCACCGGTGCCGATAGCAGGTTCTGCAGGACCAGACTCGACTGCATGGCTGTTGAGCCCTGAGGTGCTGGCAACTTAGGAAGGGGGTTGCGGCGCCAAGGTCAGCGGTCCCACAAACTTCAGACTGCGGTCGACACCAGAACCCTCCGCCCTGCTTAACGTCCCGCACGAGGCAGGTTCCCCAGGCGTTTGCCCGGGGGTGGAATGTTCAACCCGTCCTGCCTCACCCCTTCCGGCATGCCCCATCCCGCACAATGGGGCCCTCAGTGCCGCGTCGCCGTGCCTCGGGAACTTCGCCGCACCGCCCCGTCCTTCCATCACCCAACCCGGCTTGTCATCGCCAGTGGCAATCCCCACAAGGTGGGCGAGATCGCGGCGATGTTGGAGATGGTGGAGATTGAGGTGGTTCCCCAACCGACAGGCCTTGAGATCGAGGAAACGGGCAGCACCTACGCCGCCAACGCCCGTCTCAAGGCCGAAACCGTGGCCCGCCTCACCGGCTGCTGGGCCCTCGCCGATGACTCGGGTCTCGAGGTGGATGCCCTCGGAGATCGGCCAGGGCTCTACTCAGCCCGCTATGCCCCGAGCGATCCGGAGAAGATCCACCGGCTCCTGCAGGAACTCGGCGACAGCCTTTACCGGGGCGGCCGGTTCGTGAGCGCCATGGCCCTAGCCGATCCCCAGGGCCACACCCGCCTAGAGGGCTGCGGCATCTGCCACGGCACCATCCTGCGGGACCCCCAGGGCAACGGCGGCGGCTTCGATCCGATCTTCTGGGTGCGCGAGGCGGGCAGCAGCTACGCCCAGATGTCGCCCCATCTAAAGAGCAAACTCGGCAGCCGCGGCAAGGCCGCCCGGCAGCTGGCACCAGGCCTGCGCCAGCTGCTGGGGCTGGAGAGCTAAACCAGCGGTTCCATCCCGCGACGCCGCCCGTCCGCCCCTGAACCCCTGGAGGGGCCGGCGCCGCTCAACCATCAGCCATTGATCTGGGCCACGGCCCGCATCGCGGCTGCGGCCGCCTCCTCCACATCCCCCTCCTTGCCGGCGAGGGTGAGGCGGCCGAAGGCCCCTACGGCCTTCACATCCACCACGGTGATGCTGGAGGACTTCTCGGCTTCGTTGGCGGCAATCAGGACATAACCAGCCGGCTCGGTTTCGAGGATGAACATGCTCATGCCGGCCTGGATCATCGAACCGCGGCGGTTCAGGCGATTGATCAACACGGCGTGATCCGGGGTAATCGCGCGGATGATCTCCGTCCAGGTCACCTCACAGCGGCTGCGGCGCTCGATGCTGCTGCCGATCGCCTCAAGCACCACCTCGCCGGAGTGGAGCACGTTGCTCTGGTCGCGGTGATACATCGCGATCGAGCCGAAGGCCCGCTCCACCACCATCTGGCCAAGGCGCACCGTGCTGGCCTTTAGGGCGATATCGGTGACGCGGTGCACCGCCATGCCGGGCGACACCTCAAGCCAGAGGCAGGCATCCCCAGGAATCGGCAGGAAGCCCTGGCTCACCGTGCCCATGTAGGCGGCCAGCTGGGGCTGCAGCGAATCGAGGAACACATAGGTGCGCAGTTCGATCGACTGCACATGGCTGCTTTGGCGGGAGATCCGCCTGCCCTCGCTGTCGGTGGTCACCACACAGCTGGCGCCGGAGGCATCATTGGTGAGCGAGCTGCCCAGCCCCCCGCCCCTAGAGGCGCCCATCTCGGTGCCGGTGACCAAGGGCCTGCTCCCCTGCAGGGCTGCCCGGCGGCGGCTGATGGCCCGGTCTTCGGCGGTGAGGGGGCGGAAGGTCGAATCCATCAAGCGCCTGGCGAGACCTCCTGAAGAGATGGGAAGGGGAATCTTCAGGCTCCGCTCGCGAACCCACAGGGGGCGGACCGCGGAGGTCCCTAGGGCTGCATCGAAGAGCCTACGCCGGACCGATGGGCCGAAACGTGGGGCGATCTTACGCCGCTGCCGTCGCCAGCCCCTGACAGGGGAGCCGTTTTGGTGGCTTCAGGCACGTTCAGTTGATCAGGGGTCGCTATCACAGGCATCACTCCCGCCGATCGGTGCCATGCTCCCGCCCGCCACCCGCCTGCGGTTGCAGGACATCCTGGAGCGGATCGGCAACGACCAACCCGTGACCGTTCAAGAGAGGATCGATCTGCAGAAGTTCGCCGACCACGACCAGAGCGTGGCGAGTTGGCTGCGGCAGGCGCGGCGACGTCGCCACCGCAGCGGCCCCGGCGATGGCCTGGATCGCTTCCTCGACGCCCTCAACCTCGGCCCCAGCGATCCTGAAGACACCTACCGGCCGGATGACGACATCGAGGGCTGGTTCGGTGGAGCGCCCGGATGGGTGTGGCGCAGCTGAGCCCCCTTGCGGAGCTCCTGGGTACCGGTACCTTCCGGCCAAGTAGCACCGAAGTTCCGATGGCCGCGAAGCGCACCACTCCCACCGCCGAGGCTGCCACCGCTGAGGCCACCACCGCCGAACCGTTTCCCGGCAACGGCGGCGCGAACCTGCCGGATTGGATGGCCCAGGCCGTGCAGCAGGGGCTGAAGCCCGAGCAGGCGCTCGCCTGCATCGGTCTGGGGCTCATGGGCAAGCTGGCCGATGGCGGCAAGGATCTCCCCTGGATCTGGAACGAGGAGGAAGACGGCGGCAGCTTTGATGGCACATCGCTTCGGCAGCGTCTGGAGCTGGTCCAACTCGCTCTGCAGACGGGAGCACCCCTGAGCACCGCCGAGGTCACCCATCTCATGGGAGCCCGTCCGGGGGCGGCCGTGGTGCAGCGCGGAGGCCTGACCGCCCGCCGCCTAAGCCGCAACGTCTGGAAGCTCAGCCGCACCAACGAGGATTCGGAGAAGGCCTCAACGCCCAGCTTCGCTGAAGGATTCCGGCGGCGACTCTGAGAGACAGAAAAGCCCGAACCGGACCCAAGACAACACGACCAGCCTCGTCCCTTGGCCAAGGGGCAGGCCCCAGCAGTTCAGAGCTGATCGCGCCAATGGGGCAGCCGATCAGGACGGGCTCGAGATCGGCCTCAGTGAAGCTGCCGAGTTGAAGATGGAAAAAAGCAAGCACTGAATTTAGGGCGTAAGCCATTGATTTCCTAACAATCGATTCGGAGCAATCACGCCAAGAATGCTTTGCTCAGGCAGGCATCCTGGGATGGTTTTGAGTTGGATCCACCCCAGATCCTGGTGAGCACTTCAGTCGTGTCATCAGCCTGCTTCTCATCGACAAGGGATCCAGGTCCGCGCATCAAGACCCGATTCCGAAATCTTGTGAAGCAGCTCCCCGCCGCTCCCGCCATCCTGGCTAGCCCTTAGGGGTTGATCGATCGGTCCCGCCCGCATGGTCCTGAGTCCCACCACTTGGAGCGATCCCGTGGCCCAGCCGAGCCAAGCCGAAGTGGCTCAGAGCGAAGTGGCTCAGAGCACCGCAGCGGTGCCAGCAACGGGTCAACCGGAGATCCGGCGAGAAAACGGCCAGCGGGAGGTGTTCTGCGGCCTTACCTCGATCGTGTGGCTGCACCGCCGCATGCCGGATGCCTTCTTTTTGGTGGTGGGCTCGCGCACTTGCGCCCACCTGATCCAGAGCGCCGCCGGCGTGATGATCTTCGCCGAACCCCGCTTCGGCACGGCGATCCTGGGGGAGCGGGACCTGGCCGGCCTGGCCGATGCCAACGAGGAACTCGACCGCTTGGTGGCTGACCTGCTGGAGCGGCGCCCCGAGATCCGCACCCTGTTTCTGGTGGGCTCCTGCCCGAGCGAAGTGATCAAGCTCGATCTGGCCAAGGCCGCCGAGCGTCTCACCCACAGCCACCGCGGCCGGGTGCGGGTGCTCAATTATTCCGGCAGCGGCATCGAAACCACCTTCACCCAGGGGGAGGACCAGGCCCTGATGGCCCTGCTGCCCCTGATGCCCGCCAGCGATGAGGAGCAGCTGCTGGTCGTGGGCACCCTGGCCGATGGCGTCGAAGACCGCTTCATGGCCCTCTTTGCCCGCATGGGCCTGCCGGTGGTTCGGAGCCTGCCGCCCCGCCGCTCCACCGAGCTACCCCCAGTGGGCAAGGGCACCCGGGTGCTGCTCGCCCAGCCCTTCCTGAGCGCCACGGCCCGGGCCCTGGTACACCGCGGTGCCCAGCTGATCGAAGCCCCCTATCCCTTCGGCGTGGAGGGCAGTGCCGACTGGATGGCGGCGGCGGCGATGGCCTTCGGGATCCAGGCCGAGGCAGTGGCGGCCGTGCTCGATCCCCTGGTGGAACGGGGCCGTCGCGCCCTGGCCCCCCACCGGGAGCGGCTCCAAGGCAAGAGGCTTTTCCTGCTGCCGGATTCCCAGATGGAGATCCCCCTGGCCCGCTTCCTGAGCCGCGAGTGCGGCATGGAGCTGGTGGAGGTGGGTGTTCCCTACCTGGATCGCCAACTGATGGCGGCCGAACTGGCCCTCCTGCCGGCCGGCACCAACATCTGCGAAGGCCAGGACGTGGAGCGCCAGCTCGAGCGGGTGCGCAACGAGCGCCCGGATCTGGTGGTATGTGGCCTGGGGTTGGCGAACCCGCTGGAGGCCGAAGGGATCGCCACCAAGTGGTCGATCGAGTTGGTGTTCAGCCCCATCCATGGCTGCGATCAGGCCGGTGATCTGGCCGAGCTGTTCGCCAGACCCCTGCGCCGGCGAGGGCTGCTGGCCTTCACCTAATCCGACGCGCTGAGCCGCGGGACCCGGGCATGCGCCCTTAATCCCTTGGCCGATGACCCCGGGAGCCAACCCCAGCCGAGCCGATTGGACGCCTCAGCCCGAAAGCTCCGGCCACCTTGCCCAGGGCCTTCACCGCCTTCTTTCCACCCATCCACCCCTGCGCCCGTCCCCATGGAACTCACCCTCTGGACCTACGAAGGCCCGCCCCATGTGGGCGCCATGCGGATCGCCGCCTCGATGGAGGGGGTGCACTACGTGCTCCATGCCCCCCAGGGCGACACCTACGCCGATCTGCTGTTCACGATGATCGAGCGGCGGGACCGCCGGCCTCCCGTGACCTACACCACCTTCCAGGCCCGCGACCTGGGGGGCGACACCGCCGAACTGGTGAAGCGCTCGATCGCCCAGGCGGTGGAGCGCTTCAAGCCCGAAGCCCTGCTCGTGGGCGAGAGCTGCACCGCCGAGCTGATCCAGGATCAGCCCGGTGCCCTGGCCATGGGCATGGGCTTTGGCGACCTGCCGATCGTGAGCCTCGAACTGCCGGCCTACTCCAAGAAGGAGAACTGGGGCGCGGCCGAAACCTTCTACCAGCTAGTGCGGAGCCTGCTGAAGAACCAGCTGCCTGCCCCGGGCAGCCCGAAACCTTCGCCGCTGCGTTGGAAGGAGGAAGACCGCCGGCCGCGGGTGAATCTGCTCGGTCCCACCCTGCTCGGGTTCCGCTGCCGTGATGACGTGCGCGAGATCACCCGTCTGCTGGCCGAGCGGGGCATCGATGTGGCGGTCACCGCGCCGCTGGGGGCCAGACCCGCCGATCTGATGCGGATCCCCACGGCCGAGGCCAATGTGTGCCTCTATCCGGAGGTGGGCGGCACCGTGTGCAGCTGGCTGGAGCGCAGCTTTGGCATGCCCACCGTGAAAACGGTGCCGATTGGCATCGCCGCCACCGAGGCCTTCCTGGCGGAACTGGAGCAGGTGCTGGGGCTGGAGCCGGAGGAGACCGCAGGGGCTGTCAGCGCTGCAACAGGTCTCGGCGAGCGGGCCTCGCGGCTTCCCTGGTATTCGCGCTCGGTGGATTCCACTTATCTCACCGGCAAGCGGGTGTTCATCTTCGGCGATGCCACCCACGCGGTTGCCGCCGCCCGCATCGCCAGCAAGGAGCTGGGCTTTGAGGTGGTGGGCCTGGGTAGTTACAGCCGTGAGCTGGCCCGGGAGGTGCGCGCCGCAGCGAAGGAACTGGGTCTGGAGGCCCTGATCAGCGACGACTACCTGGCGGTGGAGAAGGCCATGGCCGAGGCGGCGCCGGAGCTGGTGCTCGGCACCCAGATGGAGCGCCACAGCGCCAAGCGGCTCGGGATCCCCTGCGCCGTGATCAGCACACCACTGCATGTGCAGGATGTGCCGGCCCGCTACTCCCCCCAGATGGGTTGGGAGGGGGCCAACACCATCTTCGACAGCTGGGTGCACCCGCTGATGATGGGCCTGGAGGAGCACCTGATCGGCATGTTCCGCCACGACTTCGAATTCGTGGATGGCCACCGCAGCCATCTGGGTGATGGGGCACCGGCGAGCCCTGCCGCGGAAACGGAGCATGTCGGCACTAGCCCAGCAAACGCCACTGCCCCAGCGGCCTCCGGCGGCCCTGGCAGCACCGGCACCTCATCCTCCGCAGGCGCCGCCTTAGCAACGGCCACCCTGGAAGCCCCGGCGGCGGCTCTGAGCGCTCCAGCCACCACAGGCGAACCGGCGTGGACCGCCGACGGCGAGGCGGAGCTCCACAAGATTCCATTCTTCGTGCGGGGCAAAGTGCGCCGCAACACCGAAACCTTCGCCCGCGAGCGCGGCATCATCGCAATCGATAGCGAAATTCTCTACGACGCCAAGGCCCATTTCAGTCGCTGAGCCGATCCGCCTTGGCCCTTTCGCCCTCTGAGCGATTGGCCTGCAGCCAGGTCCCGGCGAAGGTCAGCGAGAGCAAGCATTTATACTCAGCCGCTATCAGTTAAGGAACAATATGGAAACCCTGTTGTTTCGGATTGCACAAACCCATGCCAGCCAACGCCAGGCCATCCTTAGATAGAAACAGAGCAGCTCGCCCTTGCCGGCCGTTCCAGTTCCGGCAGCGATTCTCCTAACCCATGACATCCACACTCCAACCCCCGGCCGCCGTTGCCAATCGCCGCGAAGACGGCGAAGGAAGCCTCCAGGTCCACCAGGATGCGAGCATGAAGATTGAGGAGGGCGCTCTAGTGATCGCCGTGTATGGCAAGGGCGGCATTGGCAAATCCACCACCTCCTCCAATCTTTCAGCGGCCTTCTCTAAACTGGGCAAGCGGGTGTTGCAGATCGGCTGTGATCCCAAGCACGATTCCACCTTCACCCTCACCAAGAAGATGGTGCCCACGGTGATCGATATCCTCGAAACCGTGGACTTCCACACCGAGGAACTGCGGCCCGAAGATTACGTCTTTGAGGGCTACAATGGCGTGCAATGCATCGAAGCCGGCGGTCCGCCGGCCGGCACCGGCTGTGGTGGCTATGTTACTGGACAGACGGTAAAGCTGCTGAAGGAACACCACCTGCTGGAAGATACGGATGTGGTGATCTTCGATGTGCTGGGCGATGTGGTCTGTGGCGGTTTCGCCGCTCCCCTGCAGCATGCCCACTACTGTCTGATCGTGACGGCGAACGATTTCGATTCGATCTTTGCCATGAATCGGATCATCCAGGCCATCAACTCCAAGGCCAAGAATTACAAGGTGCGCCTCGGCGGTGTGATCGCCAATCGCTCCGAAGAGACCGACGAGATCGACAAGTTCAATGCGCGCACAGGCCTGCGCACCATGGCCCACTTCAAAACCGTGGACGCGATTCGCAAGTCCCGGCTCAAGAAGTGCACCATCTTCGAGATGGAGAGCACACCGGAAGTGGATGCCGTCCAGCAGGAATACCTGAATCTGGCCCAAAAGATGCTGACCAACGTCGAACCTCTGGAGGCCGAATCTCTCAAGGATCGGGAGATCTTCGACCTGCTCGGCTTCGATTGAACCCCTCAGGGGAGAGATGGGGGGCGCGGAAAACTCCGGGCCCCCGCTCGGGCGCCGTCACAGCCGTAGGCCCGGCGGTGGAGTGTTTGGCGCCGGCCGATCGTTTCCTGAGCCTTACACCTGATTGGTGTTGAAGGTGTCGCACTGGTTCATGTCACCGCTCTGCAGCCCGGTGGCGAACCATTTCTGCCGCTGGGCCGAGGTGCCATGGGTAAAGCTATCCGGCCTCACCCGCCCGGTGCTCTGGCGCTGCAAGGTGTCATCGCCGATCCGGGCGGCGGCGTTGAGGGCCTCCTCGATGTCGCCCTCCTCAAGGGTGCGCCGCTGGGTAGCGGTGCGGTTGGCCCACACGCCTGCGAAACAGTCGGCCTGTAGTTCGAGGCGCACCGAGAGCTGGTTGGCCTGGGCCTGGGGCAGACGCCGTTGCATCTTCTGCACCTGCTGATCGATCCCGAGCTGGTGCTGCACGTGGTGGCCGATCTCATGGGCAATCACGTAGGCCTGGGCAAAATCACCTGGGGCCCCCATCTGCTGGCGAAGCTGGCGGTAAAAGCTGAGGTCGATGTAGACCTTCTCATCGTTGGGGCAATAGAAAGGGCCCGTCGCACCGGCCGCCTGGCCGCAAGCCGAAGCCACAACCCCGTCAAAGATCACCAGCTTGGGGGATCGGTAGGTGCCGCCGTTCTCGCGGAACTCCTTCTTCCAGGTGTCTTCGGTATCGGCCAGGACGACCGACACGAAATCAGCCAGTTTGTCGTCGGTGGCCGGAGCCTTCTGGCGCTGACGGCTCACCTGCGCGGGGGCGGGTCCAAACGGGCTGCCGCCACCGGAGAACTGTTGCAGCACCACAAAGGGATCACCACCCAGCAGGGCCACGGCGATGGCCAGAAGGATGCCCACCAGGCCCACGCCACCGGCCACGGCGGGGGCCCCCATCCCGCGCCGGTCCTCCACGTTGTCACTTCGGCGTCCGTCAGCCCAGCGCATGATGGTTTTTGCAGCAGTGCGGGGAGTCTGGCTGGCGGCGGGCCATCTCGCATCGATTTCGGCGCCGACCGGTGTCAGGACAGCGACCACAGGCCCCGAGTCCAGGCCGGGGCCGCATGTCGAGCTGCCCTCAGATCTCCGCCGCCGCCCGCTCCACCAAGCGCCGCGCCACCGCCTGCACGCCGGTATGGGAATACGTGTCGGTGAAGGCATCCAGGAAGGTGGCCAGCTGCTCCATGCCCCCGTGCCAGGGGCCGATGGTGGTTTCCAAGGCCCGCACGGCCCGCTGGCCGCTCAACCCCAGGTCGCCCACGAAACCATCGGCCCAGCCGAGCCACTGATCCACGCCGCGACGCACAAAGCTGAGGTGGGCCGCATCACCCCGACCCGGCAGCAGGGAGGCCATACCGGCATAGGAAGGCAATTGGTGCAGTTCGCGGCTTCCCACCTGGCCCAGCAGGCCATCGAGACGGTGCAGAGCGTTGTCGCCCAGGGGCAGCAGGGCATCGAAGCAGACCAGGGCGGCCATCCGCACCCGCGCCTCGCCCGAATACTCGCGAAGGGAATCGCCGAAGGCAGCGAAGCTGTCGCCGGGCAGACCATTCACCTGGGTGAAGGCCAACATCTCGGCCGCCACCTTGAGACTCAGATCCACCGCCTGGAGGGTCTGACTGGCGGGCGTCAGCACCGCCAGACGCTTCACCAGGGGCAGGGCTCCGGCCACGTTGGCCAGCACCCGCAGACCACCGGCGGCCTTCTGGGAGCGGTTCACGGCGTCGTAGAGACTCAAGGCCCGGCGGTAACCCTCATGGCGGGCCCGGCTGAGTTCATCGGCGCGGGCACGCACCTGCTGCACCAGTTCGAGGTCATCGCTCCCCAGCACATCGCTGATGAGCTCCTCGGGACTGGTCTGGTTCTGCCAGCCCCCTGGCACGAGGGTGCTGATGCCCCTCAGAGCCAGCACGGTGAGATTGCGGCGGGGGAGACGCTCAAGGCGCTCGAGAACGGTGGCGCTCATGCGGCGGGCTCCAGGGCAGCGTTGGCGCGATTGAAGCGATTGAAGATGGAGGGCTTGCGATTGGCGGCGGGCTGGGGAACCCGGGCCTGGGAAGGCTGGGGTGCCTGACGCTGCAGGCCGGGGAGCGGTAGCCGCACCGGAGCCTGTTTCCCGGGAGGCAGAGCCCCACGGCCCGAAGGAATCGCGGGTGCCTGAAGGGCCGAAGGGTTCAAGGCGGCCAGCGCCGAGAGGTCAAAGGCCCCGAGCAACTCATGGCGCTGCTGCACATCCAGCCCACTCCCCTGGCCGATCACCTTCACCTGGAAGCGATCGGCCACCAGCAGCGCGCTGGCCTGGCTGCCCTGGTCCACCAGGGGCCAGGACTGCAAGCGCTCCTCGGTGTGGATGAACTTGTTGCGGCTGGCGGGTGAGCTGGCCACATCCGAAATCGAGAGCAGGGCACGCACTTCCGCTCCCTGCTTGAGACGGGCCTGGCTGAAGCCCCGCTTCTCCTGGGTGAAGACGAGTTGCTCTCCGGTCTGGGGCTTGGGGAACAGGCGATTGAAGAGCGTGCCGTTCACCACCTCTCGCGTGGCGATGTCGCCCACGGTGCCCCCGGGCAGCCAGGAGCGGAAGGGCAGAAAGAAGAGTGCGCCAAGGAGCAGACCCGCAACGAGCAGCAGGCCGATCCCCCAGCGCAGGGAGCGGGACATCGGTTCGTAGAAACGACTACCAACTTGATAGCAGCCAGGCAGGGTTGTGGTGATGAGCCTCAACAGGCTGAAAGACACTCTTCCCGCTTCCTGATAGCCAGCGCCAGGCTTGCCCCCACTCAGGCCCGGAGCAGATTCAGGCCAGACCCACCAGCTGCAGTGAAAGATCCCAGACCCGCCGGGCGGTCTCCGGATTGCTGGCCTTGTCGGAGAGCTCCTGGCTGAACTGCTTGCCCCCCTTGCTCTGGCGGTTCCCCCAGCTCCAGTGGACGCCGGAAACGGCGAAGGCTGGATCGGCCACCACCTCGGCCACCCGCTCACCGGCCAGGGCCTGGCTCACGTAACCGCCGGTGATGTTTTTCTGGAACCAGGGAAAGATCGTGCGGAAGGCCGCCGGGGTGTTGCGGAACAGCGGCGTATCCGCCACACAGCCCGGATAGAGCGAGGTGAACACGATGCCAGTGTCGCCATGGAGGCGGCGATGCAGCTCCTGGGTGGTGATCATGTTGCAGAGCTTGCTGTCCTTGTAGGCCTTGCCGGGCTTGAAGCGCTTGGCATCGGCCATGGCAATCGGCGCCTTGAAGCCGGCGGCGAAGCCCGCCAGATCGCCCAGGTCAGCGGGGGCGGGGATGGGAATCTTGCCGCCCAGTTCCTTGGAGTTCGCGGTCACGGTGCCGAGAATCACCAGCCGGCGGGAGGGATGGCTGGAGCGCTTGAGATCGTCGAGCAGGAGATGAATCAGGAGGAAATGGCCAAGGTGGTTGGTGGCCATCGAGATCTCGTAGCCCTGGGGGGAGCGCTCGGGGTCCTTCAGCCGCGGTAGGTAGACGGCCGCGTTGACCACCAGGGCATCCAGGGGCCGACCGGTGGCATGGAATGCATCCACCAACTGGCGGACATTCTCAAGATCGCCCAGATCCACCTGCAAATGAGTCACCCGGTCAGCAGGGATAGCAAGGGCCGCCTGGGCCCGGCGGGCCTTGTCGGTGTTGCGGCAGGCCATCACCACATGCCAGCCGCGGTCCACCAGGGCCTTGGCGGCGAACAGGCCGACACCGGAGGAGGCCCCGGTGATCAACACCGTGCCGGGGGTGCCGGTGGCCCCTGAGGAGGCCGTGGTGGAAAGGGCAGCGGAAGCGGGAACCATGGCGTCAGGCAAAGAAGGCCACCTAGGGATGGGAGGAGGACGGGGGGAGGGACGGGGGGGTGGTCTGCCAGATGACCCGCAAGCGGTTCGGAGCGATCCACTGGCTCTGCTCGCGGATCAGGCGTTGCTCACCCGCCACCATGAACAATTGATCAAAGCGTTCGCGGGCGCGGGCCAGGCGAGCTTTCTCAAGCTCGAGCACGGCCACAATCTCGCCATTGCGATCCATCCGCTGCTGGTAGGCCCCGGCTAGGCGAACCAGGCTCACTCCCGCCACCGCCACCAGCCCGAGCTTGACCATCAGACCGATCACGCTGCAGACCAGCTCACGCCGCTCCTGGGTGATCGCCAGCAGATGGCCATCGGTTCCGAACACGGCAACTCCGGCTGGAGCCGCCGCCTGCAGGCGGGGAAGGGGATCCGGGGATCCGCTGGCTGAAGCGCTGAATTGGTCGGGCGCGGCGCAGGCACCGGGACGCCCAAACGGCTCTGCTCCCAAGGTGGCCGGAGCGATCCCAGCGGAACGACGGGAGTTCGGGCCGTGCTCCCGGCCCCGGCGGGCACGGCTGGCCTGGTCGGGACCACCGAAAGCGGGAACCGGAGCCGCGCGAAGCTCCTGATCCTGACGACCGGTGTCGGTTGGCCGCGAACGGCCGGAGACTCCTTTGCTTGCGGAGCGCGAGCCCGATGCTCCGGCCTGCCGACGCTGGCTGCGTTCACTCTGGCTGCGTTCACCCTGGCCCCCTGAGGAGGCGTTGGAACGGCTGGGCAGGCGGAAAGAAAGCACCGGCACGAAACTCAGTGGCGATCACCGCTTGTAGCAGTCCGACCAGGGATTGCCAAGGCGGCGGCTCAATCTTCAGGCCTTGTAAAGGCTGAAGGCCAGGCGCACGGCCAGAACGCCTGCATGGGCGGCCACCACCAGAGCGATGAGCACTTCGGTCTGGTTGATCATGGTCCGACTGGGCAAATGCAACGGCACCATTCTTCCCGCTGGGCTCGCTACGGTCCACACCCTGCCCCTGCCCTGTCACAGCTCTTGATGGCCCCCACCGCTGCGGAGCCGCCATCCCTGGCGCTTTCCATCACCACCCGCCAGATCCGGGAGCTTGATCTCTCCCCCCTGGCCCCCCTGCAGACCGCTGGCGTCGAGTCCCTGGTGGCGATGGCGGGGCAGCTGAACCTGGAGCTGGACTGGCCCCGGGGCGACGACGATCCCCGCGAACTCTCGGAAGTGCCCGAGGTGCGGCTCTGGAGTCTGCGCGCCGATGCCCTGAACCCCTGGCTGCCCCTGGTGCTCGAACGCAGTCGGGGCACCCTCACCCGCCATGTGGCGATGCTGCTGCCCCACGGATTCAGCCGCAGCGAGGGCATCCGCTTCGCCCCCGAGAGCCTCGATCTGTGGATCACCCACCGGCTCTTCTGGCTCGATAGCTGGTCGGTGGGAGCGGGGGTTCCCTGCCGCCAGGGCCTCGCCCAGATGGCGGCGGTGTTGGGATTTGAGCTGGATCCCTTGTTCTGGTCGGCCGCCGCGCCGCCGCCGCCAGCCGACGGCTGACCCCCCGTGGTGCAGCCCCTCAGTCCAGGCCCGCAGCCCCCTCCGTCAGATCGGGCTGCGGTGCGCTGGATCCCCACCCTCACCCTGCCGGGCCCCATGCAGATGGCGATCGATGGGCAGCTGCTCGATCAGGCCCGCGCCAATCCCGGCGCCGGTGCGGTGCTCCGCCTCTACCGCTGGTCCCGGCCCACCCTCTCGCTGGGTTTCCACCAAAAAACCCTGCCAACCCACTGGCAGGAGCTGGCCAGCAGTGGGGCCTTCGATCTGGTGCGACGACCGAGCGGAGGTCGTGCGGTGCTCCATGGGGGCGACCTCTCCTATGCCCTGATCTGGCCGGCGGCCCCTGGCCCAAGGAAGAGCGTCTACGGGCGGTGCTGCGGCTGGCTCTGCCGGGCCTTCAGCGACCTCGGACTGCCGCTGCAACCCGGGCGCAGCGCACCCAGCCGGGACCGAAGCAGCTGCTTCGCCACGAGCACCAGCGCCGATCTCATCCATGCCGACGGCAGCAAGCGGATCGGCAGTGCCCAGCTCTGGCGGGGCGGCTGCCTGCTCCAACACGGAAGCATCCTGCTTACCCCCCAGGCGGACCTCTGGGAGCAGATCTTCGGAGAGGAGCCTCCGCAGCTGTCCGCCCTGCCGCTGGGATCCGATGACTTGGAGGCCCTGCTGCTCCGTTCGGCCGCCCGCTGCCTGCCCGTAGACCGCGGTGGGGTGAGCCTGATTCGCAGGGATCTCAGCCTGGAGGAGTGGACAGGAGTGGCGGCCACGGCCCAAGGGGAGGGCTCCCCATTCGGCACATAGCAGACCCGGCTTAAGGGCCGGAGGAAGGGGCCGGGGGAGATCCCTCGGCGGCCAGGGCTTCAGGCAGCTGCACCTCCCCCGCGGCCAGCATCGAGCGGACCACCTGGACCAGGCCCAGACCCGGCGGGTAGCCGTTCTGCTCCCGGACCGTGGCCATGAGCTGGCTGGGGAGGCGAACGCCGATCCTATTCAGCACAGCCTCAGCCAGCTCGGGGCGTTCCAGAGTTCCTGAGGGCAGACCAGCAGGGCCGAGCACGAGGAGCCGGGGCCGGTCGGGCTGGTCCATCTGCAGCACCGCCTGCCAGAGCGGGGCCGATTCGGCGATGGAAGGCAGATCGCTCAGGGGATGGATGTGATCCCCCACCGCTTCGCGATCCCAGCGCTGCACGGGCAACTCCTGGAGAATGGAGGGATCGACAACCCCCCGCCAGCGGCCCCGATCACACACGAGCAGCCAGTCCGCAAGGGGATCGACGGAAGCGGAAGCCTGGCTGGCGGCAGCCCGGGGCTCGGCGGCTCGGGCCGGTTCGCGGGCAGCGCCGGCGAGGCCCCCGGGAATGATCGGCTCAAGCCGGCTCAGCTGACGCAGGCTGGTCGAGGCCTCGAGAACCCGGAAGCGGCGGCGACACACATCCTTCACCCGAATGTCACGGAGCGCCTGCTGAACCTGCAGAACCTGGCTCTGGTTGCGGGCGGCCCCCAGGCCAAACCAACCGAGCAGCATCAGCCAGGCTCCGCTCAGGCCACCGCCGCGCAGCAGCAGCACGGATCCAAGACCGAGCGCGAGGAAGGAGAGGAAGCGGCCGCAGCCATTGGCCACCACCAGGCCACGCCGCCGGCTGCCCGTGACCTGCCACACGAGGGCCTTCACCACCAGGCCGCCGTCGAGAGGCAAGCCGGGCAGAAGATTAAACAGGGCGAGCACCAGGTTGAGCACGCCCAGCTGGGTGAGCATCTCGCCCATCACCACAGACTGATGGGCGACTGGATGCACAGCGGCCAAGAGTGCGACAGCCAGCGCCAGGCTCACCAGCGGACCGGCCAAGGCAACAGCGAGAGCGCCGAGAGCCGTGGGACATTCGCGTTCGACGCTGGCGACGCCACCCAGCAGGAACAGGGTGATGCTGCGCACCTTCACGCCCTGGCTGAGGGCCACCAAGGCATGGCCTAGTTCGTGGAGCAGAACAGAAACGAACAGCAGCAGGGCCGTGGCCAGGGCCACCAACCAGAGGCCGCCCTCGGAAAGGGTGGTGGCCAGGGTCAGGCGGTAGTGCCGCTCAAAGGCCATGGTGGCCGCGAACAGGATCAGAAACCAGGTTGGATGGATGCGCAGGGGGATGCCGCGGACCCGGAATAGCTGCCAGCCCTCACCCACGGTTCTGTCTCGCACGCTGATTAGCCATGGGATCGGAGCTTGCGTGAGGTTGCCCAGGCGGTGCCCCTGCCGCCGGATCTTAGAAAGGCTGCCATCCGGTTGGTCGCCATGGCGCCTCCCCTGTTGAAGATCTGTGGCCTGCGGGAGCCGGACCAGGCGGCGGCCGTGGCTGCCCTAGGGGTGGATGCGGTGGGGGTGATCGGCGTGCCGAGCTCTCCCCGCTGGCTAGAGCCTGCACGCCGAGCGGCCCTCTTCGATGCCGTGGCCTCGGCGCGGAGGGATTGCCTGAGGGTGCTGGTGGTGGCAGATCCCGCCGAGGAGGAGATTCCCCAGCTGGAACCGGGCCCGGGAGGCCACAACGTGGTGCAGCTCCATGGAAACGAAACCGTGGAGCGCTGCCTGGAGCTGCGGCGGAGCCTGCCCGAGGGACTCCTACTTTGGAAGGCGCTGCGCATCCGGGAGCCCGGAGATCTGCTGCAGGTGCACCAGTTCTCCCCCGTGGTGGATGCCCTGCTGATCGATGCCTGGGTGAGCAGCCAATTGGGCGGCACCGGGCACCAGATCCCGCTGGAATGGCTGCGCGAATTCCGCTGTAAGCAACCGTGGTGGTTAGCGGGGGGGATTAACCCAGAACGGATGGCTTCCTTACAAGGAGCCGTGAATCCAAATGGATTCGACGCCTCCAGCGGTGTGGAGGATGCCCCAGGGGTGAAGAATCTGGCCCGAGTGGAAGCCCTGGTGCAGGCGGTCCGAAACCACCAGCCTCATCCTGGTGAGGCTGGTGCTGAGGATGCTCAGTAGCCGAGCACCGATTCCTGCTGTTTAACCAACTCAAAAAACTCGGCCTTGAGATTTGGATCACGGCGGAAATCGCCCCGAACCACCGAATTCACCATGGTGGTCTGAGGTTCCTTCACGCCACGCCACTTCATGCAGTAGTGCTGGGCCTTCACAAGGATGGCCAAGCCCTCCGGCTCACAAAGACGTTCAATCTCATCGGCCAGGATCAGAACGGCCTCTTCCTGGATGTGGGGTCTGGAGAAGACCCATTCCGCCACCCGGGAAAACTTGGAGAGGCCGATCACCCTCACGCCCGGCTTGATGCCGATCCAGCAGCTGCCAAGGATGGGAACCAGATGGTGCGAACAGGCCGAACGCACGGTGATCGGTCCAACGGTATAAATTTCGTCGAGCTTCTTTACATTAGGGAAGGAAGCAATCTTCGGCTGCTCCTGATAGCGGCCTTTGAACACCTCGTGCAGATACATCCGAGCCACACGCTCAGCGGTCTCAGCGGTGTTGTGGTCGTTTTCAATGTCGATCACCAGGCTGCGCAGCAGTTCCCGAACCTTGTCGGTAACTTCGGCTTCGAGTTGGTCGATCTCACCTTCCCGCAGATGGGCCGAGATGTTGTCGTTCGCAAGGAACGGAGCTTTGGCCTCTTGGAGGCGCTGCCGCAGGCGGGCACTGATGGGCAGTTGGGTCGCCGAACCGCCAGCGACCCCAAGGCCGTTCAGGGGGGGCGCTGCCGGAACGGTCACGGCGGTGATCGGTGTCGGGAACGTGGAGGTCATGGGGTGTCCAAGGGGGGCCGGCTATCGGCTTCAGGGGGAACCTCCACGGATGGAATGGAGGGCTGCTGCGCCAGGAACAGCAGGACAGCGGCAGCCTGCTCGGATTGAGCATGGCACGCCGATCACAGCAACTGTTTACAGGTTCATGGCTCCGGGGTGGTGTGGTCTCCGCACACTGGGTACGGTTCCCTCCCTACACCCAACAGAGCGCCGGTTGGCCCCGGGCCACTGAACACTCCGATGGATCTGGCCATCCATCGGGCGAACGTTCCCCCCAGGGCTTGCAGACTGATCCGGTGGGAGGCCCGCGAAGGACACCCCACCCGGTTGTCCGGCAAACACAATGGCGGCCACGTCGAAACGGGCAACGACCCTGAAACCTTAAGCAATTCGGACGGGCTCCGTGGCGGCTGACTCAAGGAAGCGGCCCATCTGCCGGAACTTGGCGTAGCGCCGCTCAATCCTCTGGGTTTCGCTGAGGGCGCCAAGTTCGGCCAGATTCGCCTGGATCGCCTCCTTGAGGGTTTCCGCCGCCTGGAGGGGAGCCCAGTGGTTGCCCCCGGAGGGCTCCGGCAGCACGGCATCGATCACCCCGAGTTGGAGCAGGTCGGGGCCAGTGATCTTGAGAGCTTCGGCGGCGACCGGTGCCTTGGCGGCATCCCGCCAGAGGATCGAGGCACAGGCCTCCGGACTCGCCACTGTGTAAACACTGTGCTCGAACATCAACAGGCGGTCGGCGACACCGATGCCGAGGGCCCCTCCCGAGCCCCCTTCACCGATCACCGTGGCGATGATTGGCACCCGCAGCCGAAACATCTCGCGCAGGTTCACGGCGATCGCCTCGCCCTGGCCCTGCTCCTCGGCCAGCAGCCCCGCGTAGGCACCGGGAGTGTCGATGAAGCTGATGATCGGAAGCCGAAAACGATCGGCGTGCTCCATCAGACGAAGCGCCTTGCGATACCCCCCCGGTGAGGCCATGCCGAAGTTGCGGGCCACGTTCTCCTTGGTGTCGCGGCCCTTCTGGTGGCCCAGCAGCACCACGGACTGATCGCCGATGCGACCGACACCCCCCACGAGGGCCTTGTCATCGGAACCGCGTCGGTCGCCATGCAACTCGACCCAGGCCTCGGTGATCAATTGGATGTAATCGAGGCAACTCGGGCGCTGGGGGTGGCGGGCCACCTGGATCTTCTGGGCCGGCGTGAGGGAGCGGAAGATCTCATCACGGCGCCTGGTGGCCAGGGTTTCAAGCTGGAGCAGTTGCTGGCTCACATCGACTTCGGAATCCCGGGCCAGCTGCCGGATCTGCTCGATCTGCTCCTCAAGTTCCACCAGCGGCTTCTCGAAATCCAGGAGGGCGCGGCGGACCATGGGGGTGGACAGGGGGCGTGGACAGGTTGAGACTCAGGATCGCAGGTGGTGGATCCGGTGCGGTAGGGGGTGGGACTCAGGCGGGCACGAGGCTGGCCGCCTGAACCGGATCCAGCGCTAGGGCCCGGAAGCCGTGGCGCAGGGAGGCTTCACCGATGCGATCCATATTGGCCAGGGTGATGTTGTTGCGGCCCCAGCTGAAATTGGTGTGGATTCCTTCGAATTCCAGCAGCATCGCTTCTGCGAAACAGGCGAACAACTGGCGCCTGGGATTGGCCATGTCGGCCACCTCCATCATCTGCCATCCGAGATCCTGCCAGAACTCCACGATGCCGCCCTTGATCACATGCACCCCGTCGCCCGCAAAACGGGAATCGAGGTTCTTGGGGTAGCCCCCGTCGATCATCAGGCAGGGCCTGGGCAGCAAGTCGGCATCAATGCTGAGGCCCTCGGGAAGACTCGCCACCCAGACCACCACGTCGGCCTCGGCCAGTGCATCGTTGAGCTCCAGCACTCGACCGGAACCCAGCTCCGCCTGGAGCTCAAGCAGGGGCTGGGGCCGGCGGGCCACCAGCAGCAGTTCCGCCACTCCAGTGCGTTGGCT
>JBBASH010000012.1:0-56169 GCA_040399305.1 Cyanobium sp.
TGAACGCCGGCCACACGATCGTTGTTGACGACCGTGTCCTCAAGCTCCACCTGATTCCCTCCGGAATTCTCTACCCCGACACCACCTGTCTGATCGGATCGGGCACGGTGGTGGATCCCAAGGTGATGCTGGGCGAGCTCGACATGCTCCGCAGCTACGGGATCGAGATCTCGGGGCTCAAGCTCGCCGGCACCGCCCACGTCACGATGCCCTACCACCGCCTGCTGGATCAGGCGATGGAACAACGCCGCGGCGACCGCCGCATCGGCACCACCGGCCGCGGCATCGGCCCCACCTACGCCGACAAATCGGAACGCAACGGGATCCGCGTGATCGACCTGCTCGATGCCGAACGGCTGCGGGACCGGCTGCTGGGGCCCCTGGCCGAGAAGAACGAACTCCTGCAGAAGGTCTACGGCATCGCACCCCTCGACCCCGAGGCGGTGATCGCCGAGTACGCCGACTATGGCCAGCGGCTCGCACCCCACGTTGTGGATTGCACCCGCACCATCCACGAAGCCGCCCGGGCCCGCAAGAACATTCTCTTCGAGGGGGCCCAGGGCACCCTGCTCGACCTCGACCACGGCACCTACCCCTATGTGACCTCCTCCAATCCGGTGTCAGGAGGGGCCTGCATCGGCGCCGGCGTGGGTCCCACCCTGATCGACCGGGTGATCGGCGTGGCCAAGGCCTACACCACCCGGGTGGGTGAGGGGCCGTTCCCCACCGAACTGGAGGGCAGCCTCAACGACCACCTCTGCGACCGGGGCGGC
Organism: Cyanobium sp.; assembly: GCA_040399305.1. Taxonomy (GTDB): domain Bacteria; phylum Cyanobacteriota; class Cyanobacteriia; order PCC-6307; family Cyanobiaceae; genus Cyanobium. Next base: position 774 of record JBBASH010000012.1, read on the forward strand.
GAGTACGGCACTACCACCGGCCGCCGCCGGCGCTGTGGCTGGTTCGACGGTGTGATCGGCCGCTACGCGGTGCAGGTGAACGGCCTCGATTGCCTGGCGATCACCAAGCTCGATGTACTCGATGAGCTCGATGAGATCCAGGTGTGCGTGGCCTACGAACTCGATGGCGAGCGGATCATGCACTTCCCATCCAGCGCTGAGGATTTCGCCCGCTGCCGCCCGATCTTCGAGACCCACCCCGGCTGGATGTGCTCCACCGCCGACTGCCGCAAGCTGGAGGACCTCCCCGCCACCGCCCGCGCCTACCTCCGCTTCCTGGCTGAACTCATGGAGGTTCCGATCGCCATCGTGTCCCTGGGTGCCCAGCGAGACCAGACGATCGTGGTGGAGGATCCGATCCACGGACCCAAGCGCGCCCTGCTCAGCGTCTGAGCGTCTCCCCGCCGGACAGGAGCGGTCGCCAGCCGCCGGATCCATCACCACGGGCTCAGTTGTACCGCTCCTGATCCCAGGCCCCTGATCGGTCCAGCCCCCCGGTCCAGGCCCATGCTTCCCCTACCCCCCCAACCCCGTGACCTCCTCCCCCAAGACCCTGGATGTGGTCGGCATCGGCAACGCCATCGTTGACGTGCTGGTGCAAGCCGACGACGCCTTCCTGGCCAGCCATGGCCTCAGTAAGGGCAGCATGGCCCTGGTGGACGAGCAGGAGGCCGAACGGCTCTACGCCAGTGTTGGGCCGGGCCTGGAGACCTCCGGCGGCTCGGCGGCCAACACCCTCGCCGGCATTGCCCAGCTGGGGGGCCGGGCCGGCTTCATCGGCCGGGTTCGCAACGACCAACTCGGGTCGATCTTCGCCCACGACATCCGGTCTGTGGGAGCACGCTTTGAAACCCCCGCGGCCGAGAGCGGCCCCTCCACGGCCCGCTGCCTGATCCTGGTCACCCCGGATGCCCAGCGCACCATGTGCACCTACCTGGGCGCCTCGGTGGGCCTGGATCCGGCCGACCTCGACCTGGACCTGGTGCGCCAGGCCGAGGTGCTCTATCTGGAGGGTTACCTGTGGGACAGCGAGGAGGCCAAACAGGCCTTCCTCGCCGCGGCCGAGGTGGTGCGCGGAAGCGGCGGCCAGGTGGCCCTCTCCCTCTCCGATGGCTTCTGCGTGGATCGCCATCGCGCCAGCTTCCAGGAACTGGTGGATGGCCATGTGGATGTGCTCTTCGCCAATGAGGCCGAGATCTGCTCCCTCTATGAGACGGACTCCTTCGAAGCCGCTGCCGACCAGGTGCGGGGCCGATGCAGGGTGGCGGCCCTCACCCGCAGTGAACAGGGCTCGGTAGTGCTCAGCGGCCAGGACACCCTCGTGATTCCTCCCTACCGGCTCGGTGACCTGGTGGACACCACCGGGGCCGGCGATCTCTATGCGGCGGGCTTCCTCTACGGCTACACCCGCGGCGAAAGCCTGGAGCGTTGCGGGCGCCTTGGATCTCTCTGCGCAGGTCAGGTGGTGACCCAGCTCGGCCCCAGGCCCCAAGCCTCCCTTCCGGATCTGGTGGCCACGCACCTTGGCTGAGATCGGGCTGTCCGGCTCCTATCCCAGCTGCTCCTCCAACCAGAGGCCGTAGTCGTCACGGCTGCTGCCTCCGAGCACGATCCATTCCGGGGTCTGGTAGCCGTGCAGAGCGTGGAGGGCTCGATGGAGGTCGCTGAGCTGATCCGGGGTGGTCTTGGAGCAGCAGTTTCACCTCATCAGCCGTTTCCAGCGCCCCCTGCCATCGGTAATGGGAGCGCACGGGGAGCACGCTCACGCAGGCCACCAGACGCTGCTCCAGCAGGGCACGGGCCAGGGCGTCGGCCCGCTCCGGGGTGGCCTCGGAGGTCAAAACCACGCAAACCATGCGATCGGACCCATCGCCAGGGCTGCCGATTGCCGGCTCGGCCGCAGTGACCTGGAATCCGGCCAACCCTTCAAAGACGGGCGGATCCACTGGCGAAGGGTGCGCCGCCGCCGTGGCGTCCACTGGTTCCATGGGCCGGACTGATCGCTCCTCACCACTCTGGCGTCCCCAGGCGATCGAGCAGATTCTCTAAGCCGTGGCACTCCAGGCCGGCAGGTTCCGGGGGCCGCTCCAGGAGCAGCAGGGGCAGGCCGCATTCACTGCTGAGCCTGTGCCAAAGCTGCTCCGTGACCCCGCCGGAGCGGCGACAGAGCACCGCCTCGATCCCCCAGCGCCGGCAGAGGGCCCGCTCGATTGCCCCGCCCGGGGAAGGGTGCAGGCAGGCCACCCGGTCGGCCGCCAGCCCAGCCGCCATCGCCTGGGCGAGGGCCGAGGAACTCGGCAGGATGCGGGCATGGTGGCGCGAACCAGGGCTGTGGGCCAGGGCTGTGGCCAGGTGGCGGGCGCCAATCGCCAGCAGCAGGGAGCGGCCGGCCAGGGGAATGGTGCTCAACGCATGCAGGTCCTCCAGCAGGGTGGCCCCGCCGCAGGGAAGCAGGGGCCGCAGGAGGCGCAGCAGGGGCTGGCCCCGCAGCCGGCAGGCCGCCGCCAAGTCGGCGCTGATGCGACTGGCGAAGGGATGGGTGGCATCCACCACCCACGCCGGCCGCTCCCCCAACGCCTCGGCCTGCTCTAGGGCCTCGGCCACGGCCTGCGGGCCGCCGATCGGGCCCACCGCCAACTCCAGGGCCGGGGCCGCCGAATAGGAACGAGCCGCCGCACCGCTCACCACCCACACCCGCAGCCGCCATCCCCGCGCCAGCAGGGCCGTCGCCAGGGGGGGGCCCTCCCCTGTGCCGCTCAACAGCCAGATCCGGTTCCCCGGGTGGTGGGGTGGGCGGGTGTGCATCAGGATGGGCGCTCCAATCCGTGGGTCCGGGCGTGAATCACTGCTTGCTGGAGGTGGAGGTGCTGGAGGCACCCCAGATTCGCTACACCCAAGACAACCAGACCCCCGTGGCCGAGATGGCCGTCCGGTTCGATGGACTGCGTCCAGATGACCCCCCGGGCCAGATCCGGGTGGTGGGCTGGGGCAGCCTGGCCCAGGATCTGCAGAACCGGGTTCAAGTAGGCCAACGCCTGGTGCTGGAAGGGCGACTTCGCATGAACACCGTGAGCCGCCCGGATGGCGTGAAGGAGAAACGGGCCGAATTCACCCTCTCCCGCCTTCACCCCTCTGGGGCGGGCTCCAGCGGAACGCCCATGGCCGCGGAACCACGGGGAATGGCGCCGGCTGCACCCGCGCCCGTGGTGCGGCGCGCCAGTTCCCCCGGCAGCGGCAATCGGCCGGCGGCGGCGGCACCCACCCCGGCCTCGCCCGCCGGCAAGCCAGCCGAGGCCGCGGCTCCGGTGTGGAACACCTCGCCACTGGTGGCGGATCCGGAGGGATTCGACGAAGAGGACGACATTCCCTTCTGAAGCACCTTCTGAATCCAGACCGGTCGCCGTCGCCCCCGGACTCAGACCGTGCCCGAGCGTTCGGCGACCTGATCGAGCAGCAGCCCGAGTTCCCTCTCCAGGGCGGCCAGGTCGAGCCTCCACTGGGGCCAGCGGCCGGCATCGATCTGACGGAGGAGCCAGAGTCTGTCCTGACGAAGCTGCCGCAGGAGGTCGTCGGTGCTGAGGGTGGCGGGATCGGCCGCGACATCCAACGGCGCGGCCTCTAGTGGCGGCTGGGTCGAAGAGGAGTACATGGCGGGTGGGGCAGCAGATGAGCACCATCCTGGCCCGCCCTGCAGGATCATGGTGCGATGCAAGCACTCTTCTCCTCGCGCCTGATCTCCCCGGGCAGCCTGGTCACCGTGGTGGGGGCCCTGCTCACCGTGGTGGGCTCAGTGGCCTATCTCAACGACAACGCCAACCTCAGCCTGCCCACGATCTTCTACGGCATTCCGATCCTGCTGGGGGGCCTGGCCCTGAAATCCTCGGAGCTCCCCCCTCCCCTACGGCTCACCCCTCCCCAGGCCCTGCGGGAGTTGCGGCAACAGCCGGAGAACCTTGCCTTGAGCCGCCTACTCACCGACGTGAGCCGCTGGCGCTACGGCCAGAAGGCCCACCTCGAGAGCTCCCTGGAAGCCCTCAAGCTCTGGGATGAGGACAATCCCCCCCAGTTGGTGAGCGTGGAGGAACGCAACGAAGCCAACCGCTATGGCCTCCTGCTCCGTTTCGACTGCCAGGGGGTGGCCTACCAGCGCTGGCAGGCCCTGGAGGACAGGCTGGGGCGTTTCTTCGGACCCGGCCTCCGCTGCAGCGTCAGCCAGCCGGCGCCCGGCCAGGTGGATGTGATGCTCAGCGCCGCCGGTGAAGATGGTTGAAGCCGATCGCTCCGGCGCCGCTGGCCTCCCCATGCCACGCCAAGCTCCGGCCGATCCTTGTCATTCCCCTTGCCGTCCGGCAACCGAGCCGTGCTCAACGCCCTGACCTCGAGAACCGGCGCCCCCCGTAGGGCAAGGCTGCCCGTTCCGATTCCAAGCTCCTTTCCTCCCTTCCAGCCTTGAGCTCCGATTTCCACGTCAGTCCCGAAGACACCCTGCGGGTGTCCGTCTTGAGTGAGGCTCTTCCCTACATCCAGCGCTTCTCCGGGGAACGGGTAGTGGTGAAGTACGGCGGCGCCGCCATGGTGCGGGAGGACCTGCGCGAGGCCGTGTTTCGTGACCTCGCCTTGCTGGCCTGTGTGGGCGTCCAGCCGGTGGTGGTCCACGGCGGAGGCCCCGAGATCAATCAGTGGCTCAAGCGGCTCGCGATCGAGCCCCGCTTCAGCAACGGCCTGCGCGTGACCGATGCCGAAACCATGGATGTGGTCGAAATGGTGCTGGTGGGGCGGGTGAACAAACAGATCGTGAATGGACTGAACCGGGTGGGCGGCCGGGCCGTGGGGCTGTCCGGAAGCGACGGCAAGCTCGTGCGGGCTCGCCCCTGGCAGGAGGGGGCCAATGGCCTAGTGGGTGAGGTGGAATCGGTGGACCCGAGCGTGCTGGCCCCCCTGCTCAGCCAGGGATACATTCCGGTGATCTCCAGCGTGGCCCCTGATGCCCAGGGGCAAGCCCACAACATCAATGCCGACACCGTGGCTGGCGAACTGGCGGCCTCCCTCCAGGCGGTGAAGCTGATCCTGCTCACCGACACCCCCGGTATCCTTCGAGATCGCCACGATCCAGGCTCCCTAATTCGCCAGCTGACCCTCTCGGACGCCCGCGAGCTGATCGCCCAGGGCGTGGTGGACGGGGGCATGACCCCGAAGACCGAATGCTGCATTCGGGCCCTGGCCCAGGGAGTTGCGGCAGCCCACATCGTGGATGGGCGCCACCCCCATTCCCTCCTGCTTGAGGTGTTCACCGATGCGGGGATCGGCACCATGGTGGTGGGCCGGACGGCCCCCACCAGGCTCTGATCCGCGGGAAGCCCGGGGAGAGTCCGACATGATCGACCCCAACAACGAGTCGGCGGAAGACCTGCTCACCCCATCCCTGGCGGCCGCCCGCCAAGGGATCGAGCGGGGCGACTACGGCAGGGTCGTGCGGCTGCTGGAGCCCCTGACCGAGGAGCACCCGGCCCTCACGGTGGCGGGGGCCGAACTGCGCCTGTTGCTGGCCACGGCCCTGATGGGCCAGGGGGAAAGCGAGGCCGCCGCCGCATGGTGCCGCAGCCTGCGGGCCTGCCAAGACCCGGACCTTCGGGCCCGGGGCAAGGCGTTGCAGCTGGTGCTGGAGGCCCCCGCCCTGCAACGGCCCCGCGATTGGTCCATCACGCTGCCGGATCTGCCCGTCTCCGGTTCGCTGGAGTCGCTGGGAGCGACGGCCCGCAACCTGCGCCGCAGCAGGAAGGCAGATCCGCCGCCGCCGCCGCCGGTGGGACCGACCCGGGCCCCCCTGGGATTCGCCGCCTTGGTGGTGGTGATACTCCTCTTGCTGTTGCTGGCCTCCCTGCTGGGGGGATGCGTGGAGATGCGAACCGATCTCCGCTTCGCCGGCCCTGGCCGCCTCCAGATCACCCATCAGCTACGGAGCGACACGGGTCCAGCCTTGCCCTGGCAGCGAAGGCTGGGCGCCAGCCTCGAGCGGGAGGGCTTCCGCAGCCGTGAAGCCGGCGGCGCCACGATCCTGCAGAGCCCGGTGTTGCCTATGGATCAGGCCCGGGCAGCCCTGGTAGCCAGTGTGCGGGCCGCCGGCGAGGCGGGGGGTGAATCCGTGCCGGCACCCAGGCTTGAGGTGAGGGAGCGCAACTGGCTGGTGGGCGTGGGGCAGAGGGTCTGGCTGGATCTCGACCTACGGGAGCTTCTCCCCCTGCCGGCCGTGGAGCTCTCGATCGGCCTCGAGTCGGTGCGGGCAGCCGCCGTGCGCCATGCCGAGCCTGAGCCCGTGCAGGCCGCCCAAGGGGGCAGGCTGATCTGGCCCCTGCGGGTCGGTTCCCTGAACCGGCTGGAACTCCGCTGCTGGCGCTGGAGCGCCCTCGGACTCGGAGGTTGTGCCATCGCGCTGCTCCTGCCGCTGGTGTTGGGCCTACAGCGGCTCAGGCGCCAACTGGGCTTCGGCCTGCCTGAGCTTCCGGCGTGAGCCCGGCACTTCAGAGTTCTAGGGGGTCGGGATCGATCGCCAGGCTCACCCCCTTGGGCAGGGCGCCCTGAAGGTCGGCGCCGGGGGGAAGGGGAACGGCGGAGCCCGCCGGGCCATGCAACAACAACTGCCACCGACTGCGGCCGGCCACCCGGGCCACCGGAGCGGGGGCGGGGCCCACCAGGGCCCATCCCGCCTCCCGCAGGGGGGCGGCCAGCAGGCTGGCCAGGGTGGCGGCGGCGGTGGCCGTGGCAGCGGCGGCAGGTCCTGACAAGCGAAGCAGGCAGGCCCGACTGAACGGCACCAGAGCGCCCCGCCGGCGCAACTCAGCCTCCTCCTCCAGAAAGGCTCCATAGCGTCCATCCACCAAATGGCGGATCACCGGATGCTCGGGGCTGTAAGTCTGGACGAGCACTTCACCGGGGCGTTCACCCCGGCCCGCCCGCCCGGCCAGTTGCAGCAGCAGTTGCAGGCAGGTCTCGGAGGAGCGGAGGTCGGGGCGATGCAGCAGGCCATCGGCCGCCAGCACGGCGGCGAGGGTCACCCGCGGCAGATCCATCCCCTTGGCCAGCATCTGGGTTCCGACCAGCACATCCGCCTCACCGGCGGCGAAGCGTTCCAGGAGGCGCCGGTGGCCGTCCCGCCCCCGGGTGGTGTCGGCATCGAAGCGAAGCAGGCGCAGATCCCCGAGTTCCTCCGCCAACTGCTCAACAACCCGCTGGGTGCCGGCACCGAAGGCCTTGAAGGCCGTCGAGCCGCAGTGGCCGCAGCGCTGAGCCGCCTCCTCGCGGTGGTCACACCAGTGGCAGCGCAGCCACTCCCTGCCGCTGGCCTGACGATGCACCGTGAGGGCCACATCGCAGTGGGGACACAGCACCGCCTCACCGCAGCTCCGGCAGCTCAGGAAGGTTCGATAGCCCCGCCGGGGCACCAGCACCACGCCCTGTTCTCCCCGTTCCGGCAACTGGCGCAGACGCTCCATCAAGGGCCGACTGATCAAGCGACGGTGGCCCTCGGCCAGTTCGTGGCGCATGTCCACCAGGCGCACCGGCGGCAGGGGGCGCTGGGCGATCCGCTCAGGCAGCTCCAGCAGGAGGGTGTCGGCCGAGGGGCCTCGGCAGCGGAGCCAGGTCTCCAGGGAGGGGGTGGCGCTGCCGAGCACCAGCCGGGCTCCCTCCAGGCGGGACCGATGACGGGCCACCTCCCGGGCGTGATAACAGGGCATGGGCCGGTCTTGTTTGTAGGACCCGTCGTGTTCCTCATCCAGCACGATCAGTCCGAGGTTCGCGAGCGGCAGAAACACCGCCGAACGGGTTCCGACCGCCACCAGTGGCGGCCCATCCGCAGCCTCCAGGCAGCGGCGCCAGGCCCGCACCCGCTCGGCTTCCCCCATGCCGCTGTGGAATTCCAGAACGCCGGGACCGAAGCGGGCCCGGCAGCGATCGAGCAGCTGGGGGATCAGGCCGATCTCCGGTGCCAGGAGCAGAGCACTGCGGCCCGCGGCCCATTCCCGGCTGACCGCTTGCAGGTAAACCTCGGTCTTGCCTGCTCCGGTCACACCCCAGAGCAGCAGGGCTGAGCCAGCGGGCGCGGCGGCGATGGCCTCGATGGCCTCGTTCTGAGCCGTGGTGCCCGGGCGGGGAAGCTCCAGCGCCACCGACCCAGACAGCTCTGCCCGGGCGGCAACCTCGGCGGCGGCGACCGACCGGCGCCGGATCCAGCCCCGCCGCTCCAGCGAGGCCACCAGGGAGCGGCTAAAGCCATCACGGATCAGATCACGCAGCAGCTGACCCTGGCGATGGGCCGCTAGGTGGGTGAGCAACTCCTGCTGGCGAGGCGAGGGGCCAGCGATGGAGGCCAGCGGGGAGGGTTCGCCCCCGGGATCGGGCGAGGGGCCAGGGGGCGGCTCGCCGAGCTCGACCAGAATCCACTCCCCACTCCCTGGCAGGGACGCCCGCTTGGGACGCTGGCCGAGCCAACCGGGGGGCAGGGCGCTTTTCAGGCAGCGGAACAGGGACGTGTGGGTGTCGCTAGCGACCGCCTCGATCAGGGAGCGCCAGCGGGGATCCACGGCGGCGCTCTGGAGCACGGCCTCGACCGGTTGGGCCACCTTGCCATGGAGCTCTGGGGGCATCCCGTGGCTCAGGCCCACCACCAGCCCGGTGTGGGATCGGCCCTGGAGCCGCACCCGCACGAGATCCCCAGGGCCCGCCTCCAGGCCTGCGGGGTTGGCGTAAGTAAAGATTCGTCCTTCCTGGCCCGCCTCAAGCCACACCTGCAGCCAGGGGGCCGGGGCCGACGGTGGCGAGCCCGTGGTGGTGGTGGCGACCTTGGGCCCCAATCTTGCCGACGTCTCAACCAATTCCTAAGATGGAAACGTTGGGCAGTCCATCGGGCTGCTGTCGGAACCGGACAGAGTTCCGTCCACAGGGAAGACCCTTGAATGCGATACCGGCTCCCCCGGTTCCTCAGGTCCGCGACAACCCCTGACTGCACTGTCTTGGAGCCGGCCTTTTCTCCGGCAGCTCCTGCCCACCACGGTCACCGCCACTGCTCTCAGGCTCAGGCTCCCATCCTCCCCCCTCGGCAACCCAGCAGCGGCTGCCCCTTGGCCGGTGAGCCCTCTCCGGAGAACAATCTCCCGCTGGTTCCTGTCCTCCACGGACGTCTTCCTTCCCAGCCAGCTCCCTGAACCTTTCCCGGCCACCCGGGTCCGCCCACCACCCGGGCCTGCGCCGATCCGGCCGCTTCCCCGCTCCCTCCCCGTTCGTCCACAGCCATGAGTCCAGCAGCCACTAAGCGCGTCATCTCCAAGGTTGAGCCCGAGATCATCGCCACGGTTTCGAGCACCGGCGAGATCAAGCCCATGGAGGGGGCAGCCAGCAAGGGCAGCCGTAAGGCTGCGGCAGGCGCGAAGTCCAGCCCCACCAAGGCGGCGACCGCCAAGGCCGCTGCTGCCAAAGGAGCCACGAAGACCACCGCCAAGAGCAAGGCGGCCCCGGGCGCCGACGAAGCGGCCAACCTCGAGGAGGCCGCCGATGCCCTCTTGGCGGGGAGTGAGGCCGAATCCGACTTCGAAGTCAGCGACGCCCTGCTGCTGGAGGCGGACGACAAGCTGGGCAAAGACGACAAGAAGGACGCCAAAGCCAAGGCCCTCGCCAGCATCAAGGTGGGTCCCAAGGGGGTCTACACCGAGGATTCGATCCGGGTCTATCTACAGGAAATCGGCCGCATCCGCCTGCTGCGCCCCGATGAGGAGATTGAACTGGCCCGCAAGATCGCCGATCTGCTGCAGCTTGAGGAGCTGGCCACCCAGTTTGAATCCGACAAGGGCCATTACCCCGATACCAAGGAATGGGCGGCCTTGGTGGAGATGCCGCTGATCAAATTCCGGCGTCGGCTGATGTTGGGGCGACGCGCTAAGGAAAAAATGGTGCAATCGAACCTCCGACTGGTGGTTTCGATTGCCAAGAAATACATGAACCGCGGCCTCTCTTTCCAGGATCTGATCCAGGAGGGCAGCCTGGGCCTGATTCGAGCGGCCGAGAAGTTTGATCACGAGAAGGGGTACAAGTTCTCCACCTATGCCACTTGGTGGATCCGCCAGGCCATCACCCGCGCCATCGCCGATCAAAGCCGCACCATCCGTCTGCCGGTGCACCTGTACGAAACCATCTCTCGCATCAAGAAGACCACCAAGACCCTCTCCCAGGAGTTCGGGCGCAAGCCCACGGAGGAGGAGATTGCCGAGAGCATGGAGATGACCATCGAGAAGCTTCGCTTCATTGCCAAATCGGCCCAGTTACCGATTTCACTGGAGACCCCGATCGGAAAAGAAGAAGACTCTCGCCTTGGCGATTTTATCGAAGCCGACATTGAAAACCCTGAGCAGGATGTTGCTAAGAATCTCCTGCGCGAGGACCTCGAAGGGGTGTTGGCGACCCTCAGCCCGAGGGAGCGGGATGTGCTGAGGCTGCGCTATGGCCTCGACGATGGCCGGATGAAAACCCTCGAAGAAATCGGCCAAATCTTTGATGTCACCCGCGAGCGGATTCGCCAGATTGAAGCCAAGGCGCTTCGCAAACTGCGGCATCCCAATCGCAATGGGGTTCTGAAGGAATACATCAAGTAAGCTCGACTCACGAATGACACCCAGGGTGCGGACCGCCCTGGGTGCAGAATGTGTACCCCGCCAGGCCATCAGTTTTGGCCTGTTGGTCCACTGGCATTCTGGTGCAGTTGGCTGTAAATCAGGTGCTGATGGCCCTCGGCCTTGGCTTTGAGCAGGCCCTGCCGCCGGCGGTCATCGTGGCCGCCAGATCCAACAACCTGCTCACCTTCCTCTTTTAGCGCCAGAAAGTTCTGGCGCTGGTGAAGGGTCTGCTGAAGTTTTTGCTGGTCGCCTTCCTTCCAGTGCTCGCCAATGTGGGGGGCTTCAGCCTTCTATTCCCTCATTACCCGCGACACATTCCTGGCCCAACGGGTGGGGGAAACCCTGCATCCGTTGCTGCCGAACTGTTCTCTGCCATTCTGGTTTGGCAAGGGCCATGTCTGCATGAATCAGTTTCGCCAACTGCAACCGATCAGGAGACTCACCGCCCTCGCCGGTTCCGAAACGGCGGCCCGCCTCCTGGCCTTGGTGCTCCTCCTGGCGCTCGTGCGGCTGCTCACGCTGGGGTCCTATCCCCTCATGGACACGACCGAGGCGCGCTATGCCGAGATCTCCAGAGTCATGGCGGAGCGCAACGACTGGATCACACCCTGGAACGATGCGACAACACCGTTCTGGGGGAAGCCGCCCCTGGCTTTCTGGGTCACGGCGCTCGGGCTGCGGCTGTTCGGAATCAACGAGTTCGCAGCCCGCCTCCCTCATTGGTTGATGGGTGTGGCCACGGCCTGGCTGGTCTGGTCACTGGGGGTTCGCCGCTCGCGCCGGGAAGGGGTGATCGCCCTTGCCCTGCTTGGGGGTTCCCTGATCTTCCTGGCGTCGGCGGGATCGGTGATGACCGACATGGCCCTGACCCTGGCCATCACCATCTCGATGCGAGCCTTCTGGCTCACGGCCCACGGACAGGAAACGGAAAGAAGCCGCGAACGCTGGCTGTTCTTTGTTGGTCTGGCCCTAGGGCTGCTGGCCAAGGGACCGATTGCCATCGTTCTCGTCCTGCTGCCCATCGGCCTCTGGACGTTCCTCTCGGGTCAGGCCGGTTCGATTCTCCCCCGTTTTCCGTGGCTCAGGGGACTCCTGCTCACCCTGCTGATCGCCCTGCCCTGGTATCTGCTCGCGGAGCAGAGAACACCAGGCTTCCTCAATTACTTTTTGCTCGGTGAGCATTGGCATCGCTTCGTGACTCCCGGTTGGGATGGAGACCGCTATGGAGTAGCTCACGACTATCCGCGCGGAACCATCTGGTTGTTCCTTCTTGTCGATGTTCTGCCCTGGTCGCTGCTGCTTCCTCCCATGGTGTTGCTGACCCGAAGGGGAAGGCGAGCGATGGCGGAAAGCTTCGCCTTTGATCCTCCCTGGCGCTCCTACCTTCTGTTCTGGGGACTCGCGCCTGCCATCTTCTTCAGCTTCGCGGGGAACATCCTCTGGCCCTATGTCCTGCCAGGAGTCCCGGGGCTAGCTCTTCTCGGCGCCTCCTGGCTCCACCGCTGGCCTGCGCGGGCGAACATCGATCGTCTACTCACGGGCGCCATCGCGTTCATGCTGCTGCTCACCCTGGCCTTTCCAATCGTCTGCCACAAAGCGGCCATCGCCACGAACAATTCCGCCAAAGCACCGGTGGAAACCTATCGCTCTTTGCGGCGGCAGGGCGAGGCAATTCTTTTCATCAAACGTCCCTTTTCTGCCTCGTTCTACAGCCTGGGATCAGCCGAGCAGGTGGGCGATGTCGAAGAACTGCAGCGGCGGCTCGATGGATCGTCCCGCGATTTTATCGTGCTGCAACAGCGGCAGATCGACGCTCTTCCACCTGCCCTTGTTGGCAGGATCCAGATGATTCGCTCCTTCGGACGTTATACTCTTTTTGCAGAAAAGGAGCCTTCCAAGAACGCACTCCCCTGATCGCTTTCGCTGCCTCTTGACCCATCCATTCCTGCCCTTGGCAGGCCACTGCATGGGAGCGTTTCATCGGCCCCTCTCTCCCGAAGCTTTGGGGAGAGCTCCTGGGTGCTGCGGCACAGTGGCCGATGGCCTCGGCCTGCCGGCCATCGCCATCATTTGGCTGGCAAGCCAGGATCAACAGAAGATCTGGCGTGTGTCCCTGGCTTCCCACCCCACCCCATGACTCTCCCCCTGCGCCCTCGCGATTGGACCGTTGTGGCCTTGGCCATCGCTGGGCTGCTGCTGCTGGGGCGACTGGTGGCCGGTGAGGATCCGCTGCCCTTTGATGCCGCCCTGCTTGAGGAGGTCGGCCATTTGCCGGGCCCCCTGCGGCTAACCCTGCTGCAGATCTACCGGATGAGCGGGGTCGGGTTCACCGGCGCCCTGGTGCTGGCGGCCCTGGTCTACCTGATCCGCAAGCGCTGGTGGTTGGATCTTCGACTGCTGATGGTGGCCACCGGTGGCATCCTCGGGATTGTGGACATCTGGCTCAAACCCCTCTTCGACCGAGACCGTCCCCATGAAAAGTTGCTGGTGGTCGATGGCCACAGCTTTCCCAGTGGTCATGCGGCCGGATCGGTGGCCTTCTATTTCGCCATGGTGGCGATCCTTTCGCTCCACTACCCCCGCCTGCGCCTGCCCCTCACGCTTGGTGCTCTCACCTGGACCGCGCTGGTCTGGCTGAGCACCCTGGTGGCCAGGGCCCACTGGCCCACTGACCTGCTGGCCGGCGGAGCGGTGGGCCTGGCCTGGCTCACGATCTGCCTGGCCTTCTGGCGCAGCGCCCAGTCGCCTCCCAACCGGCAGCCCCGCTAAGCCCTCGGCAAGCATCTCTCACCCACCCGCTCTGGCAGGGCGGCGGCAAAGTGGAGGCTCCCGCCCACCCATCCTTGAGCCAACCTGCGTCCTCCTCCCCGGTGGAGAAAGAACCAGCGGAGAAAGAAGTTGCCTCCGCTTCCCTCCCCCAGCCGGCGGCTCCGGCAGCGACGCCTCGGCTGAATGCTCTGCGGGGCGAACGAACGGCACCGGAGCTCAAGGAGATCGAGCGCCAGGAACTCCGGGCTGAACTGCATAGGGCCCTGAAGCGCTGCCCCTGGTTCACCATCGGCGTGATGGCCCCCACGGCCACGGCCGCGATCGAGGCCCTGCGCCGGTGTGAGCAGGCCCTGGGCTGGCCGGCCCTGGCTGCCGAAGGCCCGGGCGCGGCGGCGATCGAGGGGGCCGTTTTCCTCAAGGGGAATCAACGCACCGGCACCTTTCTGGTCCGGCAGGAGGACGGACTGGGGGTCGGGGTGCTGATCAGTGGCCAGAACTCCGAGCAGCCGGAACTGGCCGACACCTGGGGCCCCCTGCCCCTGGATCTCCTCTGAGCCGGCGGCGGCTTCCCATCAGCTGATCACGGTCGGGGCCGCAAGGAGCCAGCCAACACGACGGGTCCGTAGGCTAAGCGGCTGTTATCCGGCGGCCGCGGCCGCCCCTTCCGGGTCCCGATGACCAGCCCCACAGGCGTTGTTTCCCCTTCCGCTCCGCGCACCCTGCGGATCGCCTCCCGACGCAGCCAGCTGGCCATGGTCCAGACCCACTGGGTGCGCGACGAACTGCAGGGGGCCCATCCCGACCTCACGATCAGCATCGAGGCCATGGCCACCCAGGGCGACAAGATCCTGGATGTGGCCCTGGCCAAGATCGGCGACAAGGGCCTGTTTACAAAGGAACTGGAGGCTCAGATGCTGGTGGACCGGGCCGACATCGCCGTCCACAGCCTCAAGGACCTCCCCACCAACCTGCCGGAGGGCCTGATGCTGGGCTGCATCACGGAGCGGGAGGATCCCGCCGATGCTCTAGTGGTGCATGCCAGACACCAGGACAAAACCCTGGCCACCCTGCCGGAGGGGGCGGTGGTGGGGACCAGTTCCCTCCGGCGTCTAGCTCAGTTGCGCCATCACTACCCCCACCTGGAATTCAAGGATGTGCGCGGCAACGTGATCACCCGGCTTGAGAAGCTCGACAGCGGTGAATACGACTGCCTGATCCTGGCGGCCGCCGGCCTGGGCCGCCTCGGCCTGGCCGATCGCATCCACGAACTGATCGACCCGGCCATCTCCCTCCATGCGGTGGGTCAGGGCGCCCTCGGCATCGAATGCCGCGAAGGAGATGCCACCGTGTTGGAGCTGATCAAGGTGCTGGAGCACAGGCCCACGGCCCTGCGCTGCCGGGCCGAACGGGCCTTCCTGCGGGAGCTGGAGGGGGGCTGCCAGGTTCCGATCGGCGTGAACAGCCGCTTCAGCGCTCCAGACGCCGAAGGCGATCTGGTGCTCACCGGCATGGTGGCCAGCCTCGATGGCCAGCGCCTGATCCGCGATGAGGTGAGCGGTCCCCAGGAGGATCCAGAAGCCCTCGGCATCTCGCTGGCCCGAAGGCTGCGGGAGCAGGGTGCCGGCGCGATCCTGGAGGAAATCTTTGCCACCGTCCGCCCCGAAGCCTGAATCCGCCGTGGTGGAGGGCGCCCCAAGGCCCCCGACGAGCAGGCCCCGACCCTTCCAGTGGAATCTGCTGGCTTGGGCGGCCCTGGTGGGCACCCTCACGGGGTTCACGATCGTGGGCTTCCACCTATTGCTGGGCTTCATCAACAACTTCCTCTACGGACCGTTCGTGGAGGGGCTGTTGGAGATCGCCCGATCACCCATCGCCACGGCAGCCCCCAGCGCCGCCATCGCCCTTCCCCCGCTCGAAGCGGACAGCGGCACCCCGCTGAAGTCTTTGCTGCAGCTCGGACTCGATGGCATCGGCTTCCTTGCCCAGCAGGATCCGGCCCCCGCACCGGCGGGCCCGACCCTGCCCAGCCCCCCCGATTGGCTGGCTCTCTGGCCCGTGGTGGTGGTGCCCACCCTGGGCGGACTGGCGGTGGGTCTGCTGCGCTGGCTGAGCGGCAACCTCGGCCCGGGCCTGCCCAGCCTGATGGCCATGGCCGATGGGGCCGTAGCCTCCGCCCCGCGGCTCCCCCATCTGCGGATCCTGGCGGCCTCCCTGAGCCTGGGAAGCGGTGCCTCCCTGGGGCCCGAGGGGCCGAGCATCGAGAGTGGCGGCAACCTGGGACTGTGGGTGGCCGAGCGGGGAGGCCTCGTGCCTGAGGCCCGCCGAGCCTTGGTGGCTGCCGGTGTGGCGGCGGGCCTGGCGGCCGGCTTCAAGGCCCCGATCGCCGGCGTGTTCTTTGCCTTTGAGGGGAACTTCAGCGGCACGGTCGGGCGTCCCAGCCTGCGGGCGGTGCTGGTGGCGGCGGTGGCCTCGGCCCTGGTCACCCAGCTCTGCCTCGGCGACGATCCGATCCTGCGACTGCCGGCCTATGAGGTGCGCTCCCCCTGGGAGCTGCCCCTGTACCTGGGCCTGGGCCTGCTGGCGAGCCTGATGTCGTGGGCCCTGATCCGCCTGATGGCCCTCGGCCGCGACTCACGGCTTCAGAAGCTGCTCGGAACCCTGCCACCCGGCCTGGTCACGGCCACCGGTGGTGCCGCCGTCGGCGGGATGGCCCTTCTCTTCCCCCAGGTGCTGGGGGTGGGCTACGACACGATCGAGGCCCTGCTGGGCAGTGACGGAGGCATTCCCCTGGTCACCCTTTTGCTCCTGATCGGCGTGAAGCTGGTGGCCACGGCGCTCAGCAATGCCACCGGCTTCGTGGGGGGTGGTTTCGCCCCGGCCCTGGTGCTGGGTGCGGTGCTGGGCAACGCCTATGGCCAGCTCCTGGGAGAGGGTGGCTTCCATCTTCCCGTGGCCGAACCCCCCGCCTACGCCATGGTGGGCATGGCGGCGGTGCTAGCCGGCAGCGCCCGAGCCCCGCTCACCGCCCTGCTGCTGCTGTTTGAACTCACCCGCGACATCCGCATCGTGCTACCCCTGATGGCCGCAGCCGGCCTGAGTGCCGCCCTGGTGGAGCGCTGGCAGGGATTCGACAACGCCGGACTGGTGGGCACCGATCCGATCGAAGAGCGACGTCGGGCCAGCCTTGCATCGCTTTCGGTGCGCGAGGCCTTCGAACCCACGGCGCCGTTGGTGCTGCCCTCAGGCACCCTCGCCACGGATGCCCTGGCCCAGCTGGTTCAGACCCACGGACATGCCCTGCTGGTGATGGAGGAGGACCAGGTGATCGGGCTGGTGAGCCTGCAGGACCTGCAACGCGGCCTCTCCGCAGCCGAAGGCCTAACCGAAAGCCCCTCAGTGGGAGCGTGCCGCCGGGGAGAGCTCGTGTGGCTGCCGGGAAGCGCACGTCTTGACCGACTCGAGGACCAACTGCTGCCGGCAGGCCTGCGCCAAATCCCTGTCTTTTCAGTGGAGGACGGCCCCGGTGGCTACCTTCCCAAAGGAATACCACCGGGCGGATTGCCGATTTCAGACCTCCTTGGGGTGGCAAGCCGGGATGGGCTGGCCTTGGCGGTCGCCCGCCAGCTTCAGCAGCGTCCCTTCGAAAAATCAGCCACTAAGGCTTCCGCAACCGGATCGGACTGAACCAGAAGCTCAAGGATCCGATCCAGATCAAGCTTGGACAGCTCCCCATCCTGGCACCACTTCAGCGATGTGCTGTTGAGGGGATCTGTGGTGTGGTTAGAACCAGAATGGGACATGGGAAAGGAGCTGTCGCGGGCCAGAATCCATTGCGCGATCGGCAAACACTAAGGTCAGGGAAGGCGAACTCAGCTCGCTTCAGGGCTGATCTGCAGATTGTTTTCAACCTTTGCTGCAGCAGCACTGCACCGCTGCCATCAGGGCTTCACCTCCACCGGCGTGCCCACATCCACTTGGTCGAAGAGGGCCCGCACGTGGGGACCCAGCATCCGCACACAGCCATGGGTCACCGCCGCCCCCTGGTGGACCGCCCAGGCCCAGGCGGGGGGGGTGCCGTGGATACCGAACTGATCCTTGCTAGTGGCATGGAATCCGATCCAGCGATCACCTAAGGGGCCATTGGCACCGATGGTGGGGTTGTTCTTACCGGTCTTGGTGCTCTGGTACTGAGGGTTGATCACCTTATTGCGAATGCTGAACAGGCCCTTGGGGGTGGGAGTTGCGGAATCACCGATCGCCACGGGCCACTTGCCGAGAACCTTGCTTCCCTCCCACAGGCTGATCGTGCGCTTGCCGAGCTCCAGCACGATCTTTCGATTGCTGGTGGCCGTGGCCGCAGCGGTGGTGGCGGCGGGAGCCAGAACGGTCGCCGGAAGACCGGGCTGCTGCGAAACCGGGGCAGCGGGAGCGCGGCGGCTGGGGGTGGCCTCAATCGGTGGAAGGCTCGGCAGGGGCGGCAGCGGTTCGATCGCCTGAGCCCCAGTGGTCAGACCCGCCAGGGAAACGGTGCTGAGGGCCAGGAGAGCGGCGACGGTGCGGTTCTTCATGGCTGAACGGCGTACGGGGCAGGGAGTGGAAAGCCCAGGGACCTGGCGTGGGATGGACCAGACCCCGGCGGCGAAGGGCCGGGCGTGGGGCCTGGTCGCGACTGAATTAGCCCACCAGCTTGGCTTCGATGGTGTTGGTATAGCGCGCCTCGCACTCCTTGATAATGCGGACAGCTTCGGAACTGCCTTCGAAACCATTCACGCGGCAGGTGCCGGGCTTTTTGAGGTCCTTGTAGTGCTCCCAGTAGTACTGGGTTTCCTTGAGCCAGTGGGCACCGAGCTGCTCGTAGGAGGTGATGTGATCCATGCGCTTGTCATCGGCAAGCACGGCGATCACCTTGTCGTCGACCTCACCGCCATCATCGAATTTCATGATGCCAATGATGCGGGCCTCCACCAGCGAGCCGGGCACCAAGGGCTCGGTCACGCCGACGATCTCGATGTCGAGGGGATCGCCATCCTCATCCCAGGTACGGGGGATGCAGCCGTAGGCGAAGGGATAGGCGAGAGAGGAATAGCCCACACGATCCAGCTTGAGGTGGCCGGTTTCGGTGATCAGCTCGTATTTGTTGATCGTGTTGGAGTTGAGCTCCACGATGGCATTGAGCCGCAGCTCGGCCTCATCGGCGAAGGCCGGCAGCACGTGCAGCAGGTTCAGCATCGTGCGGCTGGGAGCGTGGTCGATGTTCGCCATGGGAGAGCGTTGCGCGGCGGCATCCTAAGGACAGCCCCGGCGGCGGCTCTTTGGTATGGACCGAAGCGGGGGTCCCTCTGCGGCCTCAGGCCTCACCGAGCAACCGGTTCACCTTCTCCTCGAGGTAGCGGAGGAAGGGCTTGGCGGTGAGCGGGGCGCCGCTGACCCGCTCCACCAGCTGATCCCCGGTCACCGAGCGGCCCAAGGGCCAGACCTGCTCGGCCAGCCAGCCCCGCAGCCTGGCTTCCTCACCGGATGCCACCAGGCTTTCCATCGGACCCAACTGAGCCTCCATGGTCTCGGACAACTGGGCACTGATCAGATGGCCCAGGGCATAGGAGGGGAAGTAGCCGAACAGCCCCTCGGCCCAGTGGATGTCCTGGAGACAGCCCTCGCGGTCATTCGGCGGCGTGAGTCCCAGTAACTCCACCATGCGGCGGTTCCACGCTGCCGGCAGCTCCTCCACCGGCAATCCTTCCTCAAGCAGCGCCTGTTCCAACTCGAAGCGCAGCACGATGTGCAGCGTGTAGCTGAGTTCATCGGCCTCCACCCGGATCAGGCCCGGCCGCAGGGGGTTGAGACCACGCCAGAACCCGTGGGAGCCTCCCCAGGGATCGGCCCCGAGGGCCTGCACGAAGCGGGGTTGCCAACGGGCCGCGAAGGCCTGCCCCCGCGCCACACGACACTCCCAGAACAGGGACTGGCTCTCGTGCACCCCCATGGAGGTGGCCTCACCGAGGGGCCAGGGGAAATAGTGATCGCCGTAGCGGGGTAGCCCCTGCTCGTAGAGGGAATGGCCCCATTCGTGGGCCGTGGCCAGGAAGGCGGAGAAGGGTTGCCCCTCCACCACACGGGTGGTGATGCGGAAGTCGTCCGGACCCACCGTGCAGGAAAAGGGGTGGGCCGAGCGGGAACGCTGGCAGCGGGCGGGGTCGTAGCCCCAGCTGTCCAGGAGTTGGCTACAGAGGCCCTCCTGAATCGATTCCGCCAGTGGCACCGCCTCCGGGGGGGTGGGCGCGGCGCCATTCACCCGCTCCAGTAGGGCTGGAATGCACTCCTGGAGGGGTTGAAACAGCACCTGCAGACGGGCCTTGCTGATCTCCGGCTCGAAGGGCTGGGCCAGGGTCTCCCAGGGGCTGCGGGGAATCGGTTCGGCGGTGGCCAGCTGGGAGGCCTGCTCCCGGCGCAGGGCGATCAGATCGGCGAGGGCGGGGGCGAAGGAGGGGAAGTCATTGCGGCGGCGAGCGTCCTGCCAGAGGGCATTCCCGCGTGACTGCGCCTTGGCCAGCTCGGCCACCAGGGTGGGATCCAGGCAGCGCTGACGTTCCAGTTCCAGCCGCAGCAGGGCCAGATTGCGGCGGCTCGCCTCGGAGGACTCCGGACCGAGCTCCGCTTCCGCCGCCGCCACCAGCTCGGTGTAGGCGTCACTGCTCTGGCGCTGGTGGAGCTGGGTAGCGAGCAGGGCAAGCTGCTCGCCGCGCCAGGCGGCCCCCGCAGCCGGCATCACGGTGTTCTGGTCGTAATAGAGGGCACTGCTGATCGAACCCAGCAGCCGGGTCTGGTGCAGATGGTCCCTCAGGCGCTGGTGGGCAGATCCGACCTCGGCCATGGGACACAACGGCAGCGACCGCCAGCTTGGCGCTCCAGCACGACCGCTCGCGGGGGATTGGGCAGGGCAGAAGACATTCGGGTGGTGGATGCGGACCGGGAAAAGCCCAATCTCTCCATCGCGGCACGATTCGGCATCCGGAGCCAGGCTGGAGACGGGCCCTCCGCGGGGATACCGCCATGTCACAGCGCCGCTACCGCCGAGTGGACGGTTGCAGGGCCCTCAGCTGGCGCCGATGCAGCCACCGGGCAACGGGCCGAAGGGCTGGGATGGCGCTTGGCCTGATCCTGGGGCTGACCGGACTCTTGGCGGGAGCCGGGAGCGTCGAGGCCGCCAGCCTGGAGGAGATCCGCCAACTCGAGGATCTGATTAACGCCGCCGGCGTGGTGACCCAGGTCTCCGATCAGTGCCCCGCCAGCCACGCCGGCTACTACGAACGGAACAACGCCGGCCGCCATCGGCTGGTGCTTTGCCGCAACGTGGTGAACCTGGCGGATGTGGAGGCGGTGTGGGAGGTGATGGCCCACGAATCCACCCACATCATGCAGGCCTGCACCGGCAGCACCGCCATCGCCGATGAATACATGCCCCGCACCTTCCGGGAACTGCGCACGATGGCGCCCCACTACGCCAAGCTGATCGACCTCGGATACCCCAGCGGCGACCAGCGGCTGGAAGCGGAGGCCTTCTGGATGGAGCTCCAGTCGCCGGCCAAGGTGATCAGCCTGTTCCGCAGCCTCTGTGCCACCGGCTTGCGGCGACCCTGATCCCCGAGCCCCATGCGCTGGCGAAGCTCACTGCCAGTGCAGCTCCATCGGCACGGCCCCCTCCAGGCTCCGTTTCACGGGGCAGCCCTCACCGGCGCGTTTCAGAAGCTCCCGCTGGGAGTCCTCCAGGCCGGCCGGCAGGGTGATCCACACCGTGAGCTGCTCGATGCGGCGCACCCCCGAGCTGGTCATGGTCTTCTCCACCCGGGCCTCACTCCCCTCGATGGCGAAGCCGTGGCGCTCGGCCGTGATCCCCATGATCGTGAGGATGCAGGTGGCCAGGGCGGTGGCCAGCAGATCGGTGGGCGAGAAGGCCTCTCCGCGGCCCTGGTTGTCGAGCGGCGCATCGGTGAGGAGCTCGGCAGCAGAGGCGACGTGAACCGCCTGGCAGCGCAGCTGGCCTTCGTAGCGGCAGGTCATGGTGGTCATGGCGCCCATGGCGGAAGATCCCCATGCTGATCCCCGATCGCGGCGCGACAAGCTGACAAAGGTGAAGACGTGGCTGCCGCGGCCCCATCGCGGGCTTGGCTGCCGAAGCCGTCAGCCGCCCACCAGCTCCAACTCCTGCAGCAGGCGGCGCTGGGCCCGGGCAGAGACAAAGCGATGGGCTGCCTGGGCGCCGCTGATCGCCACCGGCGGCACGCCGATGCCGGGAAAGACCCCCGCCCCACAGAGCACCAAACCCTCGAACGGGGTGGAACCACCCGGAAAGGGCCCATGATCGGCCGGCCAGGCCGGGCCATAGCTGCCCTGATGCACCCGCAGCCAGTGCCGGTGGCTCAGGGGGGTGCCCTGCAGTTCCAGCACAACCCGCTCGCGCCAGTCGGGCAGCAGTTGCTCGAAGACGTGATGGAACACCGAACAACGCTCCCGCTTCAGCGCCTCGTAGGCGGGGGTGCCCCGCTCCAGATCCTTCCAGATCTCCCAGGGTTCATTGGCCGGGGTGTAGCCATGCAGCACCTGGTGGCCGGCCGGAGCCAGGGAGGGATCGAGGCGCGACGGCATCGACAGCACCACCATGTTGCGCTCGGCCCCGATGCCCCGTTGCCAGTCGCCCACCCACACGGTGTGAACCGGCAGATCGGCGAGCTCCTCGCCGCCGCGCAGGCCCAGGTGCCAATGCAGGAAGCTGGCGCAGGCGGGCGTGGCGGCCTGGCGAGCGCGCCAGCGATCGGGCACCAGCTCCGGGGGTAGCAGTTCAAGGGTGTCCCAGGGGCTGGCGCTGCAGATCACCCCGCGGCGGGCGCGGAGGATCGCGCCACCGACCTCGGGGGTCAGCCGCACCCCCGCAGCCCGGCCACTCGCCGAACAACGTGGCCATCGCGGCGGCGCTGGTGTGGTCGATCCCCAGACCGGAGATCAGAAAGCTGAGGAGCTCCACCCAGTGCAGCAGGAAGGGATCGCGCAGGTGGCGACGGGCCAGAGGGCCGAAGGCCCCTCCCAGGGCCGCCAACTGGGGAGCTCGGCCCAGCAGTTCCAGGCCGGCGCCACCGCCGAGGGTGAAGACGCTGCCGAGGCCGGGCCGCAGGCCCAGAAGCGGCAGGGAGCGAGCGGCCCGGCAGAGGGGCTCGATCGCCTTCAGAAAGCCATGCCATTCGTCCGCCACGGCGGGTCCCCGCAACTGGCGCAGCACCTCCAGAAAGGGCTCCATCCCCACCCCCACCCGCAGCCGACCCTCAGGCAGCAGCAGATCCCAGTGGTGGTAAGGCACCACCGGCACCGATTCCCCCACCGCCCGCAGCACCTGGGTCAGGGGATTGGTCGAGGGCCAGCGACCGAGTCCACTCCACAGAGAGGGTCCCGACTCGAACTGAAAGCCCCGCCGGCTGAAGCCGTGGGCGGCGCCTCCAGGAACGCTGTGGGCCTCCAGGACCAGCACCGCCAGGCCATGGCGGGCAGCGATGGCGGCGGCGCAGAGGCCCCCAAGGCCGGCGCCGATCACGATCAGGTCGGGATCGCCGGGGCGGCCGCCAGAGGTCGCTTCAGCGCTCATCGCGGTCGCGGGAGTGCCCGAAGGTGCCCTGGAAGCCGGCATAGCCCCCGGCCTCAGAGCGGCTGGAGGCCAAGCCCACGGTGGCGGAGTGGGGGTGGCGAAGGAAACGGCACAGCTCCTCGATCAACGCCTGTCCAGGGTCCGGCTGAACGGTCACGGCTGCCGAAGCGCTGGGCTCCCGCAGGCAAGGGGAAGTGGAGCCGGATTGACGGAAGACTGCCGAACCTTTCACAACCCTCCGGCAGCGGCGGCATCCGCCGTTCGCTCCAGATCGGCGGAACCGGGCGGTGGCACGACCCCAACAGCAGCCCGATTGCCGGCGGCAGGAGCACCCCCGCAACGCCCACCGCGAACAGCGCAGAGCTGCTCAAGGCTGGGTCGGCCGGTGATCCGGAGCCGCGCCGAGGCCCAGATCGCATAAAGAGAATTCACCAGAGGCGCCAGCAGGGGCCAGCCGGTGGGGGCATAGAGCCACCCCAAACCGATCAGCTGATAGGCGCGGCGGAAGACCTCCACATCGCTCACCACTTCGCCGCTGGCTTCGAGGGCATGGATGCGGCCCATCGCCTCCCGGTAGCCGATGCCGCCGTGGGCGGCCGGGTCGTAGCCGGCGGCATCAATGTCCACGAACGCCAGCCGAGGAGCACTCGGATGGATACGCCGGTCACGCTGCTCAAGAAAGCGCACCTCCCGCACGCAGAGGGGGCAGCCGCCGTCGAAAAGGATCGTGAGCTCAGCCATGGCGCGACGTTAGGCAGACGAGCGGCCCCGCTGAGGGGGCCGAACCGGGCCAAGCCAAGGCATCTCCAGTTGCTGCAGTTCCTGCCGTTCCACCGTCGCCATGCCAGAGGGGGATCGGTCGATCAGCCCCCCCCACAGCCGGCCAGCCATCCAGCCAGTGGCGGCGGCCAAGCCCACGAGAGGGTGCCAGCCTTCCCGCAGGATCCATCCGCTCCGATGCTGCGCCAGAGCCTCCATACCCTCAGCCTCCAGACCAGCGGCGAGGGCTTCACCGATCTCACCGCCGCCCTCGACCGGGAGATCAGCGCCAGCGGGCTGAAGAACGGCCTGGCCACCCTCGCTTCGTTGCATACGAGCTGCAGCCTCACCATCAACGAAAACGCCGATCCCCGCGTACTGGAGGATCTGGCCACCTTCCTGAGGGCCCTGGTGCCGGCGGAGGGGGTGCGGCCGTTGAGCGGCCAGGGCGAGCTGCGGCCCTGGCGCCACGACGATGAAGGCCCCGACGACATGCCGGCCCACATCCGCACCGCCCTCACAGCCACCAGCCTGAGCCTGAGCTTCCAGGCGGGGCGCCTGCTTCTCGGCACCTGGCAGGCGGTTTACCTCTGGGAGCACCGCCGCGTAGGTAGCCCCAGGAAACTGAGTCTTCACCTGATTGGCGAGTAACCGGAAGGGGCAGCCGTCAATCGGTGCCACCACCGACGGGCAACGTAGGCCGATCGGATGGGTGACACCCCTCGGCGATGGCTTCTACTAGCAAAAGAGCGATCAAATCAGAAGGACTGCGACCTTCCTCCTCCGACCGGCGGACCAAGGCCTGATACAAAGGCTCAGGCAATGTTATCTAAAGTCGATCAGACAACATTCAACAGGATTTCTATCCCTCACGCTATCAGTCATGGGTGGGAGGTGCTATCCAAAAAACGCAGCTTTTGCCACCGGTGACGCATCGGCCCATGCCATAGCCAGCCGCTAAGGCCTCGAGCGAACCCGCCGCACCCCCAGCAGGCGGGGCGACTTGCCGCGCGGCACGCCGATCACCGTGGTCTCCCCCCTGTCCAGAAGCCACGATCACCAGCGATGAACCATTGCCCTGCTGAGCTGGCGATCGATTGAGTGTCCCGGCCCGCCTGGCCTGCGGTACGCAAGCACAACCGGATTCGGAATCGGGCATGGTTGAGGCCTAACCCGCGACACCACCATGACCGCCCAGCCGCTCAGCGCCGCTGACATCGCCAAGCTGCCCCAGCAGCTACCCGCCTGGACCCTGAAGGAGGGCAAACTCCACCGCGAGCTGCGCTTCGCCGATTTCTCCGAAGCCTTCGGCTTCATGACCCGGTTGGCCCTGGCCGCCGAACAGCTCAACCACCACCCCGAATGGAGCAACGTCTGGAACCGGGTGGTGATCAACCTCACCACCCACGACTGTGGCGGCCTCTCCAACCTCGATCTGGCTCTGGCCCAGAAGATCGACGCGCTGGCAGGCCAGCAGGGGTCCTGAAACAGGCGGGATTGCAAAGGCCCCGATCACCAATGGCCGGTCCCAAAGGCTTGATCCAAGCGCCGCTGCCAACCAAACCGGGCTACTGAGATGTTGCAGGGATCCAATCGACCCTTCCCGATCGACCCTTCCAATCAGACTGGTTCCGATCAGGCCGCTCCGTTCCCGACAACAGCGGCGGCCCGGCGGCAACTCTTAGCGATCACCCCCTCCTCATCGGCCGGAACCACCACCAGCTCAAACCTCCCGAGCCAGGCCAGGGCCTCGGCCAGCTCCTGCCTCAGCGCCAGATCGTGCTCACCGATGCCACCGGAAAGGGCTATCACATCCACCCCCTGCAGGCAGGCGGCCATGGCACCAATCCCCTCTAGCAGGCGCTGACGGAACACCCCGATCGCCAGGGCCGCTCCGCCATGGCCCTCCCCCTGGGGGGGAGCCGCCGCCGCCCTCAGCACCTCCATGCTGGCGCTCAGCTCCGAAAGCCCCAGCAGGCCCCCTTCCCGCTGCAGGGCCCGCTCCAGCTCCGCCGGATCCAGCCCTCGGCGCAACTGATGCAGCAACAGGCCGGGATCCACCGAACCGCTGCGGCTGGCCATCACCAGACCCTCCAAGGGGGTGAAGCCCATGGTGGTGGCGATGCTGCGCCCACCCCGGATGGCACAGAGCGAGCAACCACCCCCCAGGTGGCAACTGATCAACCGCAGGGGGCCTGCAGAACCGGTGACACCGAAGCGCTGGGCCACCGCCTCGGCCAGATGCTGGTGGTTGAGGCCGTGGAAACCGTAGCGGCGCAGGCCCTGCCGTCGCCAAGACGCCGGGATCGCATAGGTGCGGGCCTCCGGCGACAGGGTGGCGTGAAAGGCGGTGTCGAAGCAGCCCCACTGGGGCACGGCGGGCCAGTGGGCCCGGGCCCAGTGGATCAACGCCAGGGCCGGGGGGTTGTGGAGCGGAGCCAGGGGGCTCAGCGCCGCTAGGGCCTCCAGCTCTGACCCCTCCAGAAGGGTGGGGGCGGTGAAGCGCTCGCCGCCGTGCACCACGCGGTGGCCCACCAGCGCCAGGGGTGCTGCGGCATCCGCGAGAGGCGTGGCCGGCTCCGCCGCATCGGCCGTGCCTAGACCCGCAGACCCGCCCCCAGGCGCCTGCTTCCCAGCTTCCGCCGGCCCGGAAGGCACGCCCATCCCCAGGCCGGCCAACGCCCCATCCAGCCAGCTGGCCAGGGCCTGATCCAGCTCCGGCGTCAGTGCCAGGTGCGCCGGGGTTTCCCGACCCGCCCCTAGGTGTCGCTGGCCAAGCAAGAATCCGGAACCTGCCGCTGAACGTCCCGGTCCCTGGGCCGCACCAAGCTGCGCCCAGGTCCGCTGCTGCCGCCAAAGGCAAGCGCCATCGACACCGTGCAGGGAGGCCTTCAGCCCAGTGCTGCCGGCATTGAGCACCAGCACCGGTGGCTCCAACACCCCGCCGTTAGCAGATCCTTCCAGCTGATGCTCCGCAGCTGCTCCAGCGCCGCCCGCCATCACGCCTCGCCGAGGGGCAGGCTCCAACGCCAGTCGGTCACCTCCGGGGCATCGGTGCCGTGCTCGTGAGCGTAGTGACGGTGGCCCAGGATCGCCTCCTTCATCCGCTCCTTCACGTGGGCGGCGCGGGAGCCGAGGCGGGGCACGCGGTCGATCACATCGATCACCAGGTTGAAGCGGTCGATCTGGTTGTTCATCGCCAGCTCCAGCGGCGTGTTGATATTGCCCTTTTCCTTGTAGCCCCGCACATGGAAGTTGGCGTGGTTGGTGCGGCGGTAGGTGAGGCGGTGGATCAGCCAGGGGTAGCCGTGGAAGTTGAAGATCACGGGCCGATCGGTGGTGAAGAGGGCGTCGAAATCCCGGTCGCTCAGGCCATGGGGATGCTCGTTGGGGGTGGTGAGGGCAAACAGCTTCACCACGTTCAGCACCCGCACCCGCAAGCTGGGAATCTCATGCCGCAGGATCTCCACCGCCGCCAGGATTTCCTTGGTGGGGATGTCGCCGGCGCAGGCCATCACCACCTCCGGCTCGTCGGGCTCGCTGCCGTGGTGGTCGTTGGAGGCCCAACTCCAGAGGCCGATGCCCTTGGCCACGTGCTGGCGCGCCTGCTCGAGATTGAGGTACTGCAGATGCTTCTGTTTATCGGAAACGATGATGTTGCACACGTTCGTTTCCAGCAGCGCCGTTTCCGCCACCGCCAGCAGGCTGTTGGCATCGGCGGGCAGATAGACCCGCACCACCTCGCCGCTCTTGTTGCCCGCCAGGTCGATGAAGCCCGGGTCCTGGTGGGTGAAGCCGTTGTGGTCCTGGCGCCACACGGTGGAGGAGATCAGGCAGTTCCAGGCGCCGATTGGGGCGCGCCAGGGAGCGTGATGCAGGCAGCTCTCCAGCCACTTGGCGTGCTGATTGAACATCGAGGCGATCACATGGGCGAAGGCCTCGTAGGTGTGGAAGAAGCCGTAACGGCCGGTGAGGAGGTAGCCCTCCATCATTCCCACCAGGGTGTGCTCACTCAGCATCTCCACCACCCGGCCGCTGCGGGCCAACTCACCGCCATCGGCATCCTCCGGAAAAAGATCTTCCATCCACACCTTCTTGCTCTGCTCATAGATCGCCTGCAGGCGGTTGGAGGCGGTTTCATCGGGCCCGAACACCCGCAAGGAATCGGGATTGGAGGCGATCAGATCCCGCAGGAGCGCCCCGAGTGGTGCGGTGTTCTCCGCCTCGGCCTGGCCCGGTCGCTCCACCGGCACGGCGTAGGCCTCGACCTGCGGCAGCTGTAGCCGACGCCGCAGCAGGCCCCCGTTGGCATGGGGATTCGAGCCCATCCGCAGCGCTCCGCTGGGCGAGAGGGCCCGCAGTTCGGAGATCAGGGTGCCGTTGGCATCGAACAACTCCTCGGGGCGATAGCTGCGAAGCCACGCCTCCAGCAGCCCCAGCTGCTCGGGATCGGTGTTGGGCTTCGGCAGGGGCACCTGGTGGGAGCGCCAGAAGCCCTCGAGCTTGTGGCCATGGAGCTCGGCAGGTCCGGTCCAGCCCTTGGGCGACCGCAGCACCACCATCGGCCAGGCCGGCCGCACCGCCTCACCGCTGGCGCGGCAGCTGGCCTGGATGGCGCGGATCCGCTCCAGGGCTGTATCCATCGCCGCGGCCATGGCGCGGTGCATCGCCATCGGCTCGTGCCCCTCCACGAACAGCGGCTGCCAGCCGTAGCCCACCATCAGACTTTCCAGCTCCGCCTTCGGGATGCGAGCCAGCAGGGTGGGGTTGGCGATCTTGTAGCCGTTGAGGTGGAGCACCGGCAGCACGGCGCCGTCCGTGATCGGGTTGATGAACTTGTTGATGTGCCAGGAGGTGGCCAGCGGTCCGGTTTCCGCCTCCCCATCGCCCACGCAGGCCAGGGCAATCAGGTCGGGGTTGTCGAACACCGCGCCACAGGCGTGGGAGAGCACGTAGCCCAACTCGCCCCCCTCATGGATCGAACCGGGGGTTTCCGGGGTGCAGTGGGAGCCGATGTGGCCGGGGAAGGAGAACTGCTTGAAGAAGCGGCCCAGTCCCTCGCTGTCCTGGCTCTTGTCGGGATACACCTCGCTGTAGGTGCCATCCAGGTAGGTGGGCCCCAGCACCCCCGGGGCGCCGTGGCCGGGCCCGGAGAGGTAGATCATCGACTGGCGTTGGCGGCGGATCAGCCGGTTGGCATGGGCCCAGATGAAGGCCTGGCCCGGACTCGATCCCCAGTGCCCCAGCAGCCTGGCCTTGATGTGCTCGTGGCGCAGCGGTTCGGCCAACAGGGGATTGGCCCTCAGGTAGATCATCCCCACCGCCAGATAGTTGGCGGCCCGCCACCAAGCGTCGATACGCTGGAGCTCCTCCTCGCTCGAGAGGTGGGCCAGGGGATCGACAACGGCGGAGGCGGTCATGGCGAGGGCGAAGGGGCTTGGGAGGGGGCCCCACCTTGCTGATCAGGACCTTGCTGATCAGGGTGGCAAGGAATCCGGGCGCCGGACATCAGGTTCATGCTTGCCCACGCAGCACCCTCCCCCCAAGACCGCCAGGACGAGGCATCAAGGCGGCGGGAGCGCAGCGATCCCGCCTTAGGTCAGCAGCTCCACAAAAATCAGGCATGAATGCCTATGGCTTCACCCTGCGGATGGGGCAACACTGAGGGCATCGAACCGGAGGCACCAGCGATGGACGACACGCCACCCAATCGGGTTCCAGGAGTGCGCTGACCGCAGGCCCCTGCTCCAACAGTCTTGTTCCGATCTGCGGTTTCCAGGTCCCCCAACGGATCACCCGATGCACCGCTCCAGGTGCCCCCGGGTTCACGGAAACCGATCCCATGGATGCTATGGCCCCAGGTGCCGCCTTCCGCAGCTCCGCCCCAAACCCATCGTTTCGATCACCAATGATCACCGAAAGCTGACGCTTCTTGATGGTCGTCGCATGGTGTCGGTCTGGAACCTCGTGCCAGTTCGGCCCCATCACCCATCCCGGCCCGACGGGCCCCTCGTCGCATCAGCCCTGACCAGACCAGCACCACGCGGATCACGACCCACCCATCCACGAATGCCAGCCAGCACGGCCGGCGGCCATCGGGAGGGCACTGTGCCGCTAAAGCCCGATCCATCAAGGATCGGGCTTTTTCATGACGACGTCACGGCGATGGCTGCCGGGTCCTCCCGCAAACCACTACGGCGCGTGAACCGGAGCTACGCCGAAGCGCGACCCAAATACCATCCCATCAGTACATATCAACCTCCATGCTCGTGGGAGAAGTGTTCCTGGAAACCATGGCCACCGGGATCATCACCCAGCAGGAAATCGACTGGCTCACCACCCATCAGGCTGGATTCAGCCGGGAGGAAGAGGCGATGGCCCTCAAGATCGGCCGCCTGCTCGATGAGGGTCAGTTGCAGATCGGTTGCCGGCTGCTGGGCAAGGACGCTCCCGACGTCCACCTTGCCTCCTGAGGTGACCATCCCTGCCGCGTGATCCCCGGCCGGCCCTCAGGCCAGGGATCCGCCGCAACTGGATCCCGCCCCGGCGGTGCAGCCGAAGCAGTGCCCCCCAACCCGGATGGGCCCGCCGCAGGGGTCCCAGTCCAGCAGATCCCCCAGATGGCGCGGCTCCGGCAGGCCCAGCCCCAACTGCTGGTTGAAATCACAGTCGTGGAGGCGGCCCTGCCAGTCCACGCTCAGCAGGCTGCGGCACATCACGCTGGGGAGGTTCTCCTGGCGGTGGTGGAGGCGAAGCAAGGTGTTGTAGCTCTCCAAGCCCTCAGGACGCAGGGTCTGGGCGAAGCGCTGAATCGGCATGTTCGTCAGGGCCAACAAGCGGCTGAACACCACGCCATAGTCCCGGGCCAGGACCCGGCGATAGTCCTCCTCCAGCTGCCGCTGGGGCGGCGGCAGCACCGCACCCTGGGGATTGAACACCAGGTCCAGCTCCAGGCCGGAGCCTGGCTGGCCGTAGCCGAGGCCGTTGAGTTCGCGC
This sequence comes from Cyanobium sp., assembly GCA_040399305.1. Lineage (GTDB taxonomy): Bacteria > Cyanobacteriota > Cyanobacteriia > PCC-6307 > Cyanobiaceae > Cyanobium. The sequence continues at coordinate 31,629 of JBBASH010000012.1, forward strand.
AGGCCGGCGATGCTGCGCGCGAACACTCCAGCCCCCCGCTGCCGGTCCACGTTGTCCGCCAGATAGCAGGGCAACGACGCCACCACATGCACCCCCTGGTCGGCCAAAAAGGCAGCCAGGCCCTCCTGGCCGTTCTCCTGGAGGATGGTGAGGTTGCAGCGATCGATCACCCCCACGCCCAGGGCCCGGACCTGGCGCACCAGGCTGCGGAACTGGGGATGGAGTTCGGGGGCTCCACCGGTGAGATCGAGACAGGAGAGCCGGCGAGCCTGGAGCACGGCCGGGATGAGCGCCACCGTGGCGGCGTCCATGCTTTCGGTGCGGTTCGGACCCGCCCCCACATGGCAATGGCTGCAGGCCTGGTTGCAGCGGTATCCCAGGTTCACCTGCAGGGTGGAGAGAACCCCGCGACGAAGAGCGGGAAACTCCATGGCCAGCCGCGTGTCGTTCCCGGGGTCCGCAGCCCGAACGGCGCTGAGCGGAGCTGGGTTAACGATGGACATCCCGAGACAGAACCGCTGGCCGGGCTCGAGGCTAGGGGGCCGCAACCGGGAGCACGGAGAGCCTGATGGATGCAGCTGAATGCGGCGACATGGGGCTGATCGGAGCAGGCCTGGTCCACCGGGATCAGAAGGTGCAGCGAAGGAGGAGGATGGGCGGATTCCGATCGCTTCCATGGCCCGCTTCCTGCTGGTGCTGAAACCCAGGTCTCCCCTGGACACAACAGCCCTGATCGCGGGACTGGATCCGATGCTCGACGAACTCGAAGCGGAGGTCGATCACCGCACGGCGGCCCACCTCAGCGCCATGCTCAGCGGTTCCGAGAACCTGCGGCTGCAGCTGTTCGCCGATGTGCAGTCCAAGCTGGAGGGTCGGGTTCTCGAGGTGGTGCTGATGAGCCGGGAAGCCATGGGCCGCGGAGCACCGCTGACACGGGAGCGCTTCGAGCGACTGGTGAACCTGGCGACCGAAACCATGCCCCATCTGAACCCGGTGTTCCGTTCCGATCGGGATGGCCCCATGCCGATCGGCGTTTGATGCGATGACTTCGATCCGGACGCTCCACCCGGCCTCCGGGCCCCTTCCCCAGGCCGACCAGCTCGATCCCCCCCGGGGCTATCGACTTCTCGCCTGGATTGGCCTGGTGGCGAACGCTCTGGTGATCCCGGCCGGCATCCTCACGATCCTGCGGGATCCGATCTGGCGGATCGCCAACATCGCCGTGGGGGCGGGGGCTGTTCTTCCCTGCGTGGTGGTGGGTCTGGTGGCCTGCATCGCCCTGCTGCGCTGGCGGCACTGGGGGGTGGTGCTGGCGATCGTGGCCCTCTCCCTGAACCTGGCGATCGCCTTGCCCTACGGCATCGTGCGCCTAGTGATGGTGGCGCAGGGCCGCCTGGTTCTGGCCCTGGCCTTGCCGCTGCTGCTTGCCGCCCAGGCGGCTGCCCTGGTCTTCTGGTGCAGGCCGAGCGTGCGCCAATACCTTCGCTGAGTCCCGCTGATCGAGGCCGAGCACAATCAGCACCCCAAGCTGTGACGACGGTGACAGTCAGCAGCTGGCACAGCCTTCAAAATGGGGAGCTGCCCAGGGTTGTGTTCGATGGTTCTGCCCCTTCCGTCCCAGTCCGCCACCAAGGTCGCCAGCGGTGTTGACCGACCGGGCACGGCCCTGCGTGCCAATCAGCGGGTCTACCGGCTGGTGGATCACCGGGGTGATCCCCATCCTGTGCTCGACGATCTCTACGACTCCCTCGACGCGGCCTGGTCGGAAGCCCTCTCTTGGTGGCATGGCGAGCGGGGCCCAGCGGCACCTCCGGTGGGCATCGGCGTGGAGGTGAGCACCGGCAGTGGGGTGTGGCGCACCCTGCGGCACCCGGAGGGCTGATTCACCAGTAGGTGTTCTCGTATATCCGCAGCGTGGCCACTCCCACGGGGCTTCCTAGCGGTTCCGGACCAGCCGGGTAGGCCACCACCTGGAAGAGATAGGTGTCTGACTGCATCGGATTGGTCCAGGGCACCACCGACACCGTGACCGTGCTGCCCGGCGGCACCGGCTCTGGAAACTCCAGGGTCATGGTGCGGGTGTCGTTGTTGAAGCGGGCCTTCACGGGCACGGGCCGCCCCTCGCGTCGCGGCCTGCCGATGAAGGCGCGGGTGCGCTCCAGCGCGAAGGGAAACTGTCGGTCGACCCCGCGGATCTGCTGGAACGTGAAACCCCCGAGAGACGCTCCAGCCTCAGGGTCCAGGTTCAGCGTGAAGTAGTACTCCGGCAATGGCTGGCCAACCGTGGTGTTGTAGCTCACCAGGTCAACCTGCCAGGGGGCCTTCACGAACACGGTGGAACCGGCCAGCTCGAGGGCCCTGGCAGGAGCACCTGGCAGGGGCAGAAGCCACGGCTTCGGCTGGGGAGACACCTGCGGCGCAGAGGTTGTGAAGCGAGGAAAACCTGAATACCCCCAGGCGACCACCGCCGCTCCGACGACAACTCCGATCCAGCGAGGGGGCCAGCGCATCAGCGGGTTGGACCATCGACTGGTTCCAAGCTAGGCAGCCCGTTCCGGGCGTGCCAGAAGGAAGGGCTGGGGATCCTGATCGCGACGGTGATGCAGCGGCAGGGGATGACCGGGGGCCAAGGGGTCGAGCGGATCGAGGGCGGCGGTGTGGAGCAGGGCCTGCCGCAGGCTGCGGGCGGCATGGAGCGGCATGTCCCGCGGCACGCTGATGCGCTGGGCCAGGCTTCGGAGCCCTGCCGCGGTGCCACCCGGAGGAGGGCAGGCGGAGCCGCTGATCATCAGGGTGAGGGCACAGCGCAGGGCCGTGGCAAACGCGTCGGCATCGCCTCCATCCCCGTAGCGGGCCACCAGCGTGCGCCGGTGCCTCAGCACCCGGGCCAGGGCCACGGCCACCCCATCAGGCGGTTCAGGCTGGCTGGTTTCCGGATCCTCCTCCCCGGGAGCCGCGATCGGCCAAGGACCGTGATCGATCCGTTCCGCAAGTTCGTGCTGGAGAGGGGAACTATCGGCGTAGCAGCCCCCCATCTGGGGAGGGAGATCATGGGCATGGGTATGGAAATCACTCTGGGTGGCCAAGTAAGCGGGACGCTCCTCGAGGGCCCGGAACCAGCGGTGGATGGCAGCGTGCCGGCGCCGCAGCAGGTAGCCCTTGTAGTAGGCCAGGCTCGCCCCCATCCGTTCGACGTAAGGCACGAACACCAGGTCAGCCGAGCTGATCTCACCTAGGAAGAACGGACCAGGGGTGGCCGCCAGAGCCTCGGCCATGGCGGTCGCCATGCGATCGAAGGACTGGGCGGCCTGGGTCTCGGTGCTGGGGCCCTGATGCGGCACACAGAGCCACTGGCACCAGGCCCGGAACAGCAGCCGCTCCAGCTGACGCAGCGGCAAGACCTCGGGAGCCTCCATCGCGAACCGCAGCGGTCCAAAGGCCGCCTCCAAGGCCAGGAGGATGCGATCGCTCTCGGTGATCAGCTGCCCGTCGAGTTCCAGCGCCGGCAACATCCCGGAGGGCACCAGCTGGCGGTACCAGCTCTCCTTCTGCCCGTAGCAGACCATCGTGACCTTGCGAACCCGATAGGGGATTCGCTTCTCCTCGAGCCACAGCCACACCTTCTGGCAATAGGGACACCAGGCGTGGTGATCGCGGTAGAGGGTCACCCGCACCGACGCCTCGCTCTGGCCGAACAGGCGAAGGGTGGCCTGGGCGCTGGCGGGGCCATTGATGCGATCGGGTTCCAGAGCCGCCCAGTGCTGCAGGTCCTCCCAACTGGCGATCGGGGCACCGGATAGAGCCCACGGGAAGGCTCGCTTCGGGACCCCGGCATGGGGAGCTGCGGGCAACGAACCGGCCAAGGGAGTGAATCACCACACTCTGAAGATCCTGGCGGAGACCCAGGTGGAGCGTGGGATTCATCATTCGTGTGCACCCACCCAGCTGCCCACCACAGGCGAGAAAGGAGCCTGGCGAAAAAGGAGCCTGGCGGAGCGACTTTGCAGTGATCCGCGTCATCATTTCGCGAGGCTGTAACGATTGCTACGGGCCCCAGCCCCGCCGACAGCGGAAGGTAGCGAGGTGAACGATGAGGTCCCTCCCCTTCATGGCATTCGTCCCTCTGGTTAGCGGTGGATCGACACCGCTGCGTGTCTTTGACCGATGGCGCAGAAGATTCCTTGCCGGTGTGCAGGATCCGCAATTGCGCCGCTCCGCTTTTGTGATGATTGGCCTGGCTGCCGGTCTGGCCCCTTTGATGGCGGGAGCTGCCCACGCCGCCCTGCCGAAGGCGGTCAACGATGGCGCCGACACCCTGTTGATGCTGATCGGCTCGGCCCTGGTGCTGCTGATGACTCCAGGTCTGGCCTTCTTCTATGGCGGTTTCACCCGCTCGAAGAACGTGCTCAATACCATGATGATGAGCTTCTTCCTGATGGGGCTCATCGGGGTGCTCTGGGTGGTGATCGGCTACAGCCTCGCCTTCGACTCCGGCTTCAAGAGCCCCTTCATCGGTGGCCTCGGATCGATGTGGATGAACGGAGTCGGCGGTGAATTCGGCGACGCACCCCTGGCCGACGGTTTCAACCTGAGCGCCTCCTCCTTCGCCCTCTTCCAGGGCATGTTCGCGATCATCACCCCCGCCTTGATCTCGGGTGCCATCGTTGAACGGGTGAGCTTCAAAGCCTGGTTCTGGTTCTGCCTGCTGTGGAGCCTCCTGATTTACTCCCCGATGGCCAAGATGGTGTGGGGTGGTGGTTTCCTTGGCCCCTTCGGAACCATTGGCGCGATCGATTTCGCCGGTGGCACCGTGGTTCACATCGCCTCGGGCGTAGCAGCGCTGGTGGCCTGCGCGATTATCGGCGAACGCACCACCTGGCCGAACAGTAAGCGTCCTCCCCACAATGTCCCCTTCATCCTCCTGGGTGCGGGGCTGCTGTGGTTCGGCTGGTTCGGCTTCAACGGCGCCAGCATGTTCGCCGCCAAGACCGCTGGGTATCCCTTCCTCACCACTACCACCTCGGCTTCTGCCGGTCTGCTGGCTTGGTGCATGATTGAATGGTTCAAGGATGGCAAACCCACCGCCGTGGGGGCTGCCACCGGAGCTGTGGCCGGTCTGGTGGGCATTACGCCTGCCGCAGGTTTCGTCTACATGCCCCAGTCGCTCCTGATCGGTGCCCTCACCGCCATCGCCTGCTTCATCGCCGTTCAGATCAAGGCCGCGATCAAATTCGATGATTCCCTCGACACCTTCATGGTGCACGGAGTCGGCGGCACCGTAGGCGCCCTGCTCACAGGAATCCTTGCCGCGAAGTCGCTGGTTTCAGCCGACTACTTCCCCCTCTCCGCCAAGATCATGGAAGAGGGTGGCAACTTCGGCCTGTTTATCGCCCAGTTCAAGGCCGTACTGATCTCCTACGGTTTCGTGGGTCTCGGTACTGCCCTGATTCTCTGGTTCCTCAAGCTGTTCATGCCGCTGCGCGTGAGCGAGCAGGATGAAGAGCGGGGCCTCGATTATGTGGCTCACGGGGAAGAAGCTTACGATCCGATGACCAACTGAGGCGGACATCCCCATGAAAATGATTACAGCTCTTGTGCGTCCCTCCAAGGTTGATGCCGTCAAGAACGCTCTGGTTGCCCTCGAAATCGTGGGCATGACCGTGAGTGAAGTGCGCGGTTTCGGCCGCCAGAAGGGTCAAGTTGAGCGCTATCGCGGCAACGAGTTCACCGTGGATTTTCTCCAGAAATCCAAGATCGTTGTGGTGGTGCAAGACGCCAAGGTCGAGCCCGCCATTGAGGCCATCACGGAAGCTGCCCGCACGGGCGAGATTGGCGATGGCAAGATCTTCGTGAATCCTGTGGAAACAGCCATCAGGATCCGCACCGGAGATCGCGGCGATTCAGCGCTCTGAATTTAGACCGAACAACCATTAAGCCCCCAACATCTGGGGGCTTTTTTATGCCTGATTCACTCAGCGCCGTCCTGAGAGGCCCTGGAATTCTCAATCAGCGTGCCAAGAAATGTAGAGGAATCAACCGGGATCGGCTCATCAAAACTCATCCCCACATAATGGGCCCGCATCACATCGTCACTCCACAGCAGCCGCGCCTGACGTTCAACAACCTGGGAACCAGCGTACTGGTGGAGTCGCAGGGTGCAGGCGATGCCGGTGGGGATCACCTCATAGGCCTGGACACAAGCCCCGCGGGTGCTGATGTCCCACAGCACACCATGGTATGTACATGTGGGTGTAATCAACTCGGCCGTGATCCGCACGCTGAGCACGGGAACCGAGTAGCGGCGCTCCTGGCGCTTGACCCGCAGTTTCGCCGCCTCGGGCTTGGACTTCGGACGAAACCACGGATTCATCTATACGTCTCTCTTGAAACCACAATAATCACCCAATTCTTGGTAAACCATACTCGCAGCTTTCGCCTGCCAGCCGGCCTCCAAGGCCTCATCCCACAGAATGTGACCACAGGGCACCCTCGCCCCATTCCTTCAGCCCCCCGTGCCGACCCCCGCAGTCCCTGACCACGTTGATCTGCTCGTGATCGGGGCCGGATCCGGTGGCCTCGCCGCCGCGAAGCGGGCCGCTTCCCACGGGGCCAGGGTGGCCATCGTGGAAGGCGATCGGGTCGGAGGCACCTGCGTGATCCGGGGCTGTGTGCCCAAGAAACTGCTCGTCTATGGCGCCGCCTATCGCCAGTGGCTCGCCGACGCCCCCAGCCATGGCTGGTTACCCCTGCAGGCGGATGGCCTGCGCTGCGACCCCCCCCGGCTATTCGCGGCGGTGCGGGCCGAGGTGGATCGCCTCCACCACCTCCACCTCGGCTTCCTCGAAAAGGCGGGGGTGGAGCTTGTGCCGGGCTGGGGACGCTTTGTTGACGACCACACCGTGGCGGTGACCGACTCCCGGGGAGAGGGGCGCCTGCTGCGGGGGGAGCGGATCCTGATCGCGGTGGGCGGGCGCCCTGTCCGCCCACCGATCGCGGGTGCCGATCTCGGCTGGGTCAGCAACGACCTGTTCGAACTCCGGGAGCTGCCGCCGCGGGTGGTGGTGGTGGGAGGGGGATTCATTGCCTGCGAATTCGCCGGCATTCTCCACGGCCTCGGTGTGGAGGTGATCCAGATCGTGCGGGGGGAGCGGATCCTGCGGGGGTTCGATGGGGAGGCCGCGGCCCACGTGCAGGAGGCAATGGTGGCCGCCGGCATCGATGTGCGAACCGGCACGGTGCCGGGCGCTATCGAACGGGATGGAGAAGGTCTCAGCCTGCGCACCGCCACCGGGGAGGCGATCGGCTGTGGCGGCGTGTTGCTGGCCACGGGCCGCAGGCCATTCCTGAAGGGATTGTACCTCGAGGCAGCCGGTGTGCAGGTGGTCGACCAGCGGATTCCCGTCGACCCGGACCAGACAACCAATGTGCCCCACATCTTTGCGGTGGGCGATGTGACCGACCGCATCAACCTCACCCCCGTCGCCATCGATGAGGGCCGCGCCTTCGCCGACAGCACCTACGGCCACCGTCCCCGGCGGGTGAACCATGATCTGGTGGCGAGTGCGGTGTTCAGCCAACCGGAGCTGGCCACCGTGGGGCTCAGTGAGGAGGAGGCGATCCGCCGCCAGGGCAGCGAGGGGGTGCGGGTGCACCGGGCGCGCTTCCGTCCGATGACCCAGGCCCTGGCTAAGCGGGGACCGGCGGTGCTGCTCAAACTCGTGGTGGAGGTGGCCAGCGACCGAGTGCTCGGCTGCCACATGGTGGGTGACCATGCCGCCGAGATCATCCAGATGGCGGCGATCGCCGTGGGGATGGGGGCCACCAAGGCCGACTTCGACCGCACCATGGCCCTGCACCCCACGGTGGCCGAGGAGTTCGTGACAATGGCGAGCTGATCGCGCTCGCCTCGCCCCCGCTCAGACCGCCGCGAGCCCCTTCTCGTTGAACACCCCTTCGAACAGCACGGAACTGAGGTAGCGCTCGCCCGAATCGGGCAGCACCACCACGATCGTTTTGCCGGCGAACGCCTCCTCCCTGGCCAGCCGCAGGGCCGCCGTGGTGGCGGCACCACAGGAGATCCCCGCCAAGATGCCCTCCTCCTTCATCAGCCGCCGGGCCATCGTTACGGCCTCTTCATCACTCACCGTCTCGACCCGGTCGATCAGGCTGAGATCGAGGTTCTCCGGCACGAAGCCGGCTCCGATGCCCTGGATCTTGTGGGGCCCGGGGCGAAGGGGCGCGCCCGAGAGGGTCTGGCCGATCACCGGGCTGTTCAGCGGTTCGACCGCCACCGACACAATCGAGCGCCCACGGGTCTGCTTGAAATAACGGCTCACGCCCGTGATCGTGCCGCCGGTGCCCACACCGGACACGAAGGCGTCCACCTCTCCGGCGGTGTCCTCCCAGATTTCCGGGGCGGTGGTGTCGTGGTGGATGCGGGGATTGGCTGGATTGCTGAACTGCTGGAGCATCAGGTAGCGGTCGGGATTGCTCTCGACCATCTCCCGGGCCGCCGCGATGGCGCCACCCATGCCCAGCCGCCCCTCGGTGAGCACCAGGCGGGCTCCGTAGGCGGTGAGCAGCTTGCGCCGCTCCATGCTCATCGTTTCCGGCATCGTGAGGGTGAGGGGGATCCCCCGGGACGCCGTGACAAAGGCCAGGGCGATGCCCGTGTTGCCGCTGGTGGGTTCGATCAGCTCCCGGCCTGATCCCAGTAGTCCGTCCTTTTCGGCCTGCCAGATCATGGCCGCGCCGATCCGGCACTTCACCGAATAGGCCGGATTGCGACCCTCAATCTTGGCGAGCACTTTGGCGCGGCAACCGTCCGTCACCCGGTTCAACTGCACCAGGGGCGTGTGGCCGATGCTCAAGCTGTTGTCGGCAAGGATGGGGCTCATGCGGGGATCCGGGGCCGCTGCTTTCGACAACCCTAATCAGAGGCGGTGTTCGTGCCCTGTCAAGACGCCAAGACACCGACCCGTCCCGCCCCCGATCCATAGGATTCCAGCAGCCGATCATCACTCGATCCCTGGTGTCGCGACCCTTCCCGCTGCTGCCGAGCCTGAGCGGCTTGCTGTTGCTGCTGCTCTCCGTGGCCGTGCTCACCCTGGTGATCGAGCGGACCCGCTTCTGGATCCACTGGTGGCAGCGCCGGCAGGCCCGATCGAGGACCTGGCGGCAACGGATCGCCGCAGGGGCCGACGCCGGGCGTTTGGAGGAGAGCCTTGAAGACTGGGATCTGGCGATGGGCTTCGGCGAACCCCTACTCCAGGGAGCCGCGCTGCTGGCCCCCCTGCTGGGGCTGATCGGCACCGTGACCGGGCTGATGGGTGTGCTGGCCCAGCTCGGACCGCGCCTGGAACTTCCCCCCGGGGCGAACCTGGCGACCTACGGACAGGTACTACTCAGCACAGCCGCCGGACTGGTGGTGAGCCTGGTGGCCAGCGCCGGCCTGCTCACCAACCAGGGCCTGCGGCACTGGCAGATCAACCAGTTGCGGCGTGAACGGCGTCGCCCGGTGGAGACAGCCGAATGAGCCTGATGCTGCAAAGCCTGGTGGCCCTCACCCTGCTCACCTGCGGCGCCGTGGCGGCGTTGCCGGTGGTGGTGGACCGGCCGGAACCGGTGGCCGCTGACGGAGAGGCCTCCTTGGCGGTGGCCGGGGAGAGCCTGCGGGTGGTGGAAGCCCCCGGTGGACGGTGGTTCCTCAACGGAGATCCGATCGGCCGGGGCGCGCTCGCCGACCTACTCCGCCAGCAGGGTGCAAGCCAACCGGTGCGCTACCTGCCTTCCGCAGCCCTGGGGGTTGGGCAAGTGGCCGACTCGCTGGCCTGGCTACGCCGCAGTGGTGCCGCCGCTGCGGTGCTCGCGATCCCTGCGCGAGAGCCATGAACGGGCAAACCCAGCTGGACGCCCTAGGGCTCGCTCTGGTGAGCAGCGGTCTGGCGGTGCTCACCACGGCGCTGGTGGTGGTACCCCAGCGGATCGCCCAGCGCCCCGCCCAACGGGGCGTGCTGGCCCTGAACCTGGATTCCACCGGACAGCTACGCCTCTGGAATCGCCTGGTGCGGGCCCAGGAGGTGGCGGAACTGCTGGCCGATGCCAAGGACCAGCCGCACCAGAGCCAGCCGGTGCTGCGATTGATCCCCGATCCCGCCGTGCCCTGGGGGGTGGTGCGCCAAGCAGCGGCTGCCCTGGAAACCTCGGGCGTGCCGCTGGAGTTGCAACTGCCATGAAGTCAACGGCCATGAATGCCATAGCGAAGACATGGCGGCTGAGTCTCCTGGCGGCGGTGCTGGTGCACCTGGTCGCTCTGGCCGCCTGGCAGTTGGAGCGCCGTCGCCAGCCGCCGCCCGAGGGGCTCAGGGCCGCGGATGACACACCGATGCTGCTGCAGTTCAGCCGGGAGGAACCCCTAGCCCAGGGGAGCATTCCCCTGCCCCCGACCGCTTCCCTCCCCCCTCCGATCGGAGGCCAGACCCCCACCCCCACAGCCCTCCCGGGAAAAGATCGCGGGCCTGGAAAGCTCGATGCCGTGCCCAATCGGCAGGCGACGGCGGCGCGGACAACCCATGGGAAGGCGGGTGCCAGGCCGGGCGCTCCCAGGGCCTCCTCCAGGCTGGTGCGGCCGAAAGTGAGCGGAACGCCAGGGGCTCCGACCCCGGTGGGACCGCTCAGCCTGGCCCTCGCAGTTGGATCGCCGGCTCGTCTCGCCCTGGAGAAGGGCCTGCAGGACGCCGGAAGTGCCAGCGCGGAGGAGGCCCCGGAGACCGGACGCGAGGAGAAGGCCAATCCGCGCAGCGGTGCTGGCAGCCCGGGCCCGGAATTGGCGGGCAAGGCCTCCAGCGGGGATCTGGCGCGGACGCCCACCGGGGGGACAGACTTGCGAGCCAGCCCGGCCGATCGGCAGCTCTGGACCCTGGCGAAACCGAGCCAGCCTGCACCCGGCTCACTGCAGGGCCTGCCGGCGGGGCTGGAGGTTCGGGAGGTGCCCCTTAGCAAGGCCCGCGCCAGCGGGGCCGACATCCGACACCGGAAGCTGGTGCGCCTCGACGATGGCGTGCTGCTCCTCTGGGTGGACGATTCCACGCTCTGGCTGGTCCGCTCCCCCCTCCCGTGAAACGGCCCCAGGGCAACCCGGGATCACCCTGGGGGGCTCGCCCGGCCAGCGGACGACCAGCCCCTGCCAAATGCCTGGATCGCTCAACCGAGCAGCTGCCGCAGGCCCATCAGCAGACGATCGAGGGCTTCCGCCAGCAGCGGTGGTTCCAGCATCCCGTAACTGAGCCGCAGCAGGGATGGGCCCTCACCACCCCCGAGGCCGAAGGCCTCCCCCGGCAGGGCCGCCACGCCGTGGTCGAGCACAAGGTGTTCGACCAGGGCCTCGCCACTGAGGGGCGTGGTACAGCTCAGCAAGGCATAAAAGGCACCATCGGGAACGATCGGCAGCGTGATCGGCAGACCCTGGCTGCGGGCCGAGGCCACCGCCTCCAGCACCAGACGACGACGCTCCTCCAGGCTGGCCACGCGGGGAGCGATCCAGTCGGGACCAGCCGCGAGGGCCGCGAGGGCGGCCCGCTGGGTGAGTCGGGGCGGGCAGATCATCACGGTGTCCTGCACTTGGGCCAGGCCGGCCAGCAGCTGGCGCGGCACCGCCGCATAGCCCAGCCGCCAGCCGGCCATGCCGTAGGCCTTGGAGAACGAATGAAGGGTGATGGTGTGGCTGCCACTGCCGCGGATCCGCCCGGGGGGCTGGTGGGGCACCGATCCATGCACAAAGGCGGCGTAGGCCTCATCGCTGATGTGAAACAGGCCGCGCTCGACACACAGCTTGTTGATGGCCGCCAACACGCGACCCGGAATCACCACCCCGCTTGGATTGGCGGGCGACACGGTCACGATGGCCCGGGTGCGGGGCGTGATCGCGGCAGCCAACCGCTCCGGATCCGGCACGAGGCCCGCCGCCACTCCCACGGGCACCCCGGCGGCTAGCTGAACCGCCATCGCATGGTTGAAGTACCACGGCAGGGGCAGGATCACCTCATCGCCGGGGTCGAGGATCACCTGGGCGATGGCGTTAAAGGCCATATTGCTGCCCGCGGTGACCAGCAGGGCTGCGCCGTCGAGGTCGAGGCGGTTCCGGCCAGCCAGCTCCTGACGCACCGCATCGAGCAGCTCGGGATCGCCTTCCATTGGGCCATAGCGATCCAGGCTGGCCCTAGAGGCCTCGGCGTTGAGCGCCGCGTTTACAGCCTCGTGAACCGCATCAGGCGGCCCCCAGCTCACCATCCCCTGGGCAAGCGAGAGGCAATCGGCACGGCGGCGCATCAGCTGGCCGACCCGTGGAATCACAGGGGTGAGCACACCACCGAGGCGAGCGGCAGGCCGGAAGCAGTGGGGAGTGGAACTGAGAGCCAAATTAGGACCGGGCCTGGGAGCAAGTGTTCATCAACAAGCTTATGCGGACCAGCCAGAACACACACAAACCAAAACAGAGAAAACCGCGAAACAGCGCGAATTGATGATATGTTTACCCACAAGACCACTCAGAGCAACAGATTTGGCAACAGCAGAAAAAGCAAAAAACACAAAAGGCGCTTCAGATCTCTCCATAACTCTAGGATTGCTTCTGATTTGGGTTGCGGCAATATCCCTGGCCAATCCAGGCGGGGATTTTCCCCTGAATGACGACTGGGTCTACGGGCTTGTGGTTCGCAACATTTTGAAGACAGGTCAGTTTCAGTTCATCAGCCCAGCAAGCTCCAACCTGTTGACCCAGGCCTACTGGGGCGCCCTGTTCTGCATTCCAACAGGCTTTTCATTCCTCGCACTGAGGCTTTCCACGCTGGTCATTGCCGGCTTGGGTGTGGTCAGTCTGTATGGCGTGATTAGAGAAGTTGGCAGAACAAAAACAACTGCGGCTCTAGCAAGTCTACTTTTAATCTTTAATCCGATTTACTTTGGGTTGTCCCACACATTCATGACAGACGTACCCTTCACGGCGACCTTAATGATCTGCTTTTACTTTTACACGATAGCACTAAAGCGAGACAGCGGAATACACTTACTATTAGCATTATTTTTTGCACTAACCGCCCTAGGCATCCGCCAATATGGCTTATTATTTATTGGCACTTTCAGTGCTGGATACATCGTCAAAAAAGGACTGCATTGGCGGCCCATCAGCGAAGCGCTTGGGGCAATAGGCTTAGGAGTTGCGCTTCAATGGACGTATCAACGTTGGCTTGAAACATCTGGACAATTTAACCCATCGGCAGATCCAGTTTTTCAAAGCTACAAACAAGGCATATTTACGCTGCTGCAACCCGAGCGACTTTATCTTCTTTTGATTATCCTAATTTATCTTGGCTTATTCACGCTACCATCACTAATGGTTTATCAAAAGATATTTTTCACCAAACAGAGAAGCGCAGGAAACCCGTATTTTGAAATATTTGCCACAATCACTGCCGTATGCACTGCTGTGAGAATACTTCCGAATCAGCTTCCAAAACTTGGCAACATTCTAACTTACGCAGGCCTAGGCCCATTCACCCTAAGGGATACCTGGATTCTAGGACTAAATTACCCAGACCAAAGCAAATTAAATATAGTCATGTGGTCATTCTTCACCATCTGCGGGTCAATTGGCTTTGTATTTCTGCTTTTCTTATTTGCCCAGGCGATCAGCACAATAGCAAAGAGTTGCAAACAATTATTGATTAGCAGCAAGGATTTCAGCAAGCCAACGGCGCTGATTTCTTCAGACAACGTCAACCTTCCTCAAAACAAAACTTGGCTCCTAACCGCATTACTGACCAGCATATTCGGGTACATAGCTGTTCTGACACTTGGCCAACCTTTTGATCGATATCTGCTTCCACTTTATCCGTTGATCTTAATACTTACTTCCTTATTTATAGGCAAGGAATCTGATTTTGATCAAATTGGTCGCCATGGCAAAGTCTTAATTCTCTTCTTGATTAGCATTTATGCTTACTTCAGCATCGCATCGACTCACGATTACCTGGCATGGAATCGGGCCAGATGGCAAGCCTTGAATGAACTGACTTCGGTGCAAAAAATCTCTCCGAAGCTGATTGACGGCGGCTACGAGTTCAACGGATGGCTGTTAGCCGATAGACAATACAAACAAAAACCAGACAAAAGCTACTGGTGGGTGAACGAAGATAACTACGTGATTACGTCGGGGCCATTAAAAGGATACGAAGAAATAGCAAGATATCCATTTCAAAGATGGCTGATGATTCAGGAAAAGCCGATCCTGACGCTGAAGAAGACGAAGCAGAAATGAGCTTTTATTCACCAATTAATTCTGACCTGACCGAAGCTTTTCTACGAAGTTCCTATCTCATTGGCCAATGGCAACAGCACTTCCAACAGGGCACCACCGGCGGGGTGGTTACTCGCCTCAACCCGGCCACCATGGGTGAGGGCGATCTGGCGCACGATCGCCAGGCCTAGGCCGCTGCCGCCCCGATGGCTCCGGGCCCGGCTTGGATCGCCCCGATAGAAGCGCTCGAACATGCGCTCCTGGTCCTCCTCGCTTAAGCCTGGTCCCCGATCTCGAACCGTGACCCGACACCAACCGCCGCCACAGCGCAGATCCACCGCCACGGGCTCGCCATCGGGGCTGTAACGCAGGGCGTTATCAAGCAGGTTGTAGAAAAGTCGGTGCAGGCGCGAGCCATCCCCCCGCACCACCGAAGCCCCGTCGGCGGCGGGACCTTCCGCCAGCAGCAGGGTCACCCCCCGGAGGTCGGCGAGGGGGCGCAGACCGGCCCAGACCTGTTCCAACAGGGGGCGCAGCGCCACCGGGGGACGGGGAGCCGGAGCGGCGGGCAGGGCATTCTCCAGCCGGGAAAGCTCGAGCAGGTCGTTCACCAGTTCCTGCAGACGCAGCAACTCCCGCTGCAGACGCTCCACCAGCACAGCGTTGCGGCTGTTGACTTGGGCGGCGAGGCTGTCGCCAACCAGCAGCAGGGCGGTGAGGGGCGTGCGCAGTTCGTGGGCGACATCACTCACCCAGCGCTCCTGTTGATCGAGCTGGGCTTCCAGCGAGCGGCGGTTCTGGATCACCACACTCACCCAGCGGTCCCGACCCGGCAGGGTGAGCAGCTCCAGCTCCTGATCGCCCCGGGGAAGGTCGAGCCGCTGGGGACGATTGCGCCAGCGGGTGTCCTGGATCACCCCAGCCAGGTCCGGGTCAGGGCAGAGACGCTCCAGCGGCTGACCGGCCGGGAGGCTGGCCGCCGAGGTGCCGAGCAGCTGCTCGGCCCGGGTGTTGATCACCTGGACCCCATTGAGGGGATCGAGGATCAGCCAGCCCACGGGAGCGGCGTCGATCCAGCCCAGCAGCCGGGTTCGTTCGATGGCGCTAGCCCGGGCCTGCTTCCGGGCGCGGTGGTGGGCGATCCAGCCGCCCAGGGCCAATCCAATCACCAAGGCCAGCAGGGCAACCACTAGCCGAAGCGGTAACCGAAGCCCCGCACCGTGACCAGATGCTCGGGTGCGGATGGATTGAGTTCAAGTTTCTCCCGTAGCCAGCGGATGTGCACGTCCACGGTCTTGCTGTCGCCGAAGTAATCATGCCCCCACACCTGCTCGAGCAATTTGTCGCGACTCCAGACCCGGCGGGGATGGTGCATAAAGAGCTCCAGCAGGCGGTACTCCTTGGGGGAGAGATTCACATCCAGGCCATCGCGGGTGACGCGGCACTCCTCCGGGTAGAGACAAAGGTTGCCATGCACCACCTGCTTGGACGGGGTGGCATTACTGCTGCTCCGCCGCAGCAGGGCACGGCAGCGTGCCACCAATTCGCGCATACCGAACGGTTTGATCAGGTAGTCGTCGGCACCGACCTCCAGACCCAGTACCCGATCCGCTTCGCTGTCGCGAGCGCTCACCACCAGAATCGGGGTGTCGTCACCCGCCTTGCGCAGCTGGCGGCAGATGTCCAGCCCCCCGAGCCCGGGGAGCATCAGATCAAGCACCACTAAGGCGAAGGAATCCTCGGTGCCGCTGGCCCGCTGGAGACTCTGAAGGGCGTCGCGGCCGTTGCCGCAGGCGGTGACATCGAAACCCTCGAGAATCAAGGCCTCGCGGATGGTTTCGCGGATGGTGTCGTCGTCTTCGACGACGAGCAGGGAGGAGGACATCAACCCATTCTCAGGGCTGATGGGCTCTTGCCAGAATTCTGAGATCAACGGCGGGGGAGATGGCTGATCACCAGGCGGCGCTGGGCATCGGTGCGGAGCCAGCCTTCATCGCGAAGAGTGCCGATCACCCGGGTCACGGTGACGCGGGTGGTGGCCAGGGCGCTGGCCACCTCTTGGTGGGTGAGACGGAGGTTGAGGCGCAGCCCCTCCTCACAGGGCTGGCCGTAGTCGCTGGCGATCAGTTCCAGGAAGCCCCGCACCCGTTCCTCCACGCGACGCAGAGCCATCAGGCCAAGCAGAGCCTGGCTCTGGCGGTAGCGCTGGGTGAGGGCCTGCAGCATGCCGGCGGAGAGGGCCGGGTCGGCCTGGATGTCCTGGAGGGTGAGGCAAAGCAGGTCGGTGTCGCAGAGCGTGCGCGCCTCGAAGGCCTCGACACCGCTGAGGGGCTCACCGAAGGGTTCACTGGGTCCCGCCAGGCCGAGCAAAAGATCGTCGCCATGGATGGTGATGGCGCCAAGTTTCACCATGCCTCGCACCACCAACCACACGTTGTTGCGCAGCAAGGGCACTTGGCTGCCGCCGGCCAGGTGGATGAGGCTGCGCTTGTGATAGCTGTCTTCCAGCAGATTGCGGAAGGCATCGCTGCTGCTGCTGCCGGCTTCACGGGAAGGCGTGAACACCATGGTCTGTGCTGCCGATGTCGAGTGAATTGTATGGAGGGAAACCAACCGGCAAACCAAGATCCGGTAGTCGTTGGGTTAAGGGAGCCATAAGGCCTGGTCAGGTCAGGAACAGCTGATCGTGAATCCCTCGATGGGCGTGGTGGTGGATCCCGGTGAGGTGGCCAGATGAAGTGGATTGGCTAACAGAAGGACCCGTAAAAAAAACCCGGTGGAAAACCACCGGGTCGCTACAGGCGCTGACAACTGGAAAAACGGATCGGGCCGGGTAGCCCTGACCGGTTGATCAGTCAGAGATGCGGGCCACGGCCTTACGGCTGGCGGAGAGGATCGAGTTGCTCAGGGGCACATAACCGAGGTCGTCGGCACGGTTCTGGGCGGCGGGGCTCAACAGATAGAGCAGGGCCTTGCGAACGGCACCGGCCTTGGGACCATTGCCGTTGTCGTAAGCCAGGATCCAGGTGAGGGTGGCGATGGGGTAGCTGCCGCTACCCTCTGGATTGGGACTTTCACCGGCAAGGTTGCCATCCAGCTTGATGTTGGACAGGGCAGCGATCCCCGACTTGAGGTTCGGCTTCACAAAGGCGCCGGAGCGGTTCTGAATGGCGGCAGCCTTCAGGGGACCCTTCACGTAGGCCTGGTTCACATAACCGATGGCGCCGGGGGTGTTGGTGAGGACACCGGCCACACCCTCATTGCCTTTGCCGCCGACGCCCACGGGCCAGCTGACGCTCTTGGCGGCGCCAAGATTCCACTCGCGGGAGAACTCCGAAAGGGAATTGGTGAAGGCAAAGGTGGTACCGGAACCGTCGGAGCGGTGGGCGATGGTGATCGGGCCCTTGCCGCACTTGAGGGCATCCCAGGTCTTGATCTTGCCGAGGAACACCTGAACCAGCTGCTGCTGGGTGAGCTTCAGATCGGGGCAATCCGCTTTGTTGTAAGCGATGGCGATGGTGCCGCCCACCACAGGGAACTGAATCACGCCCTTCTTCACCTTGGCGGCATCGGAGGCCTTGATCGGCTCATCGGTGGCGGCGAAGTCAACGGTGCCTTTGATGAACTGCTTCACCCCGGCACCGGAGCCCACCGACTGGTAGTTCACCTTGGTGCCCTGGCCGGCCAGGGAGGCAAAGGCGCTCTGATAGAAGGGCGCCGGGAAGGTGGCACCGGCTCCATTGAGAGTGGCTTGAGCGGAAGCAGCCAGGCCGGCGGCCATGGAGCCGAGGATGCCGAAGCAAAGGGCCTTCTTGGCGAAGGTCATCGAGGAGCCGAGGTTTGGGTCTGCCCTTGAATAGCGGAGAGCCCTGAGCTAGGTCGTTAGGAAAGGGTTAAGAGCTGATCAAGAATCACTCCAGGGTGCCGGGCTGCCCTAGGGCCGCTCAGCGGCGCTGGGTCCAGTCTTGGAACCAGCCGCGCCGCCAGAGCCAGTAGGTTTGCCCAGCTGCCACGACCACCATCAGGCCAAGGGCCACGAAGTAGCCATAGCGCAGGCGCAGCTCCGGCATCACCTCGAAATTCATGCCATAGATGCCGGCGATCAGGGTGAGCGGCGCAAAAATGCTGGTGAGGATGGTGAGGGTCTTCATCACCTGGTTCATGCGATTGCCCACGCTGGCGGCATAGGCCTGGGAGATCGCATCGCACTGGTTGCGGAGCAGCTCACAGTTCCCGTGGAGCAGCTCCACCAGCTCGGCCATTTCCTGAAAGCCCGCCGTGGCCTCTGGGCCCAGCAGGGGCTGGCGCTCTCGCACCAGCATGCGGATCTGGTGGCGCAGCGGCCACACCTGGGTGCGGATCGTGCGCAGGCTGCCTCGGAACTGGAAGGTACGGGCCAGCTGGCCGGGGTTGGGCCGGCCGAGCACCTCCTCCTCCAACTGATCGAGGCTGTGGGCGATCCGCTCCAGCATCGGGAACAGGTCATCGAGGAGGTCGTCGATCAGGAAGTGGAGGATGTCGTCGAGATCCCGGTCCTCCACCGCGGCGTGGCTGGAGATCAGCCAGCGGGTGAGATCGGGAAAGGCTTCCCCCTGGGACGACTCCTCCACGCTGATCAACAGGCCAGGCATCAGCATCACGCCCACCTGGTCACTCACCAAGGAGGTGGCCTGGGCGCCGAAGCGGAGGCGGTGGATCACCACCATGAGCATCTCATCGATGCAGTCCACCTGGGGCCGCTGGGGTGGCTGCAGCAGGGGCTCCGCCAGGGTGGGGGGCACCCCGAGATCATCAAGCAGGGTCTGGATACCCCGTGCATTGGCTAGGCCTCGGATCCTCACCCACACGGGCACGCGGAGCTGGTGGATGGCCTCGAGCAGATCGCGGGAA
Source organism: Cyanobium sp. (assembly GCA_040399305.1). Lineage (GTDB taxonomy): Bacteria > Cyanobacteriota > Cyanobacteriia > PCC-6307 > Cyanobiaceae > Cyanobium. The sequence continues at coordinate 50,812 of JBBASH010000012.1, forward strand.
GTGAAGGCCTGACGCCGTGGTCCTTCCGACGCGAAGATGATCAGATCGATGTGGGTGGGCGCGACGCCACCATGCACATAGAGGTCGGCGGGAAGATCAGCAGGCCGCTGCTCGAGCAGATTCGAGGTCAGAGCGCCAGGGGTGAGTCGCAGCACGGGGGATGGGGCTGGATGCAGCGATGGAACAGCAGGCCAGATCCGATGATCGCAGCCTGTAGCAGCAAACAGCAGCCCACAGGTGGAATCCAGACGCGGAGCTTCTGGACCATGACCCCTCAAGTTGCTGGGGCTATTCCAGGGAAGCCGCTCCGGAACCGCTGTCGCCCTCGTCACCTGAGGATGCTCACGCCAACCCTGCCGTGACTTGAACCGGTGCACACCTCGCTAACTTGACGCCACCCGATGGTGCGCGGTGGCAAACGACGAAGAGGGCGTCCTGCTCTCCCCAAGCGATGGCGACCAGAGTGCAGGGTCGGCCGTGGCATCCCCCATGGAGGCCCATGCCAGCTACCGGGGATCCGACTGGTCACCGGAGCGGCTGGTCTTCCATCAGAATTTGGAAAGCTTCGCCGAACGGGTGGGGCTGATCGTGGGCCTGCAGAGCAACGGAAAGCTGAGCCAGGAATTGGCCTACGCCGAAATCCGCAAGCTCTGGAAATCCTTGCGTGCCAGCAAGGACAACCTGCTCAGTGGGGGCGATTCCCCCGAAGGGCAGCGGAAACCCTGAGCGCTCAAGGGTTCTGTTGAACCCCGCCGCAGGGCGTCCGGATCGCCGCCAGCGGTACCTCAGGGCTGGCAGCGGTAAAGGCCAAAATCTCCGGCAAGCTGAATCGGCGCGCAGCGCAGATCGCCGACCACCGGCAGGCCACGGCTCAGGACCAGGCGTTCGCCATGGGCTGAAGGCGGCAGATCCTCCGGGCCTTCTGTGGCGCGCAGCCGTCGTCCGGCGTACCAGTTCAGGCTGGGACGTTCGGTCTCGCGCCAGAGCAGCAGGGGTGCTGCGACGGCACCGGCCTCCTGACGGCGAGCCAGGGCTGCAACGGGCCCCACCGGCCAGGATTCGTTCAGCTCCCAGAGCCAGAGCGGTCCTGTCAGCAGCAGGGCCAGGGTGAGCCACACCCCGCCCACCAGGACCAGCCCCCCCGCCGTGCGGCCGGCCTGACCACGACCGAGCAGCAGGCCGCCGCCGACCAGCAAAGCAACCCCAAGGCTGAGCAGCAGCGGCCGGGTGGCCGGCGGCAGGGGCAGGATTCCCAGTGCCGCCGCTGGGTAGACCAGCAGCAGCAGAGCGCCCAGACCACACCAGAACCAGGGGATGGCGGCGGCCAGGCCCGCGGCGGGGGGCCGGTTGGAGAGGCCGGGGCGGATCAACCAGGCCAGCACCGGAGCGCAGACCAGACAGAAGGGGGGCCACAGCAACAGGCTGTACCAGGGCAGCTGGGTGCGCAGCGGCAGCACCAGCAGGGCCGTGAGCACGGTGAGGCCCAGGCTCCAGTACCCAGGGCGCTGGTGGCGCTGGCGCCAGGCCAGGGCGAGACCGAACGGCCAGAGGGGAAGCCAGGGCCAGCCGCCCTTGAGCAGCTCCAGCAGGGGGGGCAGCGGTCCACCGCCATGGTTCTCCACGGAAGCACCCACCCGGGCAAAGCCCTGGCTGGTCCACATCACCAAGGCATCGCTCCCCCGCGCGAGCGCATGGAGGAGGTGCCACCCCAGCCCGGGCAGCAGCCCCAGGGCCAGACCGAGCAGCACCGGCAGCCAAAGGGGCCGGGGGCGATCCCGCTCCAGCCAGCGCAGGGCCAGGACCGCCAGCAGCAGCGGCAGGGCGGCGGGGGCCTTGAGCAGCAGCAGCAGGCTGGTGGCCAAGCCAGCCACCAGGGCGAGCCCCAGGTTCCGGCTAGGGCGTTGTTTGAGGCGTTGATCAAGGCCCAGCACGGCCCACCACTGCAGGGCCATGGCCACCAGCAGACCGCCATCCAGCATGGCCAGGCGCCCATGGCGCGCCAGGGGCATCAGGGTGAGGGCGAGGGCGGCGGTGGCCAGGGCCGTGCCCCGCTCGGCGGGGCGCAGCCGCAGCTGCACCAAGGCCAGCAGCGGCGGCAGGCAGGCCGACAGCAGGGCAGGGCCCAGCCGCACCACCCACTCCGGCGGTAGGGCCTGCGGTGGTGCCTGCACCACGGCGCGCCAGAGGCCGATCACGGCGGCGATCAGCAGATGGATCGCCGGCGGCTTGTTCAGATAAGGCTCGCCCCAGAAGGTGGGCAGGAGCTTCTCGGGCCAGGGGGCCTGGCTGATTTCAAGGGCCACCCGGGCCACGATCCCCTCATCCCAGTCGCGCAGGGGCTGGCCCCCCAGACCCACCAGGGCGAGAACCAGGGCCAGCAACCAGATCAGCAGCAGGGCTGGGGCCAACCGGAGCGGCCGGGGACTGGAACCGGCGCGCATGAAATGGAGAGCAGATGGAAGGAGTCTGCCCGGGTGCGCCCCAGCAGAGGCCCCGAGGGGGGTCGGCGCGCCGTGGCGATGCTGCGGCGGGGAGGCATTGGCGCCGCGGGCCAGCACGACCGGCCGGCCCCAGCCCACGCTGACGACAGCAGGGCAGCACGCCCCATGTTCCTCACCATCCAGCTCGACGACGACAGCCCTTTGGTGGAGGTGCTCGACCTCACCCAATTGTTCGATCCCTTTGAAGCGCGGGTGCTGGGGCGCCTCCATGCCGGCGAGGAGCTACAGGATCCCCAGCCCTGGCCTAAGGCCGAGCTCCGCTTCCCTTCCGGTGAAGCGCTGCCCTCCTGCTGGCTCAAGGCCGTCCAGGCGGTGGAGGAGGGCACGGAACACGCCCAGGAGCCCGTGGCGGGCTGAGCGGGGCCTGGCGATGGGGCTGGCCACAGCGGCAGCCCATGGGAACGCTGTCGCTAGCGTGAATCCAGGCACCGGAGGATGGGTTTGATCCGCGGCAGCGTCACCCTCGCCAACCCCACCCGGCCGGAGCTGGTGCCCCTGCCGGTGTCGGCCCTGGCGGACACAGGCGCGGTGCATCTCTGCATCCCGGAGCACCTGGCGATCCAGCTGGAGTTGGCAGAGCTGGAGCGGCGCGAGGTGGTGCTGGCCGACGGCCGCCGCCGCACGGTCCCCTATGTGGGTCCGGTGGAGGTGCGCTTCGGCAACCGCCGCTGCTTCACCGGCGCCATGGTGCTGGGCAGCGAGGTGCTGCTCGGTGCCATCCCAATGGAGGACATGGATCTGGTGCTGCGGCCCCAGCTGCAGAGCCTGGAGGTGAACCCCGAAAGCCCGAACCTGCCGACGAGCGTGGCGATGCGGGTGGAAGACGCAAGGCATCGGCCTCCAATTGATGCAGGAACTGCATAAACCTCACGGGGAAAGTTGACAGCCATTCCCGCAGCGGTTCCTGCCTGGCAGACTGGCCGGAAGACGGACGCCCCATCCCCTTGATGCCCGACCAGGAGCTGCTCGACGACTTCCTGGAGGCCCTGGAGCAGAGCGGCTGCCCGGTGCCGGCCTGATCGCTCCGCCCGCCGCCGCAAAGTCAAGGATGACCTAGTGGACGCAGAGGCGGTAGCCAAGGCGTTTCTGGCCGGTACGGCTTCCATCGTCCCCAAGCGAGAGGGCTGCCTCACACTGCTCCTCAGAGCTATAAATGACCTGGTACTCAGACAGGGCGAAGCCTTACTGGAACTTGATGTCAATGCCCATGACTCAAGCGATGCATATGTATCAGTCCATGGGGTCTTCCCGCTCTGCGCTGAGCGAGCTGAGCAATCAGGAAATCGGTTGCGGCGCAAGGGATGTGACATGGGGTGGAAGCCTTGATCAGCGATCATCCAGAATCACTGTCAAGAAACGTGTGCATTCGCCCTTGAGCATGGGTTTGACGGCTTGGAGAGAGCGAAAGAGCGCTGTAAAGTAAATATGCGTTGACTTAACTCATGACCCCTTCGCCTTCCCAATCCCTCCACATAGTCAATGGCTATTTGTGCAAATGAGTAAATTTAAACTCTTTCTGATCCTTGGCCTTGTCGGGGGCGGAGCCATTGCTTTGATGGTTTTATTGCTGACGGTCGGTCGCAATATTGGTCAATTCTTTTTTGGCAGAAGCTTTGCAGAAGGTCAGCTCAATAGCTATGTCTCCAATGTTATGAAGGAAGACATCAACGGATCTCAATGTCAGGCCTGGGATACGGATGGCAATGGTTACGTTTCTTGCACCTATACCTTGGCTTCCCAGCCGGGTAGACCCTATGCAATTGAATGCGCGGCTTGGGGTTTGGATGGCTTTCTCAATCGAGGTTGTAGGCAATCCCCACTGTCTCGTCCGTAAGGGCACCTACCTCAAGGTGCCCGACCACGGCCGCTGATAGAGCACCACCCCCACCCGTTGGATGTGATCCAGCAGGGCGGGATGGCGCAGGCTGGAGAATGCCGAGAGATCGATCACCCAGGGGAGCAGCAGATCATCGAGATCGGCATCGATCCGGGCCAGGCTGGCGTTGTTGAGGTCAGAGCCGATCAGGGTGAGATCGATGTCGGAGGCCTCGCGCTGGCGGCCCAGGGCGCGGGAGCCGTAGAGCACGGCGCGCTCCACCTGCGGGTGGCTGGCCAGCACAGCCTGGATCGCCGCGATCGCCGCGGCGGGCAATCCCGTGGCACCGAGGGTGGCGGGTGGCGGGGTGATCGTCATCGCGGGTCGGCCTGCAGGGCCAGGAAGCTCTGGTGCAGGGCCCGAAAAGCGGGGGTGAACGCCTCGATCACCTCGTCCGCGATCGCCTGCGCCTGCGCCTGCTCCAGGTTGTAGGTGTGCGACGACAGATTGCGGGCTCTGATCATCGCCATCCAGATCTCTCCCTCCGCGATCAAACCGTTCTGGTAGGCAAGGCGCGTGGCATCACGAGAACCGGTGATCGCTTCGATGCCTGATGTTGCAGATAGTCCTGGAGCAGCTTCCAGGCCAGCTCGTGGGTGAATTCGAAACCCTGGATCAGCCCCGGCTGCTCCAACTCGGAGAGCTGGCGCTGGCCCGCGAGGGCCACACCACGCTCCAGCACCTGCAGGGCGCGGCTGTAGTTGTCGAAACGCTGCTGCCAGCGGCTGTCAACCTCCTTCATCGCCTCACGCTAGGTGGTGTGTTGCCCAAACCCCCAACCGAGCAGCTCTGGAGTGGGCACACCCGCCGCGGGCTGGAGGCACAGGCCTTGCGCTGGTGTAGCCGGAGGCACACGTAGGGCTGGCTGAAACCACACCGACCACCCAGTACGCGGCGCAAGGGTGGAACCACATCCATTCCTCTCCGCCATGGCGCTGCAACTCGGCGATACCGTCCCCGATTTCACCCAGGATTCCCAGC
>JBBASH010000013.1:0-10679 GCA_040399305.1 Cyanobium sp.
GAACGTGCGGATCTGGCTGGGGCGCCCGAAGCAGCGGGGTAGGAGGGAGGCCAGCGCGATGGCCCGCTCGAAGCCCTGGGGCGAGAGGTTGTAGTCGCCCGCCTCGCCGCTCTTGTGGCCATGGCGCAAGAGCAGCACCAGTTCCGGTGTGGCCCGGGCCGCAACCACGTGGAGGCCCGGGGCGGCGATCCCGAGGAAGGCCAAGGCGAGCAGCCTCTTCCGATCAGGGCGGTGTCGCCGTGCTGCCGGGCGGCGGGCCAGGCGCCCTTCGATCAATGGATCACACCCTAAGAGTGAACGGGATTGGGACCGGTTCACCCGTGGACTCAGCGTTCGCCCAGCAGCTCCAGCCAGGAGAGGGGGGCGTGGGGCTCGCCGATGGGCAGGTTGCAGAACACCGAGAGCACGGGAAGCTCCGGGCCCGCAACGGCCGGGGGCTCGAGGCTCAGGGCCACGGGCAAGGGCGTGGGCTGGGCGAAGGGGTGGGCGGGGTTGCTGACGGCTGCCATCGGTCGGTGACGGACCAACGACAACGCTGGTCGGCGGGCTGGCCCTTCCAGGTGCCCTGGGCAGCCAGTCCCAGGTGCGCCGCGACACGGCCGCGGGTCGCTGGAGGTTTCAGGCCGCCAACGCCAGCTGAAAAGCGCTGCGGTCACTCGGCAGGGGCCGCTCGAACACCTTGCAGAACACCTTCACCACCCGATCGCCGGAATCGATCTGCTCGAGCGGATCCTTGCGCAGCCGGTGGCGCAGGCAGCAGGCCACCACCCGGGCCACGTCGTCGTCGCTCACCTCGGTGCGGCCCTCGAAGGCGGCCAGGGCCCGGGCGGCCCGGTTGGTCACGATGTCGCCGCGCAGGCCATCCACATCCAGCTCGCCGCAGACCGCCGAGATGCGGATGCGCAGGTCGTCGTCGATGGCCACCTCGGGCAGGCGGTTCTGGGCCTCCACCACCAGGGCCTGCAGGGCGTCCTGGCCAGTTGCCGCGGCGTCGTTGAAGCTGTCGGGGTCGGCATCGAAGCTGGTGCGCTGGTCCACCACCTGCACCCGCAGCTCCGGATCCCGCACGGTGCGCACCTCCACGCTCATGCCGAAGCGATCGAGCAGCTGGGGGCGCAATTCCCCCTCCTCCGGGTTGCCCGAACCGATCAGCACAAAGCGGGCCGGGTGGCGCACCGAGATGCCCTCCCGCTCCACCGTGTTCCAGCCCGAGGCGGCCGAATCCAGCAGCACGTCCACCAGGTGGTCGTCGAGGAGGTTCACCTCATCCACGTAGAGCAGGCCGCGATTGGCCTTGGCCAGCAGGCCCGGTTCAAAGGCGCGAACGCCCTCGCTGAGGGCCTTCTCGATGTCGATCGTGCCGCAGAGGCGGTCTTCGGTGGCGCCCAGGGGCAGGTCCACCATCGGCACCTGGCGCTTCTCGGTGCCGAGGGCCTCGCCCCGCTCGGCCCGCTGGCGCACCTCGGCGCTCTGCAGGTCCGGATCCTCCGGGGAGCTGTTGTAGGGGTCGCCCGCCACCACGTCGATCTCGGGCAGGAGGTCGGCCAGGGCGCGGATCGTGGTGCTCTTGCCCGTGCCCCGGTCGCCCATGATCATCACGCCGCCGATGCGCGGATCGATCACGTTGAGCAGCAGGGCCAGCTTCATCTCCTCCTGGCCCACGATGGCGGTGAAGGGGAAGACCCTGCGCTTCCTGGGCTGACTCACGGAGCAGTTGACGGCGGTGATTGGGATTGTTTCACAGCCGCCCCGGCTGCCGGGGCAGCGGATCCGGGGGCCGGGGCACCGTTGGGCATCGCCATTGCCGGGCCAGCCCCCGCCGCCGCCTCCACCGGCAGCAGGCTCAGCACCTGGGGCGGGGTGGCATCGGCCGGATAGATCAGCCGCACCTGCAGGGTGCGCTCTTGGCCCGGCGCCAGGCTCACCGTGCCCAGGGCCGGTCCCTGCTGCCCGGCCCGCTGCACCAGGTGGAAGGCCTGGCGACCCAGCGGCCGGCCCTCGGTGCCATCAAGCCCTGCCACCTCCACCGTGCCGCGGAACACCACCGCCGATGCCGGCGTGATCCGGAAGCGCAGGCCGCCGAGGGGCTGGTCGTGCTTGAGGGGCGATTCCAGCGCCAGCTGGAGCTTCACGGGGGCGGTGGTGTCGTTGCGCAGCGGCAGGCTGAGCTCGTAGGTCACGCCGTAGTTGCCGTGGGCGGCCCAGGCGGTGCCGGGATAGAAGGCCTTGAGCTCGGCTGTCTGCACTTGGCCGGTGCCCATGCTTCCCTTGGCCAGCGAGGCGATCGGCCAGGAGATCGGCGCCCGGCTCGCCGCCAACACCGCACGGCCCGGATCGGTGATGCGGCCTCGCCAGGTGCTGCCCACCTGCACGCCGCTCACCCGCGAGTAGATCATCGGGCCGCTGGCGCCGCGGGGGCTGGGCTCGTGTTCCTTCGGGCTGAGGGGTCCTTCGAGGATGCGGGTCCACACGCTGGGATCCGGCGGCCGGTCGTTCGGGCCGAAGGCCGCCAGCACGGCCAGATCCACCGGGGCCTCGCTGGCCAGGCGCAGCTGCAGGTTGCGACCGTTGAGCAGGGGATCGAGGCCTCGCACCGGCAGGGGCAGCACCACCAGGGGGGTGAGTATCCCCGCCGGCAGGCTCCACTCGCTAGGAAGCTCCGGGCTGCGGCTGCGCTGCAGCAGCTCGGTGGCCACCCGGCTGCCGGGACCCGACCACACCGGCTGGGTGCTCTCCTGGAGCATCAGCGGGGGCAGGGGGAGAAAGGGGGCGGAGCTTTGGCCGGGCGCGGTGGCCTGGGAGAGCGCGGTGGATCCGCCCCGCAGCCGCAGCTTCACCGGCGCCGCACCGCGGGGGGCCCCCACCACCGCCAGCCAGAGGGTGGAATCGAGGCTCTCTCGCTTGCCGGCGAACACGTGGTGGCTGAAGAGCTCGAAGCCGCCATTGAGGGGCACGTTGAGGTGGGCGGCGCTCACCCCTAGCGGCCGACCATCCCAGCCGCGGCTGGGATCAAAGCCGGAGAGCAGGATCCCCTCGCTGCGGATCAGCTCGGGGTTGTTGTCGTTCACCAGCAACACCCCATCCAGGCCCCCAGGCAGGGGTTCCACCCGCTGGCGGCGCAGCACGGTGGGGGCGCTCTGGGGCTTGGTGGGCACGGCGGGGGCCGCTGGAGCGGGGGGAGCTGCGGAGGGAGGAGCGGCGGGGGCAGCCTCCCCATCCTGGGCGGCCACCGGGCGGGCCAGCATCACGGCCAGCAGGGCAATGGCGAGGATCGACCCCCGCTGGGCGGATCGGGAACGGGCCGGCCGCAATGGGCCGGCTGCGGCGCGGGAAGGGGCGGAAGGCAGGGGGCTCATGGTTTGGCCACCAGCGTCCGCGACACCGTGGCCGCCATGGCGCGGATCAGCTCGGCCGAGCGGGGGTCATTGAAGGGGCCCTTCACCAGGAAGGCGGCCACGGCCCGCTGGCCATTCGGCAGCTGGATGAGGGCGGCGTCGGCGTAGGCGATGCCGATGTCGCCGGTCTTGTTGTATGTGGTGATGCCATCGGCGAGCAGGTCATCGTCGGGATCGGTGTTGGTTTGGCCCTTGCCCAGGCCCTTCAGCAGTCCCATGGGGATGAGGGTGTTGGTGTTGGATTTCGAAAGGATCTCGCGGTAAAGGTCGCGGGCGCGGGGGCTGAGCTTTTCGCCGGTGTCCACGATGGCGATGGTGTGGGCGAGGTCGCGGGCGCTGGTGGTGTTGGTGCCCTTGAGGTCGGGCAGCCAGTTTCGGAGCACCGTGGCCGGTAGGCCCAGCGCCTGGAAGCGTTCATTCACCGTCTCGATGCCGCCGAGTCGTTTGATCAGCAGGTTGGTGGCGCTGTTATCGCTCACCCGGATCATCTCGGTGGCGGCTTCGAAGAAGGGGAAGCGGGTGCCGAGGGGCTTGTTCGCCATCCAACCGGCCCCTTCCCCCATCACCTCCTTGGTGAGGGGCAGTGGTTCGTTCCAGCGCACCTTGCCCCTGTCCAGCTCGTCGAGGCCCACCAGGAGAATGGGACTCTTGATCGAGCTGGCGGCCGGCATGGGCAGGTCGCTCTGGAGCTGGGCGTAGCGGCCGTCGTCGAGCACCAGCAGGAAGCCGGAGGCGGTGAGCCCCTTCTGGGCGGCCGCCAGTCGCGCCCACTCCTGGCTCAGGGCGGTGAGTTCGGTGCGGGGTTCAAAACGCCCAAGGGCCAGGCCATGGCCGCCCACCACCCGCGGCGCCGCATCCAGCTGGGCCACGCCCACGCTGCCCTGGGCCAGCCGGGGGGCGAGGGTCTTGAGGGCCGTGCTCACCAGCACCCCGAGCCCCACCCCCATCACGCCCAGACGCAACAGCAGCAGCAGGGGCTGGAGCCAGGGTCGGCGGGGCGGGCGGCCAACACTCACGAAGGTCTGAAAGCAGAAAGGATCCCGACGCTACGTGTCGGATCCTGAGCTGGCCCGTCGACGGCTCGCCCAGCGCAACTGGCACACCATTCCTCGCAGCAGGGCCACTTCGCTCTCACTCACCTGGGCGCGCTGCAGCAGCGCCCGCAGCTTGGCCATCCGGGCCCGGCTGGTGTGGGGCAGCAGGAAGCCCACCTCCAGCAGCAGCGCCTCGGCATCGGTCAGGGCGGCCTCAAGATCCTGGCGGCGGCAGGGATCGGCCCAGACCGTCGCCCCCGCTGCCGCTGCCGCTGCCGCTGCCGCTGCCGGGGGAGGGGAGGCGGCCAGCGACCGCTCGCCCCGGCGGAGCGTGTGCAGCTCATGCAGCACCACCGCCACCGCATGGGAGAGGTTGAGGGAGGAATAGGAGGGGCCCGTGCCGATCTGCAGCAGCCGGCCGGCCTGAAGCAGTTCGCCGTTGGCCAGCCCCCGGTCCTCCCGGCCAAACACCAGGGCGCCCGGCGCCCCCGCCGGCTGGGGCACCGGATCGGCCTGGGGTGAAGCGGATCCCTCCAGCAGCCAGGCCAGGGCCTCGGCCGGGGGCAGCAGGGGGAGAGGCGGGCCCTCCAGGCGGCCGCTGGTGGCCACCACCCGGTCGCAGTCGGCGAGGGCGGCCTCCAGGGTTGGCCAGAGGCTGGCCCGCTCCAGCAGCCCCACCCCATGCACCGCCATCCGCCTTGCTTCCTCGCCGAGGGGATCGCAGCGGGGTGACACCAGCCGCAGACCGTCGATGCCGAAATTGGCGCAGAGCCTTGCCACGCTGCCCACATTGAGTGGGCCCGCAGGCTCCACCAGCACTACCTGCAGGCTCATCGGGGGCGCCTCAGGAGGGAAGGCTGTGCAGGAAGGCCAGCAGGTCGGCCATGGCCTGGGGATCGGGCTGGAAACGGGGCATCGGCGGCGTGCGGCCGCTCACCACCTGCTGGATCAGCTGGCGATCGTTCTTGCGGCGATCCACCCCGTGGAGATTCGGACCCACCAGACCCTGGGCCGCCAGGCCGTGGCAGCCGGCGCAGTTGAGTCGGAACAGGCGGCCGCCATCCTCCACCGACCCGACCCGATCCAGGGTGGCACTGGTGTAAGGGTCGGCGCGGGAGGCTTGCAGCAGCACCAGGGCCAGCACGGCGCAGGCCACGGCGGCCAGCACCACGAGGGCAGTGATCAGGCTGCGGCGGTTGGGCGTGGCAGCCGCTGCCATCCCGGCGGCGGCCTGGCCGCTGGCGATCCCCCCCAGATCGGGGCCGTTCGGGAAGGGAGGGGGGGAGCCGGTCACGGTTGGTGGCGATGGGTCGCCAGGGAAGCCCCGGTCGTGGGAGAATTGTGCCCTGAACGACCACCCGACTGCTGGCCATGATCGAACCCCTCCTCTGCGGCATCGTTCTGGGTCTGATCCCGGTGACCCTGGTGGGGCTGTTCGTGGCCGCCTGGAACCAGTACCGCCGTGGTGGTGCCCTGGGCGGCTGACGCCTGAGCCTGCGCTTGCCGATCCACCGGCGTAGCGCTGTCTTCGGGCTGACTCTCTTGTTGCGATTCCAGCAGCATTAGCGTGGTGCCGCCGTAGCGGCGTTGATCCCGCACCAGCCACCCTGGCGGCACTGAGGGGAGGGCATCGCTAGCGCATTCCCACACCAGCACCCCCTCCGGCGCCAGCCAGCCTCCCCGCATCACCGCTTCAGCCACGGCCCCGTGCAGCCCCGCCCGGTAGGGGGGGTCGCAGTAGATCAGGTCAAACGGGGAGGACTTTTCGGAGCCCAGCCACTGCAGCACTTCCCGGCGGTGCACCGTCACGGCAGCCGGAGGTGGGAGCGAGGTGGCCACCAGTTCCAGGTTGGCCAGGGCCACGGCTGCCACCCGCCGGTCGCGCTCCACCGCCACCACCGCCGCCGCCCCCCGCTGCAGGGCTTCGCAGGCCATCACGCCACTGCCGCAGCAGAGATCGAGCCAGCGGCATCCCCTCAGCCGCGGAGCCAGCAGGTTCATCACTGCCAGCCGCACCCGCGAGGCGGTGGGCCGGGCCACGTCACCGGGTGGGCTCTGAAGCCGCCGCCCTCCGCTCAGCCGCAGACTCACGGCCGCCCCAGCCAGGCCAGCCACCGCGCCAGCATCGCTTCGCCCACGGGCCCGGATTTTTCGGGATGGAACTGGCAGGCGGCGATGTGCCCCTGCCAGATTGCCGCGGTCACCGGGGTGCCGGCCCAGTCCACCTGCGCCGTCACGCTGGCCGGGTCGGTGGGATCGGCGGCATAGGAGTGCACGAAGTACACCCAGGCCGGTGGTTCATCGGCCGGGAGCAGGGGGCTGGGTTCGGCAGGAAGCAGGGGGGCCCAGCCCATGTGGGGAATCGGGTGGCCCGGAGTGCGCGGCAGAGCCCGCACCCGTCCCGCCAGCAGGCCCAGACCGGTGGCTTGGCCCTCATCACTGGCCTCGAACAACAGCTGCAGGCCCAGGCAGATGCCGAGCAGGGGCTGGCCGGCCGCGCAGGCCCGCTGCAGGGCTGTGGCCAAATCGCCCTCCCGAAGCCGCTCCATGGCCGGGTCGAAGGCCCCCACCCCCGGCAGCACCAAGGCATCGCATCCCGCCATTGCCGCGCCGTCGTGAACCGGCTCCACTGCGGCGCCGAGCCGTTCAAAGGCGCGCTGCACCGAGTGCAGGTTGCCCATGCCGTAGTCGATCAGTCCGAGGCGTGGCATGGCGGAGATCAGGCTTGCGGGAGGGTCAGGTGGGGCTGGCCTGGGGGGTGAAGCGACAACCAGGCTCCTCCAGGGGGGTGGCCTCCGACAGGTCCAGCCCATTGAGGTGGTCGATCAGCTGATAGAGCCTGCCGACCCGCCGCTTGTCGAAGCGCAGCCGCAGGGAGGGCCTCAGGATGCCGTTGTCGTCACAGGCTTCGCCCGCCTGAATCGCGCCGTTGTCGAGCAGGTCATGGAAGTGGTCGTTGAGCTCGGGAAGCAGGCTGCGCGGCACGGGCGCCTTGAGCAGCAGCTCGATTCGATCCTCCCCCGGCTGGGCACTGTGGAACACCCGATAGAAGCGACTGATGAGGGCCACCGCCTCAGAGGCGCAGGAGGCCTCCATCACCAGGTCGCCATCTTCGGGGGAGATCAGGCCCCGCCTGGCCAGCTCCTGATGCACGTTCTGGCGCCAGACCGTCCAGAAGTCATCCCCCGGGGGAGCCAGCAGCACCAGGGGGATCGGCGGAGTGCGGCCGGTTTGGATCAGGGTGAGGCACTCGAAGAGTTCATCGAGGGTGCCGAAGCCCCCCGGCATCACCACCACCGCATCGCTCTCCCGAAGGAAGAAGAGCTTGCGGGTGAAGAAATAGCGGAAGAACAGCAGGCGGCCACCGCAGCCGCTCACATAGGGATTGGGATGCTGCTCGAAGGGCAGATCCACGTTCAGACCAATGCTGTGGTCGCAGCCCGCCCCCCGGTTGGCCCCTTCCATCACCCCACCGCCGGCCCCGGTCATCACATCGAAGCCGGCCTCCACCGCGAGAGCGGCCAGGTCCCTCGCCAGGGCGTAGCAGGGGTCCTCCAGTTGGGTGCGGGCCGAGCCGAACACACTGATCTTGCGCACGCTGCGGTGGGGCTGGAATTCCTCCAGGGCCTCACTGATGTCGGCCAGGGCGCCACTGATCAGCCGCCATTCTGGCAGTTCCCTCTCGCGCCGGGCCACCTCAAGCAGCGAAACCACGGCTTTTTCGATCAGCCGACGCTGCGGGTGGCCCTGGATCTGTTCCTCCAGAACCTCAAGCGGACTTCGCCCGTGGGTGGGTTCCGGGCTGTGTGGGAGTGTCAGGGACAGGGGGTGTGCGTCGGGACCGGGACTCAGACGTACTTGGTGATCGTGGTGTGGAGCGTGCTCTTGGGTACAGCGCCGACCACGGTTTCGATCTTCTGGCCATCCTTGAAGAGCATCAGGGTGGGGATGCTGCGGATGCCGTACTGGCTGGCCACATTCGGGTTCTCATCGGTGTTGAGCTTGAACACCTTGATTTGCCCCTCGAATTCCTTGGCGATCTCATCGACGATCGGAGCGACCATCCGGCAGGGTCCGCACCAGGGGGCCCAGAAATCCACCAGCACGGGCACGTCGCTCTTCAGGACGTCTTGCTCGAAGGAGGCGTCGGTGACGGCGGCGGAGCTGGACATACAGGGCTGGTTCACATTGTTGCGAATCTAGCAACCTTGTTGATCCGCTCACTCGGGTTGAAACCGAGCGTTGCAGGCCGTTGGAAACGGCGGGGCGGGGCTGCCCCATCGGTCTTGTCGCGGGCAGAAAGCCATGCCGCAGACGGAAGGCATGCCGCAGGGGGAAGGCTTTGTCGGGCCCGGGACCGCCGCTCCGGGAGGGAGAAGACAAAAAGCCCGGGCGCGCCGGGCCGGGGGGTGTGAGGAGTGTGCGAGCCGTAGCCCCCACACCCTTGAGGGTAGCGCCATCGTGCTGTGCCGTAGAGAGACCGAGCCGTGCCGATGGGGTGCCTCCCTACTTGCCCATGCCGAGCTGTTGGGCCTTCTGGTACACCTTGCCCTCGGTGAGCAGGGAGGGGGCTACCACCACCTCCACCTGCTGCATCTCCTTCAGGGTGCGAGCCCCGAGGGTGCCCATCGAGGTGCGGATGCAGCCCAGCAGGTTCTGGGTGCCGTCGTCGAGGCCGGCCGGTCCCCGCAGGATCTTCTCGAGGCTGCCGGTGGTGCCCACCTTGATGCGGGTGCCGCGGGGCAGCACCGGGCTCGGAGTGGCCATCCCCCAGTGGAAGCCGCGGCCTGGGGCCTCGCTGGCCCGGGCGATCGGCGAGCCGATCATCACGGCATCGGCCCCGCAGGCCAGACACTTGCAGATGTCGCCGCCGGTCACGATGCCGCCGTCGGCCACGATCGGCACGTAGCGGCCGGTGGCCTCGAAGTGCTCGTCACGGGCGGCGGCGCAGTCGGCCACGGCGGTGGCCTGGGGAATGCCGATGCCCAGCACCCCGCGGGAGGTGCAGGCCGCCCCGGGGCCGATGCCCACCATCACGCCGGCGGCGCCAGCCCGCATCAGCTTCAGGGCCACCTCGTAGGTGACGCAGTTGCCGATTACCACCGGCACGCCGAAATCGCGGCAGAGGGCCTCGAGATCCAGGCTGGCCTGGCCCTCGGGGCCGATGTGCTCGGTGCTCACCACCGTGGCCTGCACGAAGAAGAGCTCGGCGCCGGCCTCGGCGATCGCCTTGCCGAACTTCAGGGCCGCCACGGGGGTGGCACTCACCGCGGCGATGCCGCCGCCGGCTTTGATTTCGGCGATCCGCTGGCGGATCAGGTCTTCCCGGACGGGCTGGCTGTAGAGCTCCTGCATCAGCGGCACGAACTCCTCCTTACCCACCGCAGCGATCCTGTCCAGGATCGGGTTGGGGTCGTCGTAGCGGCACTGCACCCCCTCCAGGTTCAGCACCCCCAAGGCGCCCTGGCGGGTGAGTTCCACGCACATCGCCACATCCACCACCCCATCCATGGCACTGGCGATGATCGGGATCTCGCGGGAGATGCCCCCCAGGCTCCAGCTGCTATCGGTGATGGTCGGATCGACGGTGCGACCTCCGGGCACCAGGGCGATCTCATCGATGCCGTAGGCGCGGCGCACGGTTCGGGATCGGCCCAGTTGAATGGTCACCGTCGGGTTGGATGCAATCGGCACAAGTTATCAACCGGTCTTCCTCGGCCCCTCGCCGGGTGGCCTTAATCCCGGCCGCGGAAGTCGTTCCAGCGTTGATTCCAGCTGGTCAGGATCCGTTCCCGTTCGCTGCTGCGCACCAGCTTGGTGAGGGCGAAGCGCGCCACGCTCAGAAGGCCCACCAGCTGGAGCAGGCGGGGCACAAGGGGCAGGTCCCCGAGCGTCTCGAGCAGGGCGGAGTAGAGCCGCAGCAGCACGACCGCCGCCAGCAGCAGACCAGCGGCCCGCAGGGGTCCGCCGAGGCTCTCCCAGCGACCCTGCAGATCGGCGCCATCGAACCAGGTGCTCACCTTGCTGCGCAGCAGGTCCCATTCACCGCCATCGCCCGCCTCGCCTACGGGCAGCGGCGGCACCACGATGCTGGTGGCGATGCCGGGGGGTTCCGAGGGCGCTGAGCCGTAGCCCGCCACAAACACAGCTGGAGCGGCTTCAGGAGCTGGCTGTTCTGGGAGCAAATCCGCTGGTGCTGAGCCGTAGCCCGCCACAAACACAGCTGGAGCGGCTTCAGGAGCTGGCTGTT